>NZ_JARXOV010000002.1:0-300918 GCF_030162955.1 Comamonas jiangduensis
GCACTGGCACTGGCACTGGCACTGGCACTGGCACTGGCACTGGCACTGGCACTGGCACTGGCATCTTCCAGCCGGTCCACATCACGCAAGGGCTTGAACACCCGCATCCAGGTGCCCACCACGCCCAAGGTGCACAGGCAGCCGACTATGGCGGCGGGCACAGCGCCTAAAGCGGCAGCCATGGACCCCGCTCGAAACTCGCCCAGTTCATTGCTGGAGCTGATGAACAGCATGTTCACCGCATTCACGCGCCCGCGCATGGTGTCGGGCGTTGAAAATTGCACCAGGGCCGAGCGGATGTACACACTCACCATATCGGCCGCACCTGCCAGCGCCAGCATGGTCATGGACAGCCAGAACCAGTGCGACAGCGCAAACACCAAGTTGGCCAAGCCAAACACGGCGACTGCAGCGAACATCACCTTGCCCACGTGGCGCTGAATGGGGCGGGCACTGAGCCACAGGCCCATGAGCACTTCACCGCCCGCCATGGCCGAGCGCAGCAGGCCCAGACCTTCGGGGCCGGTGTGCAGCACCTCCTTGGCGTAGACGGGCAGCAAGGCGACCACGCCCCCGAGCAGCACGGCAAACAAGTCCAGCGAGATGGTGCCCAACACAATCGGGCGGCTGCGGATGAAGTGGAAACCGTCTGCTGCACGCTGCCACATCGTGCCTTCCAGCACTTGGCGCGGGGCGGCGTACTTCACGGGCACGCGCCACAGCAGCAGCACGGCCAGGGCCAATGCGATGGCGCACACGGCATAGGTCAGTTCACCGCCGCCCAGCCCAAACAGCACGCCACCCAGTACGGGGCGGCAATGGCGGCGCTGCGCATGAGCATGCTGTTGGTGGCCAAAGCCTGGGCCAGATGTTCACGCGGCACGATCTGCGGCAGCAGGCTTTGCATGGCGGGCCCGGTGAACGCGCGGCTGCAGCCAAACAGCACCAGCACGGCGTAGATGCCGCCCACGCCATGCTCGCCCAAAGTGCTCAGCCACAGCAGCAGGGCTGCGCACAGGGCGGCCACGCTCCAGCTGGCTGCCAGCATGCGTTTGCGGCTGATACGGTCGGCCAGATCCCCCGCAGGAATCAGCAGCAAGAGCATGGGCAGAAACTGCGCCAAACCGACATAGGCCAAAGAGATGGGATCGCGGGTAATGCCATACACCTGCCATGCCACCACCACGGCTTGCATTTGCTGGGCAAACATACCCAGCATGCGGGCTGTCAAAAAGGGCAGAAAACCGGGTTGGCGCAAAGCTGCGTTGTGAAGGGGCGTAAAACGGGGCACGGTAAAACCAATGAAGCGCGGCGTGCTGCTGTCAGCGGCAGCGCACAAAAAAGCCGCTGGTGCAGCGGCTTGTGGATGGACTTAGCCCAGGGTGACGACCACGGGGGCATGGTCGCTGGGTTGCTTGTTTTTGCGCGGTGCGCGGTCAACCACGCAGGCCGTGGTGCGGGCCTTGAGCGCGGGGCTGACCAAGATATGGTCAATGCGCAGGCCCCGGTTCTTCTGGAAACCCAGCATGCGGTAGTCCCACCAGGAGAAGCTTTTCTCGGGCTGATCAAACATGCGGAAGGCATCGGTCAGGCCCATATCCAGCAGCGCCTGAAAGTGTGCCCGCTCTTGCGGGGTGTGGTGGATGGTGCCGCGCAGGCCTTCGGGGTCATACGAGTCGCGGTCTTCGGGCGCCACGTTGAAGTCACCCACCAGCACCAGCTGCGGGTGCTGGGCCATTTGCGCCTTCACAAAGGCTTCCAAAGCAGACAGCCAGCGCAGTTTGTAGACAAATTTGTCCGAATCAGGGGCTTGGCCATTCACAAAGTAGCAGTTGATCAGGCGCACTTCACCTTGCGGTGTGTCCAGCGTGGCCGCAATCACACGGGCTTGCTCATCGTCCAAGCCGGGGATGTTGCGCACCACATCACGCATGGGGTGGCGGCTCAGGATGGCGACGCCGTTGTAGGTTTTTTGACCATGGCACACGGCTTGGTAGCCAGCAGCTTGCAGCTCCATGAAGGGAAATTTGTCATCCGTGAGCTTGAGCTCTTGCAGCCCAATCGCATCGACCGGGTTGGCTTGCAGCCAGTCCAGCAACTGCGGCAGACGTACGTTCAGGGAGTTGATGTTCCAGGTGGCAATCTTCATTTTCTAAAAGAATCCTTATTTGGTGCGACTGATAGCAGGGGAGTGGTCAGATTTTTGATCCTGGCTAACCACCTCGCTACCTGATAAAAACAAGTCACAGAGTGACTAATGAAGGCTTTTTTGCTACATCTGCTGAACTAGTAAGTGAATCGACCATCTTTTTCTAGATAGCTTTCAGGTCATGAGCAGACTTCTGCAAAAGCCTCCCCGGATTTATTTTGTATTCTCCGCAAGCTGCACGCGGTTGCGCCCGTTTTCCTTGGCCTGGTACATCGCCTGATCGGCCCTTTCCATCAAACTATCTAGAGTCTCATCACACCCGCGAAACAGAGCTACACCAATGCTGCATGTGCACGCATGCTCAATGGTCGAAACGGCTGGGGTAGGTTGAAGCACATAGCGCTCCGCCAAGCGGGCACGAATTTTCTCTGCCACGGAGATGGCTTGCACATGTGCTTCATCTTGCTGCTGGGACAGTGTACGTAGCAGCACCACAAATTCGTCGCCACCGATACGTGCCACGGTATCGGCGCCACGCACACAACCCTTGAGGCGTGAACCCACCTCAATCAGCAGCAGGTCGCCCATGCCGTGGCCGTGTGTGTCGTTGAGGGGCTTGAAATTGTCCAGATCAAGATAGATCACTGCGCCATAGTAGTGGCTGCGCTTGCTCTCTCTCATCGCCTGATCCAGGTGCTCCAGCAGCAGCCGGCGATTGGCAAGTTGGGTGAGTGTGTCGTGGAACGCCAGCTGGCGCACTTGCTCCTCCAGGCGCTTGCGCTCGGTGACATTGCGCGTGATGCCGTGGTATCCAACCACCTCGCCCTTGGCGTTCAGGTCGGGCTTGACCAGTACCTCACCCCAGACGAGGCTGCCATCCTTGCAAAGCTGCTGGATCTCAAACTTGCGAAAGCGGATTGGGCCCGCCGGTAGCGCTTTTTGTGCGCTGAGATTGATCGCGTGCTTGACCAGTGCGCCCGCCTCTTCGGTAAGTAGATCAAATACCGGGCGCCCGACCACCTCAGCCGCCTGAAAGCCGCGTAGGCGCTCATCCGCCGGGCTGATATAGGTGACGATGAAATCACGGTCCATCTGCCAGTGCACGTCTTCCGCATCTTCCGTGAGCAGGCGGTAAAACGCTTGGCTCTCTTGCAGCGCCCGCGTGCGCTCGGCCACCAGTGCCTGCAAAGCGCGGTTCTCCTGCTGCAGACTCCTGATTGGGTAGATTTCATCGTCGTTTGCGCCATGGAACGGCACGGAATAGCTGCAATGCGTGATCATCCATGCGCCCGCTTCCAGGAGAAATACCAGCACCAGCCTCGTCACATGGTTGGCCATTAAATCGGCGTCATCGGGCAGGTGAATGCGCAAAGTCGCAGCGACAGAGACCACCTCATTGCAGAGGTCCTGCAGCGAGACGTCGTTCACTTCCATGCGAATGGGGCCTGACACCTGCTCAAAATCTTGCCGGGTGATGCGGATCCACTCGTCGTGATCCTGGATCAGCCGCCCCCAGCTGCCGGTGAAACCCGTGAAGTTCTGACTAAAGCGTGTCGTGAGGCGGTCATCCCTGGAGGCATACATGTTGATGTACTCGTGGAATAACCCGCGAATCATGCACCGACGCTGCTGCGGATCGTTACGCATCTCCTCTTGGGTTTGCAGTTGCATACAGTGTTGTCTGAACAGTTATAGAGTTGAGCCCAAAGGGAAGTCACAAAGCTAGCTTTAGTGTCACTGGCTCAATCCTCTCATGCAGTGAGTTTCCAACTAAGCCGGTGTGATTCACCGACTGCATTCTCCAAGCGATACCCCTCATGGAGCACCCGCACCAGGTTGCAGAAAGGGTATTGCAAGCAATGAAACAGTGGTTTTTGGGCTCAAGAATGTGTGCGATAACGCGATTGCTGCACACAGGGGACGGCCACGGCATGATTAGGGGCTTACCATCAGTTACAGCCTAACTGCTGCATAGGTCTATGCCAACTACATCCATTGGTGACTGGTCAAGCCTTGACCTTGTAGCGAACGTCTTTGATTATTTATGACCGAATTAGCTGCCGCCCCTTTGCCGACCGCGCCCAACCCCAGCGTCCGACCCATCAATGCAGATGCCCTGTGGAGGCTGCTGTCCAAGCGGGCTTGGTGTCTGCAACTGAGTTGGAGGCTGGCCTGCGCATACAGCGCCAGGAGCGCAATGAAGGGATTTATCGCAAGATTGGGCAAATTTTGGTGGGAAGCGGGGCATTGACCCAAGAGCAGTTGTGCCAAGTAATTGCCACATGGTTGGGCGATTACACCGTGCATCCGGGTGATATAGCGTCCGAACCTGCCGCTATCGCTTTGGTGCCCCGTACACTGGCAGAGCGTGAATCTGTGCTGCCACTGCTGGCCCGTGACGACGCGCTGGTGGTGCTGATGGCTGACCCTAGCGACCGCGAGCTGCTCAGCGAGTTGCGGTTTCTGACCCAGCGCAGACTCATCGCGCTGCGGGCTGCGCCGGGAACGCTGATGCCCGCCATCCACAAGGCCTATCGCACTCGTCCCAACGATCCGGGCAGCGCTGCATCAAGTGCACGTGCGACTTCGCAAGATCTGCTGAACAGCCTGACTAATGCGCTGCCTGATGTGGAGGCCGACCACGCCGATGTGATCAGCGAATCGGACAACACGCTAGTGCGGCTCATCAATTCGGTGATTGACGAGGCGATCCAGCACCGCGCGTCTGACATTCACATCGAAACCGAGCCAGCACCGAGCAATGTGCGCGTGCGCTTGCGCATCGATGGCGACCTCACACCCTACCTGGTGCTGCCTGCGCGCTATCGCTTCGCGATGGTGGCGCGCATCAAGATCATGGCCAACATGGACATTTCCGAGCACCGCAAGCCGCAAGATGGGAAGATCAACTTTGCCCGTTTTGGAGGCCCCCCGGTGGAGTTGCGTGTGGTCACGGTGCCGACCTCACACGGGCTGGAGGATGTGGTGCTTCGCTTGCTGGCCGGTGCCAAGCCCCTGCCGCTGGACAAGATCGGTCTGAGCCAATCCAACCTGAAGATCTTGCGCCAAGTGGTGCAGAAAAGTTATGGACTCATATTGGTATGTGGGCCCACCGGATGCGGCAAGACAACCACGCTGCACTCGGTGGTCAGCGACATCAATATTGCAGGCCGCAAGATCTGGACGGCTGAAGACCCCATCGAGATCACACAGGAAGGCCTGCGCCAGGTGCAGGTGAATCCGCGCATTGGCTGGACCTTTGCCGCCGCCATGCGTACTTTCCTGCGCGCCGACCCGGACACAATCATGATTGGCGAAATGCGCGACGAGGAAACCGCACGCATTGCGATTGAAGCCTCGCTGACTGGGCACTTGGTGCTGTCCACTTTGCACACCAACTCGGCACCCGAGAGCATCGCACGGCTGCTTGAGATTGGTCTAGACCCTTTCAACTTCTCAGATTCACTGCTGGCCATCCTCGCGCAGCGCTTGGTGCGTCGCCTGTGCACGGCCTGCCGCGAGCCGCATGTGATCGATGAACAGTCGCTGACGGATCTGGCATCGCAGTACCTGAGTAGCGGCGCAAGCAACACGCCCGAATTGCGCCAAGCGCTGGTAGCGCGCTGGCGCCAGACACACGGTAACGCGCAGGGCGAACTGCGCCTTTGGCGACGCGTGGGTTGCCCACAGTGTGACGGCAATGGCTACCACGGGCGACTGGGTATCCATGAACTCATGCTCAGCGACGATACCATCCGCCAGCACATCCGCCACCGGGCACCAGCGTCGGACATCCGCCATTCAGCTTTGGCGGCTGGCATGCACACCCTGCGCCAAGACGGGATAGAAAAAGCGCTAGAGGGGCTGACCGACATGGCGCAAGTGGTGGCAGCGACGAACATGTGACGAGCGTTGTGCCGATACGGGGGTAATAAAAATAAGAGCGATGGGCCCCTGAATACATTGAAAATTAACGGAAATTAATCACTGCAGGTTGAATCGACCAGCTTTTCCTAGATAGCTGCTTGCCTCACAGAATTGCGTCTCTCGAACTCTATGGGAGACAGGCCATCCGCAGACGAATGTCTGCGGATGGGGGTGTAAAACATCTCAATGTAGCTAAACATATCGCTGCGTGCTTCTTGCCTGGTTGCATAGACGTGCTTGCGGATGCGCTCCCGTTTCAGTAATTGGAAGAAGCTTTCTGCCACAGCGTTGTCATGACAGTTGCCTCGCCTGCTCATGCTGGGCTGCAAGTTGTGACTGGCTAAGAACCGCTGCCACTCATGGCTCGTAAATTGGCAGCCTTGGTCTGAATGAACGATGACAGTCTCTCGCGGCCTTCTGCGCCAGATAGCCATATGCAAGGCATCCAAAGGCAACTGTGTATCAATGCGACTCCCGGTTGCCCAGCCAATCACTTGCCGAGAGAACAAGTCAATCACCGTTGCTAGCTACTCCAAATTGGTGTACCACAGTGAAGAAGATTGATACCGCCTGAGAAAAATTTTGGGTTTGGATGCGAGATAGAGGGTGCTTATGGCGCTGCCGTGATTCATGGTGAGACAGCGATTCAAATTGCAGGTGATGATTTTTTTATCGTGCGACCAGCGGCATGGTGTGCGGCTGGTGTGAAGGGCTCTGCAGCGCACAGGGTGGGCTGCGATTGAAGTCGATTGTAAAAGTGCATGCAGCCCCCGGGCGAATGACCATGAAATCATTCGCATTTACGGGCGTGCTTGTGGGCCATTCCCCCAAAACGTGTGCTTACAAATTTAGTTTTTCAAATTTCGGTAATTACTGAAATTTGTGTATATTTCGCACATCGGGTGGGGTTTGCCCGATACGCTTGTTAATTGACAGCCACCTCATTGCCGTGAGGTGGCTTTTTTTCGGCCTATGGGTGGTGCAATCTCAGGCCACAGCAGGCGTGCGCTCTTGCTGAAAGCCGGTGGTGGTGTGGGTGCTGCCGTCATCGAACACCAGGGTGCGCTCGGGCCAGCGCAGGGCTGCCAGTTTCATGTGCGCATGCGGGCGACTGAAGGTGCGTGCCTGAGCGCGCGCGCCCACCGAGTAGTCCACGCAAAACACATTGCCATGCTGGCCATGCCAGGCGTAAGGGCTGACGCTGCGAAACAGCCCTTCGTGGGTGGTTTGTGCGGGCAAGGTCGAGCGCCAGTAATGCCCCACCACCACGGGGGTGGCCTCGCTGTAGTTGTTCCACCAAGCCACGCGTTCCACAAAGCGCCATTTGTTGCCCGCAAAAAATGGCTCGGGGGTTTGGCGCTCCAAGCCGCAGGTCAGTACTTTCAACGGGTTGATCAGGGCTTTGTTGAGCTCGTTGTCGCAGTGCGCCTGCAAAAACGGTGGGCAGCGTTCGCCATCTTCCAGGCTGTGCGGCCAAATGTTTTTTTCTTCGGCCATGCGGTCGGCAATGCGCAGCTGCGCGGCGACCTGGGCGGCCTGCTGCTCCCAGCGGTCATATTCCGCACGGGCGCTGCCCAGGGGCATGGCACGTGCTTTGGCGATATCTGGCGCATGCCAGGCAGCGTGAATGACGCGCAGGTCTTCGCGCTCCAGCCCCAGCGGCAGGCTGTTGAGGAAGGCTTCAATGCGCGCACGCTGCAAGGTGTTGGTGGCGCGAACAAATTGGCTGTATTTGGCCGTGTCGCTGGCCACACGCTCTTCAAAGAACCAGCCAGCGCCGTCTTTGGGGTCGTGGCGCAGCAGGTTGATTTCGTGGTTGCCAGCAATCGCACTGGCGTGGCCGCTCTCGACCAAACGCTGCACCAAGCTCACAACGCCGGGGCTGTCGGGCCCACGATCGACAAAGTCGCCCACAAACACCAGCGTGCGGGACTGCGGGTGGCGGCCATCTTCGTCATAGCCCAAATGGCGCACCAAGTCCTGCAAGGCAGACAGCTCACCGTGGATGTCTCCCACGATGTCAAGCGGGCCGGGGGGCAGGGGCTGGATAAGGCTCATGGCGGCAGTGGCTTTCAACGAAAAAACGCCCGTAAGAAATGCACGGGCGTTCCATATTGTTGCAATGCAGCAATGTCGTCAACCCGTCTTCACCCTGAGCATGTAACGTGTATGACGCATGCTGGGCTCAGCAGGGTAAAAGGTTTAGCGCTTGCGGGTGAAACGTACAAAGCTAAAGGGCAAGCCTTTGGCACTGATCAGGTCTTGGCGTTCGCCCTCCACCCATTCAGGGCCCAACTCTGGCGCAAATGCATCACCCTCAAAGTCTTTGTGGATGATGGTCACTTCCACCACATCGGCCAGCGGCAAGGCTTGGGCGTAAATCTGCGCGCCGCCCATCACCCAGACGGTGTCGCCATGTTGCGCGCCCACATGCAAAGCTTCTTCCAAGCTGCTGGCGCGCACCACGCCTTCGGCGCTCCAGTCGGTGTTGCGCGTGACGACGATATTGGTGCGCCCTGGCAAGGGGCGAAAGCGCTCGGGCAGCGAATCCCACGTCTTGCGGCCCATGACCACGGGGTTGCCGTTGGTCAGTTGCTTGAAATGGGCCAAGTCCTCGGGCAGGTGCCAGGGCATGGTGTTGTTCAAACCAATCACGCCATTGGCGGCGCGGGCGTAAATCAGGTGAATGGCCATGGGCTGCAATCTCTGTACTATCTAAAAAGAGAGCTGCTTGCGCTGACTATTTATAGACTTTGGATGGTTTTGTATCTGAAGTCTATGAATATCAAGCGCTGGCGGCTCTTATTTTTGTGGCGGTTTACACAGCCACCGGGGCTTTGATGGCGGGGTGGTGCTCATAGCCCAGCACTTCGAAGTCTTCAAATTCGTAGTCGAAGATGGAGTCAGGCTTGCGCTTGATGTGCAGCGTGGGGTAGGCAAATGGCTGGCGGCTCAGTTGCGTTGCCACCTGTTCGAAGTGGTTGTTGTAGATGTGGCAGTCGCCGCCCGTCCAGATGAAGTCGCCCACTTCCAGGTCACACTGCTGCGCCAGCATGTGGGTCAGCAGCGCGTAGCTGGCAATGTTGAAGGGCACGCCCAAAAAGATGTCGGCGCTGCGCTGGTACAGCTGGCAGCTGAGTTTGCCGTTGGCCACGTAGAACTGGAAGAAGGCGTGGCAGGGCATCAGCGCCATCTGGTCCAGATCGGCCACGTTCCAGGCGCTGACGATAATGCGGCGGCTGTCCGGGTTGGTCTTGAGTTGTTTGACCACTTCGCTGATCTGGTCGATGTGGCTGCCATCGGCCTTGGGCCAGCTGCGCCATTGCACGCCGTACACGGGGCCAAGGCTGCCGTCCGCGCGTGCCCATTCGTCCCAGATGGTGCAGCCGCGCTCTTGCAGCCATTTGACGTTGCTGTCGCCACGCAGGAACCACAGCAACTCATGGATGATGGATTTGAGGTGCACCTTCTTGGTGGTCACCAGCGGAAAGCCTTCGGACAGGTCAAAGCGCATCTGGTGGCCAAACACGCTGCGGGTGCCGGTGCCGGTGCGGTCACCCTTGCTCACACCATGCTCGTACACATGGCGCATAAAGTCTTCGTATTGCGAACGAACTGGGCGGTTTGTTGTTGTCATTAGCAATTTCTTTGAATTAGGCGGAAAACACTCGAACTGCTGAAGCTACTGAGTAAATAAGTGCAGCAGTACCCGACAAGATGAGATGTGCACGTGTAACAAACAGCGCAGTTAAACGAACTGAGGCTGAATCTTGACTGAAGTGCTTTAGGGGATCTTGCGGATTTTTTGGTATGCGTGGCATATCGAATTTCCTCGAGGGACTTCGCTGATAAGTGCGAAGTGGAATCAATTGTCCACGCAATCTGAAAATGCCATTTTCGCCGAGGATTGTTTTGAATAAAGATTTGGTTTTTTATTACTAATTTGTATCTTGTGTGTTTAGGACATTGGAGGACAGACAAGACTCGATGCTTTTCTAACAATGTGCCGTGGAATGGTAGTGAAAACAAATGTTTTCTTATGTCTAACAAAGCAAGTTAGCTATGTTTTTTATTGGATATGTGGAGAGTTTTTATGAAAAAAGCAATGCTCAGCCCCTGGCACACCATCTGTTTGATCACTGTGGCCGGTGTGCTGGCCGCTTGCGAGCCCGCCGCGCCGCCCCTGCCCAAGGCCGAGCCCCGTGCAACACCCAGCGCTAAACCTGCCGATGCCGCCACCGATGCCGTGCATGGTTTGGGCGCTGATGCCGCGTTGGTGGCTGAAAGCGCGCAAAACGCGCAAGCCCTGCCCAGCCATGCACAGCCTAGTGCCGATGCTTCGCCGCTGGGCGAGCTCAAGCAATACGTGGGCACCTACCCCAGCGACAGCAATCTGAGTTTTCTTGAACAAGGCGTGCTGGCCGAACGCCTCAAGCAGATGCTGGGCAAAGACTATTCCACGCTGCTGGCCAATCTGCGTACCGTGAGTCCCTTGAGCGAAGAGGGCGGGCGCTGGTTCATCACCGGCAATCGCCCGCACGAAGGCGGGACCGAGGCGGCGGCCGTGGTGGTGGATGCGGCCAAAAATGCGGTGCGCGTCTGGATGCTGCACGAGGGCAAGGCCACGGAGTACCGGGACCCCAGCCACATCGATGTGCCCTGGCCGGCTGAAGTGCAGGTCATGCTCGACAACCAAAAGAGCGCAGCCAAGGGTTAAACAACGCCCAGTCCTGCCCCATAAAAAACGCCACGTTAGAGCGTGGCGTTTTTGCTGGGAAAGGCAGGGGGCTCAGGCCTTGAGCACGCAACCGGGGTTCATGAGCCCTTGCGGGTCGAGCGCCTGCTTGATGGCGCGCATCATGCCCAGTGCCACGGGCGATTTGTACTTTGCCAGCTTGTCGGCCTTGAGCGCGCCCACACCATGTTCGGCCGAGAACGAGCCCCCAAACTGGGCGACGGCGTCATACACCAAGGTGTTCACCAGGTCTTCTTTGTCGTTGAGGAAAGCCTTGCCGTCCTGGCCTTCGGGCACCTGCACGTTGTAGTGCAGGTTGCCGTCGCCCAGGTGGCCAAAGTTGACCAGGCGCACACCGGGAATCTCGCGCTGTAAAACGGCATCCGCGTGCTCGACAAACGCCGGAATCTTGGAGGCCTGGATGGAGATGTCGTGCTTGATGTTCAGGCCCTCTTCGGCCTGGGCCAGCGGAATGCTCTCGCGGATGTGCCACAGCTCATGCGCCTGCGCCATGCTTTCGGCCACCACGGCATCCAGCACGCAGCCGTCTTCCAACGCCAGCTCCAGCAGGTGCTCAAAGCGCGCACGGGCATGGGCTTCGGACTCGCTGTCAGAGTTCTCCAGCAGCACGCAGTAGGGCGCATCGGCCATGTCGGCAAACGGCACGCGCAGCTGCGGCATGTGTTTGACCACCAGCGACAGCGCAAATCGCCCCATCACTTCAAAGCCAGTCAGGCCAGCTGCCAGGTGCTGGTGCGCCAAGCCCAGCAGGCGCACGGCGGCCTCCATGCTGGGTACGGCGGCAAAGGCCGTGAGCTGGGCGGCAGGCTGGGGGAACAGCTTCATCGTGGCCGCAGTGATGATGCCCAGCGTGCCCTCGCTGCCAATGAATAGGTCGCGCAGGTCGTAGCCCGTGTTGTCTTTGCGCAGGCCGCTCAAGCCATCCCAGACCTCGCCTTGGGGGGTGACGACTTCCAGCCCCAGGCAGAGCTCGCGTGCATTGCCGTAGCGCAGCACCTGCGTGCCGCCAGCGTTCGTTCCCAGATTGCCGCCGATGGTGCAGCTGCCTTCGGCTGCCAGCGACAGGGGGAACAGAAAGCCCGCCTTGTCTGCCGTTTCCTGCAGGGTCTGCAGGATTACGCCCGCCTCGACGGTCACGGTCAGGTTGTCGGCATCCAGCTGGCGCACGGCCTGCATGCGCTGCAGGTTCAGCACCACCTGCTGGCCCGAGCCGTCGGGGGTGGAGCCCACGGACAGGCCGGTGTTGCCGCCCTGGGGCACGATGCTGGCCCCGGCGGCCGCACAGGCCTTGACCACGGCGGCCACTTCCTGGGTGGTGCCCGGGCGCACGATGGCCAGGGCTTTGCCGTGCACGCGTTTGCGCCAGTCTTGTTCGTAAGCGCTCAAATCGCCTTCGGTGAGGACATGGGCATCGCCAACAATCTGGCGCAAAGTGGAGAGCAAAGCAGTGGAAGTCATGGTGAGCGGGCAGCCGTTGGTGGCGCCAGTGCAAAAAAGCCAGGGGGAAAACAGACCGCATCCTAAGCCTGCGCAGCGCGGCAGGGAGGAAGCAGCGGCAAAGTCTTAAGCCTAGGGGATTGCAAGGGCACAAACAATTGAAATAAATTGCTGCGTTATGCCAGTTTTTCCGAACAATCTCAGCCTGCGCCAGCTGCGCGCGTTTGACGAGGTCGCGCGCCAAGGCGCTTTTGCACCTGCGGCGCGTGAGTTGTGTCTCACGCAGTCGGCCCTGTCCGAATCCATTCGCCAGCTTGAAGAGGCAGTGGGCATGCGCCTGTTTGACCGCACCACGCGCACCGTGGGACTGACCAGCGCGGGTCAAGCCTTTTTGCAGGATGTGCGCCAAGCGTTTGAAACGCTGGAACAGGGGGTGCAGCACCTGAGCGACCTGGCCGCTTTGCGCAGGGGCAAGGTACGGATTGCTGCCGCCCCGTCGGTATTGGCTGTGCTGTTGCTGCCGGTGCTGCCCCAGTTGCGCGCGCAGCATCCCGGTATTGAAGTGGAGTTGACGGAAGACAGTGCCGAAGGCATTGCCCAGCGGGTGCGCGATGGGCGGGTGGATTTTGGTGTGGGGGCGGCCCACCCCGCAGGGGCGGAGCTGTTCATCCAGCCCTTGCTCAGTGACCGCATGGGGCTGGTGGCATGCGCCGAGGAGCCGCTGCTGCACCGGCCCACCCTCCAAGCGCCAGATCTGGCGCACCTGCCCTTTGTGGGCTTGACCACGGATACGGCCATCAGCCAGTTGCTGGCGGCTGCACCCGGCATGCCAGCCAATGTGTTGCAGACACCGCTGCGTGTCTCCAACCCTGCCTTGCTGTTTGATGCCGTGCGCCAAGGGCTGGGGGTGAGTTTGATTCCAGCGCTGACCGCCCAGCACCCGGCGCGCGGGGCATTGGGTTTTCGGGTGCTGGATACGCCGCAGATTGTGCGCCGCACCTTGCTGATTCAGCGCCCGCGCCGCGCGCTTTCACCCGCAGCGCAGTTGCTGTGCAACGCCTTGCGCCAGCAGGTGCTGCAGCTGGCGCAGCAACCGGGCATGGTGCAGGATTGACTCAGGTTTGGGCCGCTGCGATGGCAGCTTTGGCGGCTTTTTGGCGCCAGCGCACATGCAGCGCGCAGGCCACAAACAGCAGCAGGCACAGGGCCACTTCCACCATGGCCAGGTAGTTGCTGGGGGCCTTGTCGCTCCAGGCGCGCACCACCCCTTCGGTGAAATACAGCCACACCACCAGGCTGACCCAACGGTAGGTGTACATGCGGTGCTTGAGCAAGCCCACCAGCGGAATGCACAGCGGCAGGGCTTTGAGCACCATCCAAGACCCTCCGGGGCGCAGCGGCGCAAGCCACAGCTCCCAACAGAGGCTCAGAACAATCAGGCCCAGCAGGCTGCCAACGGCCAGCCAGCGGGTGGCAGCGACGTCGCTGCCCGGAAGGGTGTTGCTTGTGGAATTCATTGGGGTGGCATCATACGACCCATGCCACTGACTATTCACCGTGCCCGACTGCGCGCGCGCCAATTGCGACAAACCTTGCAGTCTTTCCCCTGGCGCAACACCTTGCACACGCTCAAAGCCCGTTTCAGTGAAGACCAGCTGGGCTTGACGGCCAGCAGCCTGACCTTCACCACGCTTTTGGCGCTGGTGCCATTTTTTACCGTACTGCTGGCGGTGTTTACGGCGTTTCCCAGTTTTGGGCGTTTGCAAGCCACCCTGCAGCGCTGGCTGGTGGACAGCCTGATTCCGGTGGAGATTGCTGAGCAGGTGATGGACTACCTGATGCAGTTCACCAGCAAGGCGAGTCAGCTCGGGATTGTGGGTCTGGCCTTTTTGCTGCTGACGGTGGTGAGTCTGATATTGACCATGGACAAGACGCTGAACCACATCTGGCGCGTGCAGCGTATGCGCCCGCTGGGGCAGCGCCTGCTGATTTATTGGGGCGTGCTGACCTTCGGCCCCTTGCTCATGGGCCTGAGCATTGCCACCACGTCGTACGTGCTGTCGGCCTCGCGCGGGCTGGTGGCGGTGCTGCCGGAGAGCGTGCAGATGGGCTTTAATTCGCTGGAATTTTTGCTGCTGTCTGCCGCCATGGCGGCGCTCTACCACTTTGTGCCCAACACGCCCGTCAAGTGGCGCCATGCGTGGGCAGGGGGGCTGTTTGTGGCGGCGGGCATGGCCGTGGCCAAAACGGTGCTGGGCTTGTACCTGTCGACCGTGCCCACGTATTCCGCCATTTATGGCACGTTTGCCACGCTGCCCATCTTGCTGATCTGGATTTACACCTGCTGGGTGATTTTCTTGCTGGGTGCCGTGGTGGCTGCGTATGTGCCCAGCCTGCTGGCTGGCACCAGCCGTGATTTGCGCCAGCCGGGCTGGAAGCTGGAGCTGGCGCTGGAGACCCTTGCCGTGCTGGAGCCGGTGCGCGCCCAGGCACAGCGTGGCCTGCCTGCCATGGCCCTGGCCAAGCGGCTGCGGGTTGACCGGCTACAGCTGGAGCCTGCCTTGAGCGCCCTGACTGCCATTCGCTGGGTGGGCGCCATGCCGGATACGGGCACCGCCTATCTGGAAGAGGGTGAGCCGCGCTACGTGCTGCTGGCAGACCCCGATACCACCCAACTGGCGGTGCTGGTGGAGCATATGCTGCTAACGCACACCCCCAGCACCGACGCGCTGTGGCGCAGCGCAGGCTGGACGCAGACTTTGCTGCGCGATGCCCTGCCACCGGTCGACAGCGTGGGTGACGGCACTGCTGGGGACGGGGCCGCCAAACCGTCGCAACCCTCGTAAGCACCCGCAGCTGCAGCACTGCACCATAAGTATTTGAAGGGGTTAGCCCTTGCTGGGCAAGCGCTAAGTGCTTCATTTTTTGAGATGGCGGGCTAGGTGGTGCATCTGCACGCCAAGCCACTCTCGCGCCTCGCATGTGCTGGCCCAGGGGCGGCGCGCTCCCTGGTTGCAGACCTGTGAGAGCACCGTATGCCTCCATGGTGTGGAGTGCCGCCGCAGCGCGCCAACTGGCGCCGGGCAAAACAAAGCCCCGGTGCTTGCGCGGCCGGGGCTGGTGGCTCCACCTAGACTTGGTGCGAACCGAATACCCACTATGTCGGCAGCCTTCGGGAAAACTTAAGCTTTGAAATTTTCAGTGCCTGCTACAGAGGAATACGGCCGCTGCACATTTGTGCGTACATCTTCCAATCGCCCATAAAGCTGTAGAGCGGGCGTTGAAAACTGGCGGGCTTGTTGTGCTCAAAACCAAAATGTCCTATCCATGCGAAGGCATAGCCCAGCAACACCCCCAGCGCCACCCACCACGGCTGGCGCAGCACGATCGCCAGTGCCAAGCACACCAAGCTCAGGCTGCTGCCGACAAAGTGCAGCCGACGGCAGGTGCGGTTGCTGTGCTCGCTGAGGTAGAAGGGGTAAAACGCTGCAAAGCTGGTGAACGCTTTGGCATCGATGTTGCTGGCGTTGGTGCTGTCAGCCATGGTGGCCTCCGGGGGGCTGCTGGGATAGCAAGGCTTATAGAGGCTGGGCGGGATGTTGTCCCGCGGCAGTGCAACAAGCACCATACCCTTCTGCCCCCACGCCCTGCAGCGTAGGGCGTTAGGGTGGGGTTGAAAGGCAGCTAGCCGTTGAGAAAACCATGCACCGCAAACAGCGTGGCGTCGGGCGACTCCGTCATCTGGTTGTGGCCGTTGGGAATCATCTGCACCTTCACCTGTTTGCCCGCTGCCTTGGCAGCTTCAATCAGGCCCTTGGCCGCCTTGGGGGGCGTCATCTGGTCTTGTTCGCCCAGCACAAACAGCACTGGCGCGGTGATCTGCGCCATGGCGGCTTCACCGCCGCGATAGCTGTCACAGGCGGTAAAACCGGTGTGCAGCAAGTTGGTGTCGGTATTGCTGGCCAGCACACGGCGGCCCAAGGCCATGCCCGCACCAAACACCCAGCTGCCCGCGCCATTCGGTGGGGCAAGTGTGGCGCGCGAGAAGGTGTTGACCAGTTGGATGGCTTGCTCGGGCGTGTGCAGGGCCGACTCCAGCAGCGCGGGCGAGACCTTCATCGGAAAAGCCGTGCCCACCAGCACCAGATGGCTGATGCGGTCTTGCAAGTTGGCGGCTGCCTCCATGGCAATCAGGCTGCCCCAGCTGTGGCCGATGAGGGCAGCTTTTTCCAAACCTGCCGCATCCATGAGCTGGCCGATGAAGGTGGCCGCCGCTTCCACGCTCTGCGGAGCAGTGCCTTGGCTGCGGCAGTGGCCGGGCAGGTCAATGGCCAGCACGTTCCAGCCGTGGTTGGCCAGATAGCGGCTTTGCAGTGCCCACACGCTGTGGTCGCACAGCACGCCGTGAATCAGGATGGCGGTGGGCTTGGCGGCATCGAAAGCCTTGCCACCGGTGTAGGCGTAGATGTTGTCGTTGTTGACTTTGAAAAACATAGCTGTCTCCGCAATATAGATAAGCGCTAGCGGCTGTTTTTGTTATGAATGCATCAGGCTGCTTTCTCTGCAGCTTTGAGCGCGCGCTTGAGGTCGTCGATCAGGTCGTCAGCGTCTTCCAGACCAATCGACAGGCGGATCGTGCCCTGGCCGATGCCGGCTTGCGCCAGTGCCTCATCACTCATGCGGAAGTGCGTGGTGCTGGCGGGGTGAATCACCAGCGAGCGGCAGTCGCCCACGTTGGCCAGGTGGCTGAACACCTTCAGCGTTTCAATGAACTTCTTGCCCTGGTTGCGGTTGCCGGCAATGTCAAAGCTGAACACCGAGCCCGCGCCGCGTGGCAACAGCTTGTTTGCCAGGGCGTGGGAAGGGTGCGACTCCAGCATGGGGTGGCCCACGCGGCTGACCAGCGGGTGGCTGGCGAGGAACTGCACCACCTTTTCGGTGTTGCGCATGTGGCGTTCCATGCGCAGGGGCAGGGTTTCAATGCCTTGCAAGATCAGCCAGGCGCTGTGCGGACTCAGGCAGGCGCCAAAGTCGCGCAGCCCTTCGCGGCGCGCGCGAAGCAAGAACGCGCCGGTGGTGCTTTCTTCGGTGAACACCATGTTGTGAAAGCCGTCGTAGGGCTCGGTCAACTCGGGGAATTTGCCCGACTTGTCCCAGTCAAAGCTGCCGCCATCAACGACGATGCCGCCAATCACCGTGCCGTGGCCCGACAGGAACTTGGTGGCTGAGTGGTAGACGATGTCCGCGCCATGCTCGAACGGCTTGATCAGCCAGGGCGAGGTGAGGGTGGAGTCCACCAGCAGCGGCACACCTGCTTCGTGCGCAATCGCCGACACGGTGGGAATGTCCAGCACATCCAGGCCGGGGTTGCCCACGGTTTCACCAAAGAACAACTTGGTGTTGGGGCGCACGGCGGCTTTCCAGCCATCGATGTCGCCGGGTTTGACGAAGGTGGTCTCAATGCCAAAGCGGCGCAGCGTGTAGTGCAGCAGGTTCTGGCTGCCACCATACAGCGCCGTGCTGGCGACGATGTGGCTGCCTGCGCCCATCAGCGTGGCAATCGACAGGTGCAGGGCCGCCTGGCCGCTGGCTACGGCAATCGCGCCCACGCCGCCTTCCAGGGCGGACACGCGCTGCTCCAGCACCGCATTGGTGGGGTTGGAGATGCGGCTGTAGACGTGGCCGGGTCGCTCCAGATTGAACAGGCTGGCGGCGTGGTCGCTGCTCTCAAAGACGAACGAGGTCGTCAGGTGAATGGGCGTGGCGCGCGCGCCGGTGGCGGGGTCGGGCTGTGCGCCTGCGTGCAGGCTCAGGGTGTCAAAGCCGGGGTCAGAGTAGCCGGGCATCGGGAGTCTCCATGGTTTTTATCGCGAACAGGGGCGATGCTGGCACAGATGCGCGGGGCGGTCAGCACCGTCGGTGACGCGCAGAGCGCAGCAATGCTCTTTTTACAGGAGCGTTGGACGCTCATTGCAGGCTGCTTTTAAATGCAAAATCATCAAAAAGTGTTGATCTGAAAGCGTCAGCAGCTATGTTTTGTATAGTTCTATGCAAAATTTCTCGCTTGTCGCAGACAAACGTCTTCGTGCTTGCGATGTGGGCTATATTGCGCAAAACACTGCTGCGCTGGGATGCAGCAGTCGTAGCTTGGAGATACACGGAATGAAAGTGAGCGACATCCTGCTCCTCAAGGGCAACAGTTTGTATGTGGCGCAGGCCGACGATGCCTTGGCTGACGCGGTGACGCTGATGGCCGAAAAGGACGTGGGCTCGCTGGTGGTGCTGGAGCATGGCGATGTGGTGGGCATGCTCACCTTCCGCGAAGTGATTCAGGCCATTGCCAAAAATGGCGGCAGTCTGGGCACGGTGCGTGTGCGCTCGGTCATGGACGATGCGCCGCTGACCTGCACCTCTGAAACCGAACTCGACGAGGTGCGCCGCATGATTTTGGACCACCACGCGCGCTATATGCCGGTGATGGACAGCCGCCAGCTCACCGGCGTGGTCAGTCTGTACGACGTGGCCAAGGCCGTGGTGGACAGCCAGAACTTTGAAAATAAACTGCTCAAGGCCTATATCCGCGACTGGCCCGAGTCCGAAAGTAGCACGCCGTCTGAAAACTGAGTGCGCCGTGTGTGCTGTAAAAAAGGCTTCCACTAGGAAGCCTTTTTTGTGGGGCGCAGGTGCCTGGAAGCTGCCTGCAGCTTGCTTGGCCGCTCAGGCGGGCTGGGTGATGGCCTGTTTTTGCATCCACTGCGCTATTTCACGGCCCGGCATGGGTTTGGCGAAGTGGTAGCCCTGCAAGATGGGGCAGCCTTGCTCGCTCAGCCACTGGGCTTGGGCGAGCGTTTCCACCCCTTCGGCGACCACGGTCATCCCTAGACTTTGGGCAATATTGAGTACCGAGCGGGTAAGGGCGCTGGCTGCCGCGCTGGTGCAGACGTCTTGCACAAAGCTTTTGTCGAGCTTGAGTTCGGAAATGGGCAGGCGGTGCAGGTAGCTCAGGCTGGAGTAGCCGGTGCCAAAGTCGTC
Organism: Comamonas jiangduensis; assembly: GCF_030162955.1. Classification (NCBI taxonomy): domain Bacteria; kingdom Pseudomonadati; phylum Pseudomonadota; class Betaproteobacteria; order Burkholderiales; family Comamonadaceae; genus Comamonas; species Comamonas jiangduensis. The sequence continues at coordinate 19,302 of NZ_JARXOV010000002.1, forward strand.
CATGGACAGGCGGATGCCCATTTCGTTCAAGGCCTTGAGGTTGTCCAGCGTGGCCGGGCTGCTGTCGAGCATCACGCTTTCGGTGATCTCCAGCATCAGGTCATGGCAGCCCAGGCCGTGTTGGTGCAAGGTGGCTTGCACGTGCTGGGCAAATGCGGGGTCGTGGAAATTGTTGGTGGACAAATTCACCGCGATGTGCGGAATCCTTAAGCCTTGCGTGCGCCAAGAGGCCAACTGGGCACAGGCTGCGTTGATCAGCCATGTGGTGAGTTGGTGGATCAGGCCTGCGTCTTCCGCCACTGCAATAAAGCGCGGCGGGGCCACCCAGCCCCATTCCGGGTGGTGCCAGCGCGACAGTGCCTCCACGCCATACAGCTGCTCGGGCGCATGGCTGGTGTGGCTGAACACCTGGGGCTGAAAGTGCAACTGCAGCACGCCTTCTGCCAAAGCTTTGCGCAACTCTCGCTCCATCTTGGCGCGCTCTTGGCTGACTTGGCCCATCTCCGGCTGGTAAATCTCCCACAACTGGCAGCCCTGGCTTTTGGCGGCATACATGGCCTGGTCGGCGCGGCGCAGCAGGGTTTCAATGTCGGTGCCGTCTTCGGGGTAGCTGCACACGCCAATGCAGGCATTGGGAATGGTCATGACCCCGTTGATGCTGAAAGGCTCGGCAATCGCATCCAGCATGCGCTGGGCCAGTTCGGGAATTTGTGCAGTGCTGTATCCCGGCATGAGAACGGCGAACTCGTCGCTGGACAGGCGGCCCACCACATCCTCGGGGCGCGTGCAATTGCCCAGACGCAGCGCAATCTCCCGCAGCAACGCATCGCCCGCTGAGTGTCCCAAGCTGTCATTCCACAGCTTGAAGCGATCCAGATCCAAAAAGAACAGCAAACCCGTGTGGCCGCGCATGCTGTGCAGCGCTTGCTCTGCGCACTCATTGAACATGGTGCGGTTGGGTAAATGGGTCAGGGTGTCGTAGTAAGCCAGTTGGCGGATGCGGTGCTTGTTGGCATCGCGCTCCATGGCAATCGCACACAAATGCAGACAGGCCAAAACCAGCTGGCGGTGCAATTTGTTGGGCGTGCGCTCGCTGTCGAAGTACAGCGCCAGCGTGCCCACCACCTGGCCCACGGGGTTTTTGATGGGGCTGGACCAGCAGGCAAGCAGCCCGGCTTGCACAAACAGGGGTGCAGCACCGCACCAGTTCGGGTCTTGGGCAATGTCGTGCGCGATGACTTCGTTGCCCGTGAACGCCGCAACGCCGCAGGCACCCACCTCTGCACCCATGCGCACACCGCGCATCAACTCCACGATGTGGGCGGGCATGCTGGGGGCCGCCAGCGGATGCATGATGCCGTCGGCATCTACCGCCATGACGCTCACGCGGACACGGTGGGCAATGGCTTCCAAGGCCACGCACATGTCCTGGAGTAACTCCGGCAGGGGCTTTTCCATGACCACGTCTTCCAGCATTTGCCGCTGCAAAGCTTCAAAACGCTTGGTAAAACCGATGTCGGTAAACACCAGGACTTCAGCCGTGGCCCCCTCTGTAGGGAATGGATGGCGGTTGAGCGTGTTGACGGTGGCGGCCATCCACACTTGCGAGCCATCAAGGCGTTGCACTTGTAGCTCTCCGTGGTATGCCCCGCTGAGCATGAGCTGCTCGCGGATATGTGCAGCCAGATCGGGCCATGCCTGAATCAGGGTTTCCAGCGGGCGCTTGCCTTGGAGATCTTCTAGGCGATAACCCAGCAGGCGTGTTAACCCTTCGTTGATGTGGATGACATTCAAATCGTCATCCGTAATGATCCACGCGCTATCGCTGCTGTGCAGCGCTTGCAACCAGTCCGGAATTGGTTGGGCCGGCGTCAAGTGTGTCATCAAGCGGCTTTCTTGAAAATTTTTCGCAAATAGTAACAAGCCGTCAGAAGCCCGCCAAGGTGTTCAAGCATCGCGCGGGCATAATCTTGCGCATTATGAGCGGCAATACCTTCGGAACCATTTTCACCGTCACCAATTTTGGTGAATCCCACGGCCCTGCGATTGGCTGCGTTATTGATGGCTGCCCCCCTGGCTTGCCGCTGACTGCCGCGGATATTCAGCACGATCTGGACCGCCGTCGTCCCGGCACCAGCCGCCATGTCACGCAGCGCCAAGAGCCGGATCAGGTGGAAATTCTGTCGGGTGTGTACGAAGGTGTGACGACTGGCACCCCCATCGGGCTGCTGATTCGCAATACCGATCAGCGCAGCAAAGACTACGCCAACATTGCGCAAAGCTTTCGCCCCGGGCACGCAGACTATGCGTACTGGCACAAATACGGCGTGCGTGACCCACGCGGTGGCGGCCGCTCTTCCGCACGACTGACGGCGCCCACGGTGGCTGCGGGTGCGGTGGCCAAGAAATGGCTCAAAGAAAAATTTGGCACCCAGTTTCGCGCCTGCATGACGCAGCTGGGGGAGCTGCCCATCGCTTTTGAAGACTGGGCGCATGTGCCGCACAACCCCTTCTTTGCCCCGGTGGCCGATGTGCAACAGCTGGAAGATTACATGGACGCGCTGCGCAAGGCCGGTGACAGCTGCGGTGCGCGCATTCGCGTACAAGCCACGGGCATGCCGGTGGGCCTGGGCCAGCCGCTGTATGACAAGCTGGATGCCGACGTTGCCTACGCCATGATGGGCTTGAACGCCGTCAAGGGGGTGGAAATTGGTGCAGGCTTTGCCAGCGTGGCGCAGCGCGGCACGGTGCATGGGGACTCGATGAGCCCCGAGGGCTTTCGCAGCAACAATGCGGGCGGCATTGTGGGCGGCATCAGCACGGGCCAAGACCTGGAAGTGTCGATTGCCATCAAGCCCACCAGCTCCATCCTGAGCCCGCGAGAGTCGATTGATGTACACGGTGCCAGCACCGAGGTGATTACCAAAGGCCGCCATGACCCTTGCGTAGGCATCCGTGCCGCGCCGATCGCCGAGGCCTTGCTGGCGCTGGTGGTGATGGACCATACCTTGCGCCACCGCGCGCAGTGCGGCGATGTGCGCCAGGACGTGGCACCCATTCCTGCCTCAGCTGCATAAAAAAGAGCTGCTAGCGCACGTAGATGGTGGATCTCGGATAGAAAATCATCTGAACTCTATGCATAACAAGCGCAAGCAGCTACTGTTTTAAAAGCTACCGAGAAAAAAAGACCGCCTAGGCGGTCTTTTTAGCTGTGGCGGTGCTGGTGGGGGGCGGCTCAGGTACGCACCTCGTCCACCAAGTGTTTGAAGTCATCAATGTCTTCAAAGCTGCGGTAGACGCTGGCGTAACGGATGTAGGCCACTTTATCGAGCTTGCGTAGCTCGTGCATCACCAGCTCACCAATGCGGCTGGAGGGCACTTCCCGCACGCCAGCGGTCAGCAACTGCTCTTCTACGTGTTCAATCGCGTTGTCCACTTCGGCCGAGGCCACGGGCCGCTTGCGCAATGCCAGCGCAAACGAGGCTTGCAGCTTGTCATGGCTGAAGTCAATGCGCCGTCCGTCTTTCTTGACCACCGTGGGAAAGCTCACATCCGGGCGTTCGTAGGTGGTAAAGCGCTTGGCACACGCCAAGCACTGTCTGCGACGGCGGATAAAAGCCCCTTCTTCGGCCACGCGGGTTTCCACAACCTGGGTGTCCGTGTGGCTGCAAAAGGGGCACTTCATGCGCAGTAAAAATTACTTGTAGACAGGGAAGCGGGCCGTCAGCTTGGCCACTTCTTCGCGCACGCGGGCTAAGGTGGCTTCGTCGTTGGGGTTGTCCAGCACGTCAGCCACCAGGTTGGCGGTGATGCGGGCTTCTTCTTCCTTGAAGCCGCGGGTGGTCATGGCTGGTGTGCCCACGCGAATGCCGCTGGTCACAAATGGCTTCTCGGGGTCGTTCGGAATGGCATTCTTGTTGATGGTGATGTGCGCAGCACCCAAAGCAGCTTCCGCAGCCTTGCCGGTGATGCCCTTGGCACGCAGGTCCACCAGCATGACGTGGCTTTCAGTGCGGCCCGACACGATGCGCAGACCACGCTCGGTCAGCGTATCAGCCACCACCTTGGCGTTCTTCACGACTTGCTCTTGGTAAGCCTTGAATTCGGGGGACTGGGCTTCCTTGAACGCCACGGCCTTGCCCGCAATCACGTGCATCAAAGGGCCGCCTTGCAGGCCGGGGAAGATGGCGCTGTTCAGCGCCTTTTCGTGCTCGGCCTTCATCAAGATCACGCCGCCACGGGGGCCGCGCAGGCTCTTGTGGGTGGTGGTGGTGACCACGTCGGCGAAAGGCACAGGGTTGGGGTACACGCCCGCAGCGATCAGGCCGGCGTAGTGGGCCATGTCCACCCACAAAATGGCGCCCACTTCCTTGGCGATCTTGGCAAAGCGTTCGAAGTCGATGCGCAGGGCGTAGGCCGATGCACCAGCGATGATGATACGGGGCTTGTGCTCACGGGCCAGTGCCTCCATCTGCTCGTAGTCGATGGATTCATCGGCGTTCAGACCATAGGAGATGGCGTTGAACCACTTGCCGGACATGTTCAGTGCCATGCCGTGGGTCAGGTGACCGCCTTCGGCCAGGCTCATGCCCAAAATAGTGTCGCCTGGCTTGGCAAACGCCATCAGCACGGCCTGGTTGGCTTGCGAGCCGGAGTTGGGCTGCACGTTGGCCGCTTCGGCGCCGAAGATGGCCTTGATGCGGTCAATGGCCAGCTGTTCCACCACGTCTACGTGTTCGCAGCCGCCATAGTAGCGCTTGCCGGGGTAGCCTTCGGCGTACTTGTTGGTCAGCTGCGAGCCCTGGGCTTCCATCACGGCCGGCGAGCAGTAGTTTTCGCTGGCGATCAGCTCAATGTGCTCTTGCTGGCGGTGGTTTTCAGCCTGGATGGCGGCAAAAACTTCGGGGTCGACGATCTCGACAGTATTGGTGCGTTGGAACATGGTTTGGCAGTCCTGTGAACTTGTATTCCCTTGAAGACAAGGGCTGCCCAGGCGAACGGCTGAAACGCCCGATCTGTCTGGGCGGTACGCTCCCCGGTGGTTGGCGCGGGGCTGAAAAGCCCTTTGCAGCGATTCCACGTCAGTGCAGCGCCGAAAGTATTCATTCGGTGGCACCTATCGCCAGTTGCGTACCCCGCAAGTGTAGCCGAGCAAGCAATGCCTAGAAACAACGAAGCGCAAGCACCGCATGGCTGTTGGGCCATTGCAAGTGCTTGCGCTTGGTGGCGCAAAGCTCAACCGCGTTAGAGGTTGGAGTTCAGAGCAATGTGTTCGTTGTCTTGCACATTGCTGGCAGCCACCGCTTCGGTTGCTGCATCATCCTTCATGGGGGTCACCATACGCTTGGCCACCAAGGTCGGTTTGATCTGGGTCGTCGGCGTGCTGCTGCCTGCAACTTGGCGCAGGCGGCGGTGCTCGGCCAGGACCTTGGCAGCATAGCCACCGTCGGTCTGCAAGTTGGCCGCGCCCACGTAGTATTTCAATGCGCCTTCCACGGAGCCTGTGATCTGAATGTATTCCTTGAGGATGGCCGCACCCACGCGCAGATTGCTGATGGGGTCAAACGCAGCATGGTTGCCCCCGAAGTTGTCGTACTTGTCGGTGTGCACGCGTGTCATCACCTGCATCAAGCCTTGCGCCCCCACGGTGCTTTGTGCAAAGGGGTTGAAGCGGGACTCAATGGCCATCACGGCCAAGATCAGGGTCGGGTCGATCTTTTGCTGGGCACCTTGTTCATAGGCTTCCGCAACGATGGCCGCAATAGGCTCTGCAGCCACTTTGTACTTCTTGCTGATCCAGTAGGCGACAGCCGACTGGTCTTTGGGAAGCTCTTTGGGGTTGGAGGCCGTTGCGCGCTCAATCGCTTCGGGCTCAGGGGTCAAGCCCACATCAGCCACATAGCGGTCTTGCAACCAAGTGCGCAGTTGTACCTCACCTTGCGCGCGCAAATCAGGGTGCGCGAACAAAGCAACGGCAGCAAATGCAACGATCAAACCGATCAATGCAAAGCTGTTGTGGGTTATTTCGAGAAAACCCTCGGTGATATCTGCCGCAATGGTGCGCACAGAAGTCACCCAGTTTCCTGGCTTAGACATGGCGTTTCCTTTCTTGAGGCTGGGGAGGTGTGGCCGTACGAGGTCATGCCTGCAAACCAGCCTGAGATCCGATAGCTACTGTTTCATGCGCTTACTCAGCGCCTAGAGGGCATGAACATCCCCGGTGGGGATTGAAGTAACAACGTTAGACAATCTTGCGATTTGTGAAGTGGGCGGATTCTAAATTTCGTCTAAATTACCAGTCAACACTTAAGGTTGAAATTTTTATTACTTTTATATCTTAATGATCTGTGTTTACATCCATGACGAATGCGGTAACTACCTGTAAACCCTCGGTTTGTGGTGTTTGTCAATGCTTTCTTTGCTATCAAACTGGGTGTTGGTTTGTTGAATTTTTAAATTATTTAATTAAGTTAATAGTTCAAAACTTGGATGGACGGATGCAGCAGATGGGTGGTGCTGCATTCCATACTGAAAACAGTGTCAATTTTTCTCAAGCAGTGAGCGCTAGCGCCTTAAGGCGCGTTAAGGTGCCAAGAGGTAATGACCTTCATACGGAGTATGGATAACAAGATGGCGCAGACAAAACAAGCAGGGCGGGGTGCAGCACTAGGGCGCAAACTGACAGTGGCCGCAGCTGCGGTGCTGGTGGTGTGGGGCGGGTTGTGGCTGGCATTACCGGGGGTGATTGCGCAGCAGTTGCAAGCCCAAGCGACAGAGGCGCTGGGGCGTGCAGTGACGGTGCGCAGCGTGGAGGTGGCGCCATGGTCGCTGGCGCTGACGGTCAATGGCCTTGAGGTTGCAGGTGCAGCGGGGCCAGCGCCAGCGCCAGCGTTGTCGGTAGAGCGCGTTTACATCAACGCTTCATTGAGCAGCTTGTGGCGCTGGGCGCCTGTGCTCGATGCCCTGGAGCTGGATCAGCCGGTGGTGCGCGTGCGCCAAGATGCGCAAGGTCAGTGGGATTTTGCAGATGTACTGGCCAAGCTGCAGCGCAACCCAGAGCCTCCGCAGCCTCAGGCGCAAGGGCTGGCGCGCTTGGCGCTGTACAACATTCAGGTTCGGGATGGCCGGGTGGAGCTGGACGACCAACTGGTGGGGGTGCAGCACAAAATTGAAGCTTTGCAGCTGCAGCTGCCGTTTATCAGTACGCTGCCTTCGCAGCGCGAAGTGAAAGTGCAACCGCAACTGTCCATGCGCTTGAATGGCAGCGAGATTGCCTCGCAAGCGGTGGCAACGCCCTTTGATGCGGCCCACACCACCCAGGCGAAGCTGGTGATTCAGCAGTTTGACCTTGCGCCTTATGCCCCCTATCTGCCAGCGAGTTTGCCCGTGCGCTTGCAGCAAGGGGTGGTGGATGCGCAGGTACTGATAGCGTTTGAGCAGAACCAGCAGCCGACGCTGCAACTGCAAGGCAGCACGCTGCAGCTGTCGGATTTGAAGCTCAACGATACGGCTGGGCAGGCGTTGGCGGGCTGGAACAAGCTCTCTATAGAAGTGGGTGATACACGGCCTTTGCAACAGCAGGTGCGGCTGGCGTCAGCCACTTTGCAGCAGCCATTCGGATATCTCCACCGCCGTGCAGATGGGGGCTTCCTTCCTGCGCCTGTGGCGGTCAAAGATGGTGTCCAAGAAGCAGTGGCCACTGCGCCTTCTGCGGTTGCTGCAGATAAATCAGAAAACATAGCTGCCAAGGCAGAGTGGAAGCTGGCTATCGACCGATTTAATGTTGAATCTGGATGGGCGAACTGGCGGGATGATGTGGGGCAGGTCGGCGCTGCCTTGCGCGTCGATCAGTTCACACTGCATGCGCAAAATTTGGCATGGCCTATGGATGGCGGCGCGCGCTGGCAGCTTGCTGCGCAGTTGCAAGGTGAAGACCGTGCCGCACGTGGCATGGTGCACAGCCGTGGTCAGGGTGGTGTGGAAAGTGGGCAGGCATCGGTTGTGGTCGATAAGTTCGATGCGCAAGCAGTGCACGCTTATGCCCGGCAGTGGCTCCAATTGCCGATAGAGGGATTGGCATCGCTGTCGGCAGGTGTGGCCTGGCAAGGTGGGCGTGTGCATGCTGTGGTGCCTTCGCTGGCTATTGAGTCGGTGGCGCTGGGGCGTGCTGCATCGCCTGAGGTGGCCTGGACTGGCTTGCAACTGCGCAATCTCGTGCTAGATACAACCCAGCAGCAAGTCAATGTGGAGCACATCGCCCTGGAGGCACCGACCGCTCGCGTGCAGCGCAATGCACAAGGGCACTGGATGTATGAGCAGTGGCTGCAGCCTGTGGTGGGTGCACCAGCCAAAGGCAAGGAAACGGTGGCAAGTCCAGCGGGCAAGCCATGGCAGGTGCTGGTGCAAAACCTGGAGTTGGCTGCCGGGCAGGTAGAGCTGACGGACGCATCGCAGGGGGGAATGCCACTGGCCATCAAGCTGTCGGATGTGCAGCTGCGTATGCAAAACGTGGACAGCGTAAAAGGTACAGCCCAGACCAAGTTGTCAGCGCGTTTGGCAGAGCGTACGCGCCGAGGTGGCTGGGGTAAGCCGGGTACTTTGTCCTATGAGGGCGATTTGCAGCTCGACCCGCTGGTGACCAAAGGGCGGGTGCATGTGAATGCGTTGCCGCTACAGGCTTTTGAGCCGTATATGGCCCCGCATTTGAATGTGCGCTTGGTGCGGGCGCTGGCCAGTTTTGATGGCACGGTGCAATATGCCCAGCGCCCCAAGGGGCCGCAGATGCAACTGCAAGGGCAGGGGCGCATCAGTGATGTGCATGTGCAAACGCTTTGGGGGGATGAGCAAGCCGCACAGGCGGTACAGGGCCAGAATGCATCGCCAGCGATGGGGGTAGAAGACCTGCTGCGTTGGAAGCAATTGCGTTTGCAAGGCGTGCAGGTCGCCATGCAGCCTGCACAAGCTCCACATATTCAAGTGCGTAGCACGGAACTGGAAGATTTTTATGCCCGGGTTGTGGTGCTGCCCGAGGGGCGTTTGAATTTGCAAAACCTGCTGAAAAACGCGGCGAATGCAGAGGAGGCCGGTGCTGGCGCCACTGCGGCCGTTGCGCCAGCAGAAGGTGCTCAGGGGGTAGCGGTGGGTGCCTCAGCAGCAGCGCCTGCCGCTACAGAACCTTCAGCACGCGTGGACATGGGGCCAATTGCGCTGCGGGGTGGGGTGATCAAGTTTTCGGACTATTTCATCCGCCCGAACTACAGCGCCGATTTGACGGCTTTGAATGGCAGTTTGGAGGCATTTTCATCCCAGTCAGCGGTGGCTGGTGAGCAGCCTGCGTTGGCCAAGCTGACACTGGCCGGTGTGGCGCAAGGTACGGCACAGCTTGATATCGATGGAGCCATCAATCCGCTGGCCCAGCCCTTGGCTTTGGATGTGCGCGCCCAGATCAAGGGCCTGGATTTGCCGCCTCTGACTCCCTACTCTATTAAGTATGTGGGGCATGGCATTGAAAAAGGCAAGCTCAGCATGGATGTGCGCTACCAGGTGCAACCAGATGGGCAGCTCACGGCAACCAACCAGTTGGTGCTCAATCAATTGACTTTTAGCGATCCTGTGGAAGGTGCGCCAGCATCTTTGCCTGTGCGCTTGGCTGTAGCGCTTTTGGCCGACAGCAATGGGGTCATCGATTTGAACTTGCCGATTAGCGGTTCGTTGAATGACCCGCAGTTCCGCATCGCTCCGGTGGTGTTCAAAATCATCGGCAATATCATCCGCAAAGCGGTGACGGCGCCATTCAGCCTGTTGACAGGGGCTTTCGCCTCTGCCGATGACAAGAGCGACATCACCTTTGAGCCAGGTTATGCACGCTTGGATGCGCAAGCCCAAGAAAATTTACAAAAACTGGCCAAAGCGCTGCTAAGCAAGCCACAACTGAAACTGACCTTGGTGGGACAGGCCGATAGCGCAACAGAAGCGCAGGGATGGAAGCAGGCCCAATTGGAGCAACTGTTGAGCGGCGGTGTCGGCGATAAGGATGAGGAAGAGGCACCGGTGCGTACGGAAAAGCAAAAGCTGGCTGCCCTCAAGCAGGTTTATCGCAACACCGTCAAAGAGCGTCCGCGCAATGTGCTGGGCTTGGCCAAGGAGTTGCCCGCGGAGCAGATGCGGGCGCTGATTCTGCAAGATATGGTGGTACCGGCTTCTGCGTGGCAAGATCTGGCCGCAGAACGTGCTCGCAACGTACGTGACTATTTGCTGGCCCAAGGGGTGGAGGCGGAGCGTGTTTTCCTGGGAAGTTCTGGCGGCAAGGCGCAAAACCCGGTAACTCCTGCAGTGTTATTGAACATTTCTGTCCAGTGATACTTTAGGTCTTTGCAAATAGCGGCGAAAATACGCCCCAGTCCGTGCGTGTACTTCGTTCAGAGGTGGCACGCCATTGCACCAAGCCCTTCATGCCTTTGGAATGAAGGGCTGTTTTCCTATTTCATGACTCCTAATTTATTCGCAGCAAAATGTCCGACGCACCTGAAATGAACCCGTCCCCAGCCAAGCACACTGAGGCTCATCCGCTGGATGCTCTGACTGGTGGTGCATTTTCGGCCGCCACATCGGGCGATCGTGCTGCTTGCATTCGCGAGTGGTTGGCCAAGCAGCCTTCTGAAGAGCATTTGCAAGAAGTGTTTAAGGAGCTGAGCGTGCGCGACAAGAGCGTAGCGCGCTTGGTGCGTGAACGCATGGATGACCTGCGCCGCGCCAAAGACCAAGAAGTGATTGCCGTGGAGTGGGCGCAAAAGGCCAATGATCTGCTGTCGGCATCGACACTGAATGTGGCAGAAGCGGTGGCATGGCAGCGTGATGCGGCCAAAGCAGGTGCGCCTTTGTCGCGCGAGCCTTTGTCTGCCTTGAAGCAGCAATTGGTGGAGCGTGTCAAAACCATTGAAGACTTGCAGCACCGCGTCCAAGTGCAGCGTGAAGCCGCTGTATTGCTGGCTCAGCGCATTGAGGTGCTGTCCACCAAGCCTTGGCGCGATGCGCAAGCGGCCCAAGAGGGTTTGCGCAGCGATGTAGCCCACTGGCAGGAGCAAGCGGTCGCGTTGACCAATGACGCCAGCTGGAACAGCGTAGATGGCCGTTTCCCCCCGCTGCTCGACGCTTCGCGTGCGCAGTTGTTGGTGGTGTGGGAAGCCTACCAATCCGCTCTGGCCTTGACCCAAGCGGCGGCTGCGGATGAGCAAGCAGCGCTGCCCCCAGTGCCTGTGTGGGCCGATGAAATTCGCGTCGCACGTGGCTTGCCTTCGGAGTTGGCCGTTGCCGCACCAGTCAAGGCTGTTGTGAAAGTGGATGGCGCACACAAGCAGCAAGCCGCTGTTCAAGCGTTAACGCCTGCGCTGAAAGTGCTGGCTGCAGCGCCGGAAGGCAAAAAAGGCCAAGCCATTCAAGCATTGCGTGCTGTGCTCAAGCAGCATGGCCGTTGGCTGGATGATGCAACTGCTCAGCAGGTGCATGAGCAGTTGCTGGCGGCCGGAGATGCGCAGGGCTGGCAGCCTCAAAGTGTTGATCGTTTGCGTGAAGAGTTGCTCGCCAAGGCGGAGGCACTGGTCAACCGACCTGAAGGACAGGCTTTGGGCGGGCGCAAACTGCAAGATTCGCTGCGCCAACTGCGTGAGCAATGGAAGCTGGCAGACCAAGGTGCTGCGCCCAACCATACGTTGTGGAAAAAGTTTGATGAAGCGTGCAATCTTGCATACAAGCAAGTGGAGGCATGGCTAGAGCGTGTGCGCGCCGAGTCTTCGCAGCACAAAGCCTCGCGTTTGGCTTTGATTGAAGAGGTTAGGGCTTGGGCGGCAGCGCATGCTGACACGCAGGACTTGAAGGGCGTTTCGCGTGCTTTGCGTCAGTTCTCCGAGCGCTGGCGCGATAGCGGGCATGTGGGTGAAAAAGTGTTTGCGGAACTGCAAACGGCGTGGAAGCAGGCCATCACTTTGGCAGAAGCGCCTTTGCATGCCGCGCAAAAAGCCAGCTTGGATCGCCGTCACGCCATGATTGCGGAAGCGCAGGCGTTGGCTGATGCGCCGGTGCTGCGCATTGATGCAGTCAAGGCATTGCAGCAACGCTGGCAGGCGGAGGCGCAGGCCGTGCCTTTGGATCGCAAGCATGAACAAAAGCTGTGGGATGCTTTCCGCAAGCCTTTGGATGAGGCATTCAATCGCAAGGGGGTTGAGCGTGGCCGCGCGGCCCCTTCGTTGGAAAATTTGTCCGAGCATGACCGTGTGGTGCTGGAGGCTTCCAAAGCCTTGCAGGCAGCGAATGCATCGGGCGATGTGCAGCAGATTCGCACAGCCATGGCGGCCTTGGAAGATGCAGTGCGAAATCAGCCGCTAGAGCAGGCTGCTAGTGCGTCTGCAGCTCCTGTTCAAGAAGCGGCGGCTGCGGAGGCGCCTAAGCTGGACAAGCCTGTGGTCGCGGTGCGTGGTGATGATCGCCCGGGTGCAAAGAAAGAGGTGGCTGCGCCTGCTGCGCGTGATACACGTCCCGCGCGTGAGCGCAAAGATGCGCGCCCTGTGCGTGCAGAGCGTGCACCTCGCTTGGGGGATGTGGCGTTTCGCGCGCAACGCGATGCGCTGGAGAGTGCGCAGTTTGCCCTGCGTAAACTGGCAGCCCAAGCGCATGGAGAGGCGTTGAGCAAGCTGGTGGAAGCATGGAGCAAGCGCGATGCGCAGGTGCTGCCTTCTGCTCAGGAGTTGGGTGGGAAAGTGACCGCTCAGGTGCGCAATGCTTGGGCGCAAGCCGTGGCAGCGCCCGTCGCCGCAGCGGACGCGGCAGAAGCATTGCTGCGCCTGGAAATCGCATCGGACAGTGCAACGCCTGCCGAGCACATGGCGGCGCGCCGTATGTTGCAGCTGCAATTGTTGACACGCCGTAATGCCGCAGCTCCCAGCGAGACATGGGGACAGGATGCGGCTGCGGTTCTGGCATCGGCCCACAGCGATGTGCAAGCGCGTCGATTGCAAAACGTGCTCAAGACTTTGCTGCGTAAGTAAATCGCACTGCACGGCTGCTTGTGTGGCCTGCAGGGCGGAAGAACTAAAAGCCAGCGCTTTCGGGTGCTGGCTTTTTTTATGTCGAATGCAGGAGGGATGTTGAAGATGCTTGGGTGAAAAGGCCCAGCCAACAAAAAAGCCGTTGTATGTACATACAATGGCTTGCTGTGTTTGGTGCCCAGGAGAGGACTCGAACCTCCACGGAATTACCCGCTAGTACCTGAAACTAGTGCGTCTACCAATTCCGCCACCTGGGCAAAGCTAGTTGTGTTTTGATGAGTGAGGTAGCACTCGACAAGCTATCTTTGTCGGCATACAAACAAATATGCCTATCTAAATTTTGGTGCCCAGGAGAGGACTCGAACCTCCACGGAGTTACCCGCTAGTACCTGAAACTAGTGCGTCTACCAATTCCGCCACCTGGGCAAAAGACAAATTGTTTTTAGATAAGTGAGGTAGCACTCAACAATTTGCTTTTGTTGATGCGTGCTGAACAAAGCATGCATCGCAAATTTTGGTGCCCAGGAGAGGACTCGAACCTCCACGGAGTTACCCGCTAGTACCTGAAACTAGTGCGTCTACCAATTCCGCCACCTGGGCTGATATTTACTGAAGACACCAAGGTCTTTCAATAAATTTCATATTTCGCTGAAAAGAGAAGTTTACTTCTAAACAAAACGTTCATTTGGTAATTTATGAACTTTTTGTTTTCCAACACTGCAAGCAGTTGTCGTTAAACTTGGTGCCCAGGAGAGGACTCGAACCTCCACGGAGTTACCCGCTAGTACCTGAAACTAGTGCGTCTACCAATTCCGCCACCTGGGCTTTTCAGGAAAGATTTAGATTGTATAGCAAAAAAATGGACCCTCGCACCAACCCACGCACTTCGCCAAAAGAGATTGAAGGGATTGTGCAGGGGCATCGAGACGGGCACGGTTTTGTCATTCGTGATGATGGCGATGCCGATATTTTCATTCCAGCCAACGAAATGCGTGCGGTGCTCCACAAGGATCATGTGCGCGTCAACATCGTGCGGCAAGACCGGCGCGGCCGCCCCGAAGGGCATATTGTTGAGATTGTCGATCGCCCCACCAAAACCTTGATTGGCCGTTTGCTGCAAGAAAGCGGTGTGTGGCTGGTGGCGCCTGAAGACAAGCGCTATGGTCAAGATGTGCTGGTGCCGCAGGGCGCGACAGGCGATGCCAAAACAGGCCAAGTGGTGGTGGTGGAACTGACAGAGGCGCCGGCCCTGTTTGGTCAGCCCGTGGGGCGCATTGTGGAAGTGCTGGGGGAGATGGATGACCCTGGCATGGAAATTGAAATTGCCGTGCGCAAATACGGCGTGCCGCATATTTTCTCTGAAGCCTGTTTGGCAGCAGCCAAGGCCTTGCCTGACAAAGTCGTGGCCAAGGATCGCAAAGGACGGGTGGATTTGCGCGATGTGCCGTTGTGCACCATCGATGGCGAAGATGCGCGCGACTTTGACGATGCGGTGTACTGCGAACCTGCCAAGGTGGGACGTGGCAAAGGGTGGCGATTGTTGGTGGCGATTGCGGACGTGAGCCACTATGTGCAAAACGGCAACGCTATCGATATCGATGCCTACGAGCGCGCTACCAGCGTGTATTTCCCGCGCCGCGTGATTCCGATGCTGCCGGAGAAACTCTCCAACGGTTTGTGCTCCTTGAACCCCGATGTAGATCGTTTGTGCATGGTGTGCGACATGCTGGTGACGGCCAAGGGGGAGGTGCATGCCTACCAGTTTTACCCCGGTGTCATGCACAGCCATGCGCGCTTCACTTATACGGAAGTCGCGGCTATTTTGTCGAACACGCGCGGGCCTGAAGCCAGCCAGCGCAAGGAGCGTGTGCCTGATTTGTTGAATTTGCACGGCGTCTTCCGAGCGCTGCTGCAATCGCGTCAGCAGCGTGGGGCGGTGGACTTTGACACCGTAGAGACGCAAATCGTGTGCGATGAAAACGGGCGCATTGAAAAAATTGTGCCGCGCACGCGCAATGATGCGCACCGGCTGATTGAAGAGTGCATGCTGGCGGCCAATGTGTGCGCTGCAGACTTTATTGAGCAAAACGGCCGCACTGCACTCTTCCGTGTGCACGACAAGCCTTCGGCAGAGAAAATTGATTTGCTGCGTGGCTATCTCAAGGCCACGGGGGTCAATATGTCGGTGAGCGACTCTCCCAATCCGGCGGAGTTTCAGGCGATCGCCGATGCCACCAAGGATCGGCCAGACGCGCCACAAATTCACACCATGTTGCTGCGCACCATGATGCAGGCCATGTACATGCCAGACAACGGCGGGCATTTTGGTTTGGCATTTGATGCGTACACGCACTTCACCAGTCCGATTCGCCGTTACCCCGACTTGCTGGTGCACCGCGTCATCAAATCTATTTTGATGGATGCGAAGTACAAGCTGCCCCAGCTGCCAACGCCCGGTGAGGCGCAAGAGAAGCTGGCCAAGCGCTTGGTGGGCCGGGTGGCAGAGCCGCCAGTGAGCCCACGCAGCAAATTGCAGCAGGCAGAGCTGCAGGCCTGGGAAGCAGCGGGCCTGCACTGCAGTGCCAATGAACGACGGGCAGACGAAGCCAGCCGTGACGTAGAGGCTTGGCTCAAGTGCAAATACATGCGCGACTTCCTGGGTGAGGAGTTTGCGGGCACGGTCACTGCGGTCACCAGCTTCGGCATTTTTGTCACGCTGGATGCGATGTATGTGGAAGGCTTGGTGCACATCACGGAGCTGGGTGGCGACTACTTCAAGTTTGATGAGCAGCGCCAGGAGTTGCGTGGGGAGCGCTCTGGCGTGCGCTACACGATTGGCACGCGTTTGCAGGTGCAGGTGGGGCGCGTTGATCTGGATGGACGCAAGATTGACTTTCGCATCGTGCAAGATGAGGCGGATGCTGCACAACCGCGTGCGGCTGCCGGTCGCTCTGGGCGCCAGCGCGGCACGGATTCCCGCCGTGAGCGTCGTGAGGCGCAGGCGCCCTCTTCCTCCGTTTATGCAGAGCCTGCGCCGCGCGCACGTGCGCAAGAAGACAGGTCAAGCAGAAGGCGCGATGCTGACAAGTCGGTGAAGGCTGTAGGCGCTGCAGCGTGGGTAGATCCTGCTGCCGCAGCATTTGGCGCAGTGCGCGGCCAAAAAACGGGTGCCAGCGGCCAGGGCGCCAAGGCGGCAGGCAAGACTGCAAAAAAGCGCCGCTAAGGCGTTCAAGGTGCCTAGCCTCACATAAAGAGAGCTGCTAGCGCTGATGTTGAGTGCATTTCAGATGGTTTTCTATCTGAAGTGACCGAATATCAAGCGCTGGTAGCTCTCTTTTTTTATTGAAATGGCGTTAGCTGCGCTTGGGCTAGGGCCGAGGCGGTCAGTGCCTGCTGGCTAGGCCATTGGTCAGCCAGTGCGCCATGCTCCCAAGCAGCTTGGCAGGCGGTGCTGTGGCTGTCTGTGCCTGGGCGCCAGCGTGCTGCCACCAGGCCTGCCAGTACATCGCCGGTGCCGCCAATCGCAAGGCGAGCGTTGCCCGTGGGGTTGATGTGCGGGGTGTGCTCGGGGCTGGCGATGATGCTGCCAGAGCCTTTGAGGACGATGGTGGATTGCAGCTGATCTGCCAGCGTTTGTGCGGCAACCAAGCGCTGGGCTTGTACTTCGGCGGTGGTGCAGCCCAGTAGGCGCGCGGCTTCTAGGGGGTGGGGGGTGAGGATGGTGCGCTGCCCGCGTGCGCGGCGCGTTTGCAGGGAGGCGCGCAGTGCTGGTTGGTGTGCCAAAGTGTTCAGCGCGTCAGCATCCAGCACCAGTTGTGGGGTGAGTGTCAGTGCCTCGGCAAGCCAGGGGGCTATGGCCGTGCCGCCGCCACAGCCGCAAACTACGGTGGCATGTGCAAGGTGGGCGTGGGTGCTGGAAGTGCTGGCTTGCATCACATCAGGCAAGGTGCTGCAAATACTCGGGGGGGCAGTATCCAGCAGGTGTAGCAGCGTGCGCCCTGCGCCGTGGTGCAGGGCGGTGCTGGCAGCCAAGATGGCCGCGCCCGTCATGCCGGGTGCGCCGCCAATCACCAAAACATCGCCAAAACTGCCTTTGTGGCTGTTGTGCGGGCGTTGCGTGGGTGCTGGGGCAGCATTCAGCCATGCGCTGGCGGGGTGCAACTGTAGCGCGTTGTCGCAGTCGAGTGTTTCCCACCAAATATCGCCACAGGCATCACGGCCGTCGCCTGTGAAGAGGCCAGGTTTGAGTGTCAGAAGGCTGAGGGTATGGCGGCTGCTGGGGCCCCAGGTGTCTGGCGGGCGGCAGTGGGGGTGCCAAATGCCGTGGTCCGTATCAAGGCCTGTGGGGATGTCAATGGCCAGCGAATGCGCGGGACTGCAGTAGCTGCTGTGCAGCAGTTGTTGCACGGGGTTGGTTGTCGCTGTGGATTGCGCGCGCTGGCCAAGCCCGAGGAGGGCGTCAATCACCACGTCGTCGGCGCTCAGCGTGGGTGTGTCGTGCACCTCCAGCCAATGCAGGGGGCTTTGGCGCGCTTGTTGCCAGGCGCGCAGGGTGTCAGGGCTGCAGTGCTCGGCGTTGCCTAACCAGTGCACCCAAACAGTCAGTCCGCGTTGTGCCAGCGCATGGGCAGCTTCCAGGCCATCGCCGCCATTGTTGCCGGGGCCGCACAGTACCCAGGCTTGGCGTGCATGGGGAGCAATTGCGCAGGCCAGTCGCGCCGCAGCATGGCCTGCGCGTTGCATCAAGCTGGGGTGTTGCGGTGTGGCGAGTGCCGCTTGCTCAATAAGTCTGCTGCTTTGCGCATTCCACAGCGGTAGAGCTAAGGCTTGGTGGGGGTGAATGCGCTGCAGCATGGCTCGTCCTAAAAACGTTGGGGTGAGAAGGCTTGCATGTCGATGGCCGGTGTTTGGCGCTGCACCATGTCAGCAATGGCGCGGGCGCAGCCGGCCGCCAAGCTGATGCCGTGGCTGCCGTGTGCGATATTGAGCCATACATTCGGGTGTCCGCTGGGGCCAACTGCTGGAAGGCCGTCCGGCAAGTAGCCGCGATTTCCACGCCATACCTGCACCTGGGGGGAGGATAAGTGCGCTCCGCCCGGGAACCAGTCGTTAAGCAGGCGGTACATGCGCTGCAGTGTGTGGTTGTGATGTGCAGCGCCTGCATGGCTGCCCATTTCAAGCCCGGCTGTGATACGAATGCGTTGCCCCATGCGGCTGATGGTGGCTTGCTGCGCCCAGTCCATGATGGCCGCGCGCGGCGCTTGCAGTGCGTCGCGCACGGGTGCCGTCACGCTGTAACCCCAAATGGGCATCAATGGCAGTCGCAGGCCCAATGACTCGGTAAGCTGGTGCTTGGCACCTGTACACAGCACGATGGCGTCAAAGGGGTGGAGCTGCCCAGAGATTTCGAGGCCAGTAGGCTGCGTGCTGATTTTCTGCACCGATATACCGGTGCGGAAAATCGCACCCATTGCCTGGGCTTGCATGCGCAGGTAATGCGCCCACAGACGCGGGTTGATGGACTCGCTGTCGGGAAAGTGCAGGGCGTTGAGCCAGGCAATCTCTTGGCCCAGACCTGGCTCTAGGGCTTGGGTTTGGGTGGCGTTGAGGAGTTGGCATGTCACGCCCTGCGCTTGAAGTGACGCAAGCTGAGTGTTCCAGAATGCCACTTCCTGTGGCGTGCGTAGCAAAACCAGACTGCCGGCCTTGTGTTCTGCCGCCATCTCGGTGTCATCACAGTTTTGCCAGCGCAAGCTGGCGCTGTAGCTGCCCAGTGTGTGCAGAGCAGTGCAGAACGGTTGATTCCCTTGCTTGTGCGCAAGCTTTCCGTTTTTTTTCCACTGGCGCATCCAGCGCCAATTTGCTGAGCCCAGCATGCCCGGGGCTTGCAACAGGCTGGCCCCGCTGCGCAAAGATTTCAAGGGCATGCCCGCGCCAGGAGCGGCCAAGCTTTGCGCGACCAAAGGCGACAGCCAGCCGCCAGGAGCAAAGCTGGCATCTTCGGCGGCGGCATTCATTTGTTCGTAGACGGTAACTTGGTGCCCGTCTCGGGCAAATTCCAAGGCCGTGGAGATGCCGGTGATCCCGGCTCCCACGATGGCGATATTCATGGCGTGTAGGCGCTAGTGCGGAACTCATGATTTTGACGTGCAAACACTGTCTCCAGTAGTGCAATTCGCAAAGAAATATAAAGTGTTGATTAGCGTCTCGTGCATCCAGCGATCACAGGCTTGTGAGTACATGTTGGCGATGCGTGCTTCTGTCTTGTGCTAAAATTTTTCGGCTTTGCAGTTGATTGCCTCGTAATGTGCGTGGCATGGCTTGCAAAGCTAATCGCAAATCAGCTCTCATAAGGTGTTGTTGACGCTGTTGTCCACAAAATCGAGTTGCATTTAAGACCTAACCTTTTGGAGAAAATTATGTCCGTTACCATGCGCGAAATGCTGGAAGCCGGTGTCCACTTTGGTCACCAAACACGTTTCTGGAACCCCAAGATGGCCCCGTTCATCTTCGGTCATCGCAACAAGATTCACATCATCAACCTGGAAAAGTCCCTGCCCATGCTGCAGGACGCCCAGAAGTTCGCTAAGCAGCTGGCTTCTAACGGTGGCACCATTTTGATGGTTGGTACCAAGCGTCAAGCCCGTGAGCTGGTTGCTGAG
This sequence comes from Comamonas jiangduensis, assembly GCF_030162955.1. Lineage (NCBI taxonomy): Bacteria > Pseudomonadati > Pseudomonadota > Betaproteobacteria > Burkholderiales > Comamonadaceae > Comamonas > Comamonas jiangduensis. The sequence goes on from NZ_JARXOV010000002.1 coordinate 39,004, forward strand.
CAAGCTCAGCGCGCAGGCGTTCCCTTCGTGGACCAGCGCTGGTTGGGCGGCATGCTGACCAACTTCAAGACGGTGAAGACTTCCATCAAGCGTCTGAAGGACATGAAGGCCCAGCAAGAAACTGGCCTGGAATCTTTGTCCAAGAAGGAACAGCTGATGTTCGCTCGCGAACTGGAAAAGCTGGAAAAGGACATCGGCGGCATCCAAGACATGGCAGCTCTGCCTGACGCTATTTTTGTGATCGACGTGGGCTTCCACAAGATCGCTATTTCCGAAGCCAAGAAGCTGGGTATTCCATTGATCGGTGTGGTGGACTCGAACCACAATCCCGAAGGTATCGACTACGTGATTCCTGGTAACGACGATTCTGCAAAGGCTGTTGCTCTGTACGCTCGCGCCATTGCTGACGCGATCTTGGAAGGCCGCGAAGCGCGTCTGAACGACGTGGCTAAGGTTGCTGCTGGCGAAGGCTCTGACGAATTCGTCGAAGTGGAAGATTCCGCTGCCTAAGTCCTGGCTGCGCGACGTGTCGCGATAAAAAAGCGGGGCTCTACGTAGCCCCCTTTTTTTAGCTGAAATCCTGTAACGATTTGAACTGAATACGGAGAAACAAGATGGCTGCAATTACCGCAAGCATGGTGGCTGAACTGCGCGCAAAGACTGATGCGCCCATGATGGAATGCAAGAAGGCGCTGACAGAAGCTGATGGTGATATGACCAAGGCGGAAGAGCTGCTGCGAGTGAAGCTGGGCACCAAGGCTGGTAAGGCTGCTTCGCGCGTGACTGCTGAAGGCGTGGTGGCTTCCTTCATCGATGGCAACGTCGGTGCTCTGATTGAAGTGAACAGCGAAACTGACTTCGTGTCCAAGAACGACAGCTTCTTGGCAATGGCTGCAGCTGCTGCGCAATTGGTTGCAAAGCACAACCCCGCAGATGTGGAAGCGTTGGGTGCTGTAGCTTACGAACAAGACGGTTTTGGCCCCACACTGGAAGATGTGCGCAAGGGGTTGATCGGCAAGATTGGCGAAAACATGTCTTTCCGTCGCTTTAAGCGCTTTGAAGGCAATCTGGCTTCGTATGTGCATGGCACGCGCATTGGCGTGATCGTCGAGTTCGAGGGCGATGCAACTGCTGCGAAGGACGTGGCAATGCACGTTGCTGCCATGAAGCCTGTGGCATTGACTTCTGCGGATGTGCCTGCTGAGCTGATCGCCAAGGAGCGTTCGGTGGCAGAAGGTAAGGCAGCTGAATCTGGCAAGCCTGCTGACATCGTGGCCAAGATGGTCGAGGGTTCCGTTCAGAAGTATCTGAAGGAAGTTTCCTTGGCTGACCAAGTGTTCGTGAAGGCTGCTGACGGCAAGCAGACCGTGGCGCAGATGCTCAAGGCTGCCAATACCACCGTAAAGGGCTTTACGCTGTACGTGGTGGGTGAAGGTATTGAGAAGAAGGCTGACGACTTCGCAGCTGAAGTGGCTGCCCAGATGGCTGCTGCCAAGGGCGCCTGATCAGCCTCTGGTGCTGACTGCTCTCGACCGATTTCCAACCCATAACCACTTACAACACCGGAGTTACCCATGACACAAGTTCAACCAGCCCACAAACGCATCCTGCTGAAGTTGTCTGGCGAGGCGCTCATGGGGGACGACCAGTTCGGCATCAACCGCGCCACGATCGAACGCATGGTGGCCGAGATTGTCGAAGTGACCAAGGTGGGCGTTCAGGTGGCGGTGGTGATCGGCGGGGGCAATATTTTCCGCGGCGTGGCGGGCGGGTCGGTGGGTATGGACCGCGCCACAGCGGATTACATGGGCATGCTGGCTACGGTGATGAATGCCTTGGCATTGGCAGATGCGATGGACAAGCAAGGCTTGACCGCACGCGTGATGTCGGCCATTGGCATTGAGCAAGTGGTAGAGCCTTATGTACGCCCCAAAGCGTTGCAGTACCTTGAAGAAGGTAAGGTGGTGGTGTTTGCCGCCGGAACTGGCAACCCTTTCTTTACGACAGATACGGCTGCAGCGCTGCGCGGTGCTGAGATTGGTGCAGAAGTGGTTTTGAAGGCCACGAAGGTGGATGGCGTATACACTGCTGACCCAATGAAGGATCCTACGGCCACTCGTTACACCAAGCTGGCTTTTGATGAAGCCATTGGTCGTAATTTGGGCATCATGGATGCCACGGCTTTTGCTTTGTGCCGCGACCAAAAGCTGCCCATCCGCGTATTCTCCATCGTGAAGCCTGGCGCGCTGCTGCGCGTGGTGATGGGTGAAGATGAGGGCACGCTGGTACACGCTTGATTAATTTAAAGCGACTTTAGGCCTTCCCTGTGCAAGCATGGAAGGCCGTTTGCTTTCAGAGGTAATAAATATGACGATTGCTGACATCAAGAAAACCGCCGAAACCAAGATGGGTCAGTCCCTGGAGGCGTTGAAAAACAACTTGTCCCGTATTCGCACAGGACGCCCCAGCCCTCAGTTGCTGGATGTGATTCATGTCGATTATTACGGCTCCATGGTGCCGCTGTCACAGGTGGCCAATGTGTCTTTGCTGGATGCGCGTACGCTGAGTGTGCAGCCTTGGGAAAAGAACATGGCGGCCAAGGTGGAGAAAGCCATTCGGGAAAGCGATTTGGGGCTGAACCCTGCTTCTATGGGTGACTTGATTCGTGTGCCCATGCCTCCTATGAGCGAAGAGCGTCGCAAGGAGATGACCAAGCTGGCGCGTAACGAAGGTGAGGCTTCGAAGGTGGCTGTACGTAATTTGCGTCGTGATGCCAACGAAGCGGTGAAGCGTTTGGTCAAGGATAAGGAAGCTTCTGAAGACGATCAAAAGCGCTCGGAAGCAGAGATCCAAAAGCTGACTGATAAAAATATTGCTGAGATCGACGCTTTGGTGGCAGCCAAAGAAGAGGAAATCATGGCCGTTTAAGGCTGTGTGAGTGCGCGGGGAAGAACGATGACCCAATTACATGTAATTCCTCGCCACATTGCCATCGTGATGGATGGCAATGGACGCTGGGCCAAGAAGCGTTTTCTGCCTCGCTTGGCCGGCCATAAGCAAGGTGTTGAGGCTTTGCGCCGCTGTGTGCGCTTGTGCATTGCGCGAGGTGTGCGCGTGCTGACGGTGTTTGCGTTTTCATCTGAAAACTGGAATCGTCCGGCAGAAGAGGTTTCAGGGTTGATGAACCTTCTGGCGGGGGCTTTGGCGCGCGAAGTACCCAGCTTGCATGCAGAGGGTGTGCGGCTGCACTTTGTGGGAGAGCGCGCTAGCTTGTCTGACAAGGTGCAATCCGGGTTCGCGCAAGCAGAAGCATTGACAGTAGCCAATGACCGATTGGTGCTGAATGTCTGCTTTAACTACGGCGGTCGCAGCGATATTGTGCAGGCGGCTGCACATGTGGCGGCGCAAGGGCAAACTATGACCGAGCAAAGCTTGAGCGCTGCGATGGGCATGGCGCACGTGGCAGATCCTGACCTGATCATTCGCACGGGCGGAGAGTTCCGGATTAGTAATTTCCTGCTGTGGCAGGCGGCATACTCGGAGTTGTACTTCAGTCCCGCCTTGTGGCCGGATTTTGATGCGGCTGATCTCGATGCCGCGATTGCGGACTATGCGCAGCGCGAGCGCCGCTTTGGTCAAACATCTGAACAAATCACACAGTCGTCGGCATCAGCGGTGGCTATTTAACCCAGGGAGAAACTCCCATGCTCTTGCAGCGTGTCATCACAGCCGTGGTGTTGCTGGCTATTTTGTTGCCAGCCCTTTTTGCCTCTAATCCATTAGCGTTCAACATCATTGTTTTGGTGATGCTGGCAGCGGGCGCTTGGGAGTGGGGGCGGTTGATTGGCTTGCGTGCTGTGGGGGCGGCTGTCACGGGTGTTGTGATGCTGCTGCTGTGCCTGTTGACATGGCAGCAGGGCTGGCTGTTGAATTCCTATCGTGTCTTATGGGTGGTTGCTGGCGGTGCTTGGGTGTTGCTGAGCGTATTGCTCGTTAAGGCTGGGGTGCCTGCTTGGGGCCGGGTGCCGCAATGGATGCGCTGGCTGGCAGGAATGCTGGCACTGTGGGTGGCAGGCTTGGCCATTGTGCAAGCGCGCCAGATCGGGATTAATTTTTTGTTGTCTGTACTGGCCTTGGTATGGGTGGCAGACGTCTTTGCCTATTTCTTTGGGCGCGCTCTGGGGCTGCGTTTTACCAAGCAAAAACTCGCACCAACGATCAGTCCCGGCAAAAGCTGGGAAGGTGCTTGGGGGGGGGCTTTGGGCGTAGTTCTGATGTCATTTGCCTGGGTGTGGATAGATGCCGCTCAGAAGGTAGCGGTTGCAAGCTTTTACACGCGCCTGTACGAGCAAGGTTGGTGGCTGCTGTTGGTGGCAACTTTGTTCATGGCTGCGATGAGCGTGTTGGGTGACTTGGTGGAGTCTTTGATCAAGCGCAGCGCAGGATTTAAGGACAGCAGCCAGCTTTTGCCCGGCCACGGCGGCGTGCTGGATCGTATTGACGCGCTCTTGCCCACCTTGCCGCTGGCCATGATGCTGACTTCTTTGGTGCAATGATGAAACAACGTTTGACGGTGCTGGGCTCTACGGGCTCGATTGGAACAAGTACTTTGGATGTCGTGCGGCGGCATCCGGCAAGCTATGAAGTTTTTGCGCTGAGTGCAGCTACGCAGGTTGATGTGATGTTGGCGCAGTGCGCCGAATTCAAACCGCGGTATGCGGTGATGGCCAGTGCTGTTCATGCCAAGGCATTGGCAGAGAAATTGCAGTCAAATGGGGTTGTAACGCAGGTGCTGCAAGCGCAAGATGCTCTTGAACAAATAGCATCGCATCCAGAAGTCGATGCTGTGATGGGGGCGATTGTGGGGGCAGCCGGCTTGTCCCCCTGCTTGGCTGCTGCCAAAGCAGGCAAACGCTTGTTGCTGGCGAATAAAGAAGCGTTGGTGGTCGGCGGTGCACTCTTTATGGAAACGGTGCATGCCCATGGCTGCACTTTGTTGCCGATTGATAGCGAGCATTCGGCCATTTTTCAATGCTTGCCAGAAGACCGTTCCACATGGCGCGCGCGGATCGATAGCTTGTTGCTAACGGCTTCCGGCGGGCCCTTTAGGCAGCGTGATCCCGCTACGTTGGCAGAGATTACGCCTGCACAGGCCTGCAAGCATCCCAACTTTTCAATGGGGCGGAAAATTTCGGTAGATTCCGCCACGATGATGAACAAGGCCTTGGAAGTTATTGAGGCGCGCTGGCTCTTTGATGTGGAGCCGGATCAAATCAAGGTCGTGATACATCCGCAGCAAATTGTGCATTCCATGGTGCAGTTCAAAGATGCGTCCATCTTGGCGCAGTTGGGAACGCCAGATATGCGTGTACCGATTGCATGTGGGCTGGCGTGGCCAGAGCGTATTGAGAGTGGGGTTGCGCCGCTCGATTTCACCGCTTTGGCAGGGTTGACGTTTGAAGAGGCCGATGCTCAGCGTTTTCCGGGGCTGCATCTGTCGTGGCAAGCGTTGAAAGCACCTGAAGGTACTACCGCGGTGTTGAATGCCGCAAATGAAGTGGCTGTGGCTGCTTTCTTGTCGGGCCAATTGCGTTTTGACCGCATTCATGCGGTGAACCTGGAAACATTGAGTGCGGTGACTCCACCGCAGCCCCGTAATGTGGGTGATTTGCTCGCATTGAACGATGAAGCGCGCAGCGTCGCTGCTGAGGTGCTGGAGCGGTTTGCTGCGTGATGGCTTGCACTAGCTACGAAGGGGAGACAGCATGCTGACCTTGGTTGCCTTCATCGTTGCCCTGGGGTTGCTGATAGCCATTCATGAATATGGCCACTATCGCGTGGCAGTGGCATGCGGTGTCAAAGTGTTGCGGTTTTCGATTGGGATGGGAAAGCCCCTTTTGACCTGGAAACGTGCTGGCTCAGATACGGAGTTCGTGATTGCGCTGTTGCCGCTGGGCGGTTATGTGCGCATGCTGGATGAGCGTGAAGGTGCAGTTCCTGCCGATCAACTGCACCAAGCCTTTAACCGTCAGCCTTTGCGTAAGCGCGCAGCCATTGTTGCGGCAGGCCCTTTGGCTAATTTGCTTCTCGCAGTGGTGCTGTACAGCGTTGTGAACTGGGTGGGCCAGGAGCAGCCCCAGGCAGTGATTGCTGCCCCGAAGGTGGGAACGCTGGCGGAGCAAATGGGGTTGCGTGGCGGTGAACGGGTGCAATCCGTGCAAGTGGGGCAAGATGCTGCGGTTGAGGTGGAGTCCTTTGAGGAACTGCGCTGGCAATTGACGCAAGCTGCATTGAATGGCCAAGATGCGACGCTGACATGGATGGGTGCGGAGGGGAACGACCTTGCGCAAGGTGTCATGCGTCTGTCTACATTAGCGCAAAGTAGCCTAGATCAGACCGCTTTAAAGCGCATAGGGATTGATGCGCCTTGGACCCCTCCTGTCCTGGGTGAGATCATTGCACAGACGCCAGCGCAAACTGCGGGGTTGCAAGTTGGTGATGTGGTGATTGCAGTGAATGGACGCACCATCACAGATGGCACGCAACTGCGAGAGTTGATCAAATCGGCTGCTGCTGATGAAAGCTTGCGCGACCAGGCGTGGAGAGTTGAGCGTAACCAACAATTGTTAACCATTCGGGTGCAACCAGATCTTGTGTCAACGCCAGACGGAGAAATTGGTCGCATCGGTGCTTATGTGGGTGGCCGTCCTGAGATGGTCTGGGTGCAAAAAGGGGCATTTGAGGGGCTTGCTTTAGGCATCCGCAAGACTTGGGAGGTATCACTTTTAAGTCTGCAGATGATGGCAAAGATGCTGTTGGGGCAAGCTTCCTTGGAGAATTTGAGCGGGCCCTTGACGATTGCGGATTACGCAGGAAAGTCAGCAGGCCTAGGCCTGACACAATATGTATTGTTTTTGGCGCTCATCAGCGTTAGTCTTGGCGTTTTGAATCTCTTGCCACTTCCTGTCTTGGATGGGGGGCACCTGATGTATTATCTTTGGGAGGCAGTCACTGGGAAGCCTGTAAGTGACGCTTGGATGGAGCGCTTTCAACGGGTAGGCATAGCCCTTTTGCTGGTGATGATGTCCATTGCTTTATTTAACGATCTCAGCCGCCTTGGGGGCTAATCAACACAGTCAAACTGCCTACTTCGAAGTTGGCGCCTGTATCACAAATGAAATTCTCAAAAAATAGATTTGGCGTTCGTACGGCAACTGCCGTGGCGGCTTGGCTCTGCGCTGCTCAAGCAGCTTGGGCCTTAGAGCCTTTCAAGGTTCAAGATATCCGTGTGGAAGGCTTGCAACGTGTTGAAGCTGGTACTGTCTTTGCTTCCATGCCGCTGCGCGTGGGAGATGACTACAGTGACGACAAAGGGGCCGCAGCCATCCGCTCCTTGTTCGCTTTGGGGCTGTTTAAAGACGTGCGCCTGGAGGCGAACGGCAATGTGCTGGTAGTCGTTGTAGAAGAACGGCCTACGATTGCAGGGGTTGAATTTGTTGGTACTAAAGAATTCGACAAGGAAGCGCTGCAAAAAGCCATGCGTGATGTTGGGTTGGCTGAAGGGCGACCATTCGACAAAGCTTTGGCTGATCGTGCCGAACAAGAGCTCAAACGCCAGTACATCAACCGCAGTCTGTACGGCGCTGAAGTGGTGACGACAGTAACTCCGATCGAGCGGAACCGTGTAAATTTGACGTTCTCTGTTACTGAAGGCGATGCCGCAAAAATTAACGATATCCGTATCGTCGGTAACAAGGCTTTTAGCGAGTCAACACTGAAAAAACAGTTTGACCAAGATACGGGGGGCTGGTTGAGCTGGTACACCAAGTCCAATCGTTATGCGCGCAGCAAACTGAATGCAGACTTGGAAACTTTACGCTCTTATTATTTGCAGCGTGGGTATTTGGATTTTCGAATTGACTCGACCCAAGTAGCAATTTCGCCAGACAAACAAAAAATTTCCTTGGTGGTGAATGTTCACGAAGGTGAAAAATTCGTTGTCTCCGGTGTTGAGTTAGAAGGCAATTATTTGGGGCGTGACGATGAGTTCAAGTCGCTCGTGAAGATTCGTCCGGGACAGGCCTACAACGCAGATTTGGTGGCAGAAACGACCAAAGCTTTTTCGGATCACTTTAGTAATTTTGGTTTTGCATTTGCTCGTGTTGAGGCTGTTCCCGAGGTGGATCGCGAAAACAATCGCGTAGCATTTGTCTTGCGTGCTGAGCCTTCGCGCCGTGCTTACGTGCGCCGTATTCAGGTGACGGGTAATGACCGCACGCGTGACGAAGTGATTCGCCGGGAGTTTCGTCAATTTGAGTCTTCGTGGTACGACGGTGACAAAATCAAGTTGTCGCGTGATCGCGTAGACCGTTTGGGTTATTTCACAGAGGTTGATGTGGATACCCAAGAGATTCCGGGTTCGCCAGACCAGGTTGATCTGGTGGTGCATGTGAAGGAAAAACCCACTGGTGCTGTGACTTTGGGCGCGGGTTTCTCTAGCGCAGAAAAAGTTTCTTTAAGTTTTGGTATCAAGCAAGAGAACGCTTTTGGCTCGGGTAATTATCTGGGTCTGGATGTTAATACCAGTAAGTTCAATCGCACGCTGGTTGTTAGTACTACCGATCCGTATTTCACGCAGGATGGTATTTCCCGCACTATAGATGCTTATTACAGGACTTCACGCCCCTACACAAGTGATTCCTTTGATGTAAATGGAGCAGTCGTGAAAGCTGAAGATATGTACAAGATTGTTTCTAAGGGAGCATCTGTACGTTTTGGTGTGCCATTTACAGAGATAGATACGGTTTATTTTGGTTTAGGCTTTGAACAGACTTCTGTTAATAAGGGCTATGCCATGCCTGTCCAATATGAAGACTACGCAGATAAAAGTAATGTAGCTATACCGCTAACTCTAGGTTGGGGGCGAGATTCTCGGGATAGCGCTCTTGCGCCCAATTCAGGTCGATACCAGCGATTTAATGCAGAGTTGTCTGCTGCAGGTGACATGAAGTATGTCAAAGCTAACTATCAGTTCCAGCAGTACATTCCGGTAACTAAAGCAATTACGTTTGCCACTAATGCAGAGTTGGGGTGGGGCAAGGGATTGGGTGGGAATCAATATCCAATCTTTAAGAACTTCTATGCTGGTGGTTTGGGTTCCGTGCGTGGTTTCGAGCAGGGAAGTTTAGGCCCAGCTTCCGATTGTTATGTTGGAGCATCAGTATGTCCTGTTAATGGATATAGATCCTACCTTGGCGGTGCAAAGAAGGTAGTCGTAAACTTTGAATTAATCGCGCCATTTCCGGGTGCAGGCAATGACAAAACGCTGCGTTGGTTTACGTTTGTCGACGCAGGTGCAATTTATAGTGAGAATGACCCGATGCGGGCTAGCGAAATTCGTGCCTCGGCTGGCATCGGATTGAGCTGGATTTCTCCTTTGGGACCGCTGCGTCTTGCGTGGGCAAACCCTATTCGCAAGAAAAATGGTGATGAGCTGCAAAAGCTTCAATTTCAAATTGGAACATCTTTCTGATGAAAAACATATATCGCACATTGGCAGTATCTGCCTTGTTGGGTAGCCTGACGCTGACTGCTTACGCGCAGGATTTCAAAGCTGGTTTTGTGAATACAGACCGGATTTTCCGTGAGGCAAATTCCGCAAAAGCGGCGCAAAGCAAGTTGGAGCAAGAGTTTTCCAAGCGCGAGCGTGAGTTGGTGGCTGCAGGCAAAACACTGAAAACGGCCTCGGAAGCGTTTGAGCGTGATGCACCTACGTTGTCTGAAAGCCAGCGTATTGCGAAACAGCGTGCTTTGGTGGATCAAGATCGTGATTTCCAGCGCAAGAACCGCGAGTTCCAAGAAGATCTGAATGCACGCAAGAACGAAGAGTTGGCGCGTGTTCTGGAGCAGGCCAATCGCATTGTTCAGCAGGTTGCAGAGGCTGAAAAATACGATGTGATTTTGCAAGAAGCGGTTTATGTTAATCCCAAGCATGACATCACTGACAAGGTGATCAAAGCTTTGAATGGGGCCGCGAAGTAGGATTCTGAGGACATTCTGTGATTGTTCAGCTTGGACAAATCATCGATGCCTTGGGGGGAGAGCTCGTTGGGGGATTGCGAGACCAAGAAATTGCTCGTATTTCCCCGTTAGAGACGGCAGACGCCGCCTCTATTAGTTTTCTCAGCAACCCAAGGTATGCGACGCAAATGGCCGCCTCCAAGGCGGCCTGTGTCATTGTGGCGCCTGCGATGCGTGATGCTGCGGTAATGCGTGGTGCCTGCATTGTGGTTGCGAACCCTTACGTGTACTTCGCGCGTTTGACGCAATTTTGGCGTGCGAAAAAACAAGGGCTTAAACCTTCCGGTATTCACTCGACGGCGGTGGTTGATGCAACTGCGGTTGTTGGCGATGGTGCTTATATAGGCCCCCAATGCGTGGTGGGTGCTGGTGCTCGCATAGGTGCAGGTACGGTGCTGAGCTCTCGCGTGACCGTAGCCGATGAATGTGAGATCGGCGAGCGTTGTTTGCTGCACCCAGGTGTGGTAATCGGCGCGGATGGGTTTGGCTTTGCCAGCGATGGAGCCAGTTGGATCAAAATTGAGCAACTGGGCCGAGTGCGAATCGGGAGCGATGTCGAGATTGGTGCTAACACCTGCATTGATAGGGGGGCACTCGATGACACCATCATCGAGGATGGTGTGAAGATCGATAATCTGGTGCAGATTGCACACAATGTGCATATTGGTGCGCACTCGGTCATTGCCGGTAACGTCGGTATTGCAGGTAGTGCGCGCTTGGGGCGTAATTGCTCCATCGGTGGCGCTGCGAATATTTTGGGGCACTTGACTATTGCGGATGGAACCAGTATTTCGCCGACGTCGATGGTGACGCGCTCTATTCATCAGCCTGGCTTGTACACTGGTATCTTCCCATTGCAAACCAATGAGCAATGGGAAAAAAACGCTGCTTCTTTCAAGCAACTGCATGCGCTGCGAGAGCGCATCAAAAAGCTCGAGAAAGCGCTTGAAGCGCAAAAAAGCAACAACGGAAATTCATAATGGATATTCACGCAATTCTCAAACAACTTCCTCACCGCTATCCTTTTTTGCTGGTGGATCGTGTTGTTGAGTTGGAGAGCAATAAGCGCATTCGCGCAATCAAAAACGTTACTTTTAACGAGCCGTTTTTTCAGGGGCATTTTCCAGGCCGTCCGGTGATGCCTGGAGTGTTGATGCTCGAAGCACTGGCACAAGCCGCAGGTTTGCTGGCCTTTGACGCCATGGGTCAGGTGCCTGATGAAAACAACATCTATTATTTTGTTGGGATTGACTCGGCGCGATTCAAGCGCCCTGTTGAACCAGGTGATCAGCTGATTTTGGAGGCTTCGATTGACCGTGTGCGTGGCGGCATTTGGAAGTTCAAGGGTGTTGCGCGGGTTGGTGATGATGTGGCTTGCGAAGCTGAGCTGATGTGCACCATGCGTTATGTGGGACCTGAAAAGCAGGCTTGATGAGCGCGAATATTCATCCAACAGCCATCATTCACGAAGGGGCAAAACTGCACCCGTCTGTGACTGTGGGGGCGTACAGCATCATCGGCCCCCATGTTTCGATTGGCGCGGGTACATGCGTTGGACCACATTGCGTCATCGAAGGGCACACCTCGATTGGTGTCGATAACCATATTTTCCAATTTGCTTCGTTGGGCGCTCAACCGCAAGATAAAAAATATGCGGGAGAGCCGACTCGGCTTGCAATTGGCAATCGCAACACCATTCGCGAGTTTTGTACCTTCAACACCGGGACTAGCCAAGATGCAGGGGTTACGCGCATTGGCGACGACAACTGGATCATGGCTTATGTGCACATCGCGCATGACTGTGTGGTAGGCAACAACACCATCTTGGCTAACAACGCCACATTGGCTGGTCATGTGCATTTGGGCGATTGGGTCATTTTGGGTGGGCTGACAGGTGTGCACCAATTTGTAAAGATTGGCGCACATGCCATGGCGGGTTTTGCCAGTCGTGTGGCGCAAGATGTGCCGCCTTTCATGATGATTGAGGGTAACCCGCTGGCTGTGCGTGGCTTCAATTTGGAAGGCTTGCGTCGTCGTGGATTCACACCTGAGCGTTTGAAGGCGGTCAAGCAGATGCACCGGTTGCTGTATCGACAAGGGCTGACTTTGGAAGATGCCATGCAAGCGATTGCAGCTTTGCTGCAAGAAATGCCAGAGGCAGCGCAAGACATCGCATTGATGCAGTCTTTTCTTGCTACTTCCACTCGGGGTATTGCGCGCTAAGGCCATGTCTTTTTTACAGAATCAGCAACCGCGTGTTGCCATGGTGGCCGGCGAGACGTCAGGAGACTTGCTCGCCGGTTTGCTTTTGGACGGCATGCGCCAGCAGTGGCCCCAGGTGCAAAGCTATGGGATTGGTGGCTCACAAATGCAGCAGCGTGGCTTTGATGCCTTGTGGCCTAGTGAGCGGCTGGCCGTGCATGGCTATAGCTTCGAAGTGCTGATGCGCTTGTGGGATATTTTGTCGATTCGCAAACAGCTGCGAGGCAAGCTTTTGCAAGATCGACCCGATGTCTTTGTGGGAATCGATGCGCCTGACTTCAATTTGGGGTTGGAGCAGGATTTGCGCGCATCCGGGATCAAGACGGTGCATTTTGTGTGCCCCTCGATTTGGGCTTGGCGCCCTGAGCGTGTACACAAAATTCGCGCTGCGGCAGATCATGTGCTGTGCCTGTTTCCTTTTGAACCAGAGTTGCTTGCTCGGCACGATATTGCGGCCACATATGTAGGCCATCCTCTGGCGCAAGTGATACCGATGGAGCCTGATCGTGCTGCGGCCCGTGTGCGTTTGGGGCTGTCTGCAGATGCGCCAGTGCTGGCATTGCTTCCGGGGAGTCGCCGTGCAGAGGTGCAATATATTGCCAAGCCTTTCATGCAAGCTGCGGCGCTGCTCAAGCAGCAGTGGCCAAACTTGCAAGTGATACTGCCTGCAGTGCCAGCGTTGCATGACAAGCTGATAGCTTTAAGCCATGAGCTGGGCGTGGCGGGCTGGTTGCAGATTGTCCGGGGGCAGTCGCATGATGTGCTGGCGGCCTGTGACTGCACTTTGATTGCCAGTGGTACCGCGACTTTAGAGGCTGCGTTATTCAAGCGCCCCATGGTCATTTCCTACCATATGCATCCTTGGAGCTACCAACTCATGCAGCGCAAGCAATTGCAGCCCTGGGTGGGTTTGCCCAATATTTTGTGCTCTGATTTTGTAGTGCCTGAGTTGTTGCAAAACCAAGCATCGCCACGCGCTTTGGCGGATGCGGTGGCGCAGTGGTTAGATGGCAGCGCCCATGCTTGCGCCAAAATTAGTGCTGTCCAACAGCGATTTACTGCTTTGCACCAAGAGCTGTGCAGAGACACTCCGACCTTGTCTGCCCATGCCATCCAAAAAGTCCTTTCCGCCTGAGCAAAGCTGCCTGCAGTGGCATGCGCCAGGTTTGGTGGCGGGTGTGGATGAGGCAGGGCGCGGTCCGTTGGCAGGCCCTGTGGTGGCTGCTGCCGTGATCTTGGATGATCTGAATCCTGTGATGGGGTTGGCAGACTCCAAAAAACTCACGGCAATGCGTCGCGAAAAGCTGTTTGATGAAATCCGTGCCAAAGCTTTGTGTTTTTGCATTGCCGAGGCATCCGTGGAAGAAATTGACCGCCTCAATATTCTGCAGGCCACCATGCTGGCCATGCAGCGGGCGGTCAATGGACTGCGCCTCAAGCCTGCTTTGGTGCAGGTGGATGGCAATCGCATTCCCTTGTTGGATGTTCATGCAGAAGCCATTGTGAAGGGGGATGCACTGGTGCCAGCCATTTCTGCAGCCTCCATTTTGGCCAAGGTGCACCGGGATCGTTGGTGTGAAGCCTTGGATCGCAGCTACCCACAGTATGGTTTTGCAGCGCACAAAGGCTACGGCACCGCAGCGCACTTGCAAGCGCTGAACGCGCATGGGGCAACTCCTGAGCACCGGCGCAGTTTTGCGCCCGTGACACACGTTATTCATAAATTTGCAGTCCAGCAGGCTGCAGCCGCTACGGCATGAACATCACAGAAATTAGTTCCCGCGACAACGCGTTGGTTAAAGAATTGCGCCGTCTCTCCCGTGAGAGTGGCATGTACCGCAAGCTAGGCTATGCATGGATCGAGGGTGACCACCTGTGCCGCGCCGTACTGGCGCGCGGTTTGCAGCCGAAGGTGGCGGTGTTTGCAAAGTCTTTTTGGCCTCAAGTGCCCGTGGAATGGGCGCAAGCAGCTAGCAAAGTTGTTGTTTTGGATGACGCTTTGTTTGCGGATATCAGTGGCTTGGAGTCTCCTGCGCGCATGGGCTACGTCATGCCGTGGGCGGCGGATGTTCAGGTGCGATCGGGTGTGCCGACCGTGGTGCTTGATCGTGTGCAAGATGCGGGCAATGTAGGGTCTATCTTGCGCTCGGCCTCGGCCTTTGGTTTCCAGCAAATTGTTGCTTTGAAAGGCACGGCTGCACTGTGGAGTCAAAAAGTGCTGCGCGCAGGCATGGGGGCGCACTTTGCCTTGCACCTGGTGGAAGGTGTTGAAGCTGAGGTGCTGGCGCAATTGCAGGTGCCCGTGGTGGTGACCAGTTCGCACCGCGGTGATTTGATTCACCACTCCAGCTTGCCTTGGCCTTGCGCATGGGCCATGGGGCATGAGGGGCAGGGCGTAGGCCCTGCGGTGGAGGCGATGGCGGCACAACACGTGCGCATCGCCCAGCCTGGAGGGGAAGAGTCGTTGAACGTGGCTGCAGCTGCGGCCATCTGTTTGCACGCTAGTGCAGTGAGTCATCTCGATTGAAGGGGTAGGGGGCAATCCCTGTGAAAAGCCAGTAGGGCAACTGGAAGTGGATATAATGAGAGGCTTTTCAGCATTCTTTCCATACGCCTAGCGACGCTTTTCCCGTCATTCATTGCAGACAAGCAAATTCCCTATGCCGCTAGGCAGTAGGGCTCACGCTGGGCGTAACCGTACTTAAAACCGGAGAATCCAGTGCTTTTGTCTCTCAAGGGAAACTTCCCATCCGCCATCTTGGCGCTCGCAGACGGCACGGTCTTTATTGGCAACTCGATTGGTGCGCAAGGCACCACCGTTGGTGAAGTGGTGTTCAACACTTCGCTGACTGGCTACCAGGAAATCCTCACCGACCCCAGCTACTGCCAGCAGATCGTGACGCTCACGTATCCGCACATCGGCAACTACGGTGTCAATCCTGAAGATGTCGAAGCTGACAAGATCCATGCCGCAGGTCTCATCATCAAGAACCTGCCCTTGCTGGCCAGCAACTTCCGCAGCACCCAGACGCTGTCCGAGTACCTGACCGAAGGCAAGACCGTCGCTATCGCCAACATCGACACCCGCAAGCTCACGCGACTGCTGCGTGACCACGGAGCGCAAAACGGCGCTATTGTGGGTTTGGCCGCTGGCGAAGAAGTCACACAAGCCAAGATTGACGAAGCCATTGCCGCAGCCAAGGCCGCCCCCAGCATGAAGGGATTGGACTTGGCCAAGGTGGTGACCACCGACAAATCCTATGCATGGACCGAGACCGAGTGGAAGCTGGGTGAAGGCTACGGCAAGCTCGAAGCACCCAAGTTCAAGGTTGTGGCCTATGACTTTGGCGTGAAGAAGAACATTTTGCGCATGCTGGCCGAGCGCGGCTGCGACGTGACCGTGGTGCCTGCCCAGACGCCCGCCAAGGATGTGCTGGCGATGAACCCCGATGGCGTGTTCCTGTCCAACGGCCCTGGCGACCCAGCGCCTTGCGACTACGCGATTGCCGCTGCGCAAGAGATCATGGCTGCCAAGAAGCCGCTGTTTGGTATCTGTCTGGGCCACCAGATCATGGCCCTGGCCTCCGGCGCCAAGACCTTCAAGATGCAAAACAGCCACCACGGTGCCAACCACCCTGTGAAGGATCTGGACTCCGGTCGCGTCAGCATCACCAGCCAGAACCACGGCTTTGCGGTGGAGCTGGAGTCGTTGCCTGCGAATGTGCGCGCCACGCACATCAGCCTGTTTGACGGCACGCTGCAAGGCTTGGAACGCACCGATGTTCCCGCTTTCTGCTTCCAGGGCCACCCTGAAGCATCGCCTGGCCCGCACGATATTGGCTACCTGTTTGACCGCTTCACAGCGCTGATGGAGAAGAACTAATGCCTAAGCGCACCGACCTTAAAAGCATTTTGATCATTGGCGCCGGTCCCATCGTGATCGGTCAAGCCTGCGAGTTTGACTACTCTGGCGTGCAGGCCTGCAAGGCCCTGCGCGAAGAGGGTTACAAGGTTATCCTGATCAACAGCAACCCCGCCACGATCATGACCGACCCCGCAACAGCGGACGTCACCTACATCGAACCCATCACCTGGCAGACGGTCGAGAAGATCATCGCCAAAGAGCGTCCCGATGCCATCCTGCCTACCATGGGTGGTCAGACCGCGCTGAATTGCGCGCTGGATCTGTGGAAGCACGGCGTGCTGGACAAGTACAACGTCGAACTGATTGGCGCCAAGCCCGAAGCGATTGACAAGGCGGAAGACCGCCTGAAGTTCAAGGACGCCATGACCAAGATCGGTCTGGGCTCCGCGCGCTCCGGCATCGCCCATTCGATGGATGAAGCGTGGGCCGTGCAAAAGCAAATGGGCTTTCCTACCGTGATTCGCCCCAGCTTCACGCTGGGCGGCACTGGCGGTGGTATCGCTTACAACTCGGAAGAGTTTGAGACCATTTGCAAACGCGGTTTGGAAGCATCCCCCACCAACGAACTTTTGATCGAAGAGTCGCTGCTGGGCTGGAAAGAGTACGAGATGGAAGTGGTGCGCGACACCGCGGACAACTGCATCATCGTCTGCTCGATCGAAAACCTGGACCCTATGGGTGTGCACACTGGTGACTCCATCACCGTGGCGCCTGCGCAGACGCTGACCGACAAGGAATACCAGATCATGCGCAATGCCTCCTTGGCAGTGTTGCGCGAGATCGGTGTGGACACCGGCGGCTCCAACGTGCAGTTCTCGGTGAATCCCAAGGACGGTCGCATGATCGTTATCGAGATGAACCCCCGCGTCTCGCGTTCCTCGGCGCTGGCCTCCAAGGCCACGGGCTTCCCGATTGCCAAGATCGCCGCCAAGCTGGCCGTCGGTTTCACGCTGGACGAGCTGAAGAACGAAATCACGGGTGGTGCCACCCCCGCGTCGTTCGAGCCCTCGATCGACTACGTGGTCACCAAGATCCCACGTTTCGCGTTCGAGAAGTTCCCCACCGCCGACAACCGCCTGACCACGCAGATGAAGTCCGTGGGCGAGGTGATGGCCATCGGCCGTACCTTCCAGGAATCCTTCCAGAAAGCCCTGCGTGGCCTGGAAGTGGGCGTGGACGGCATGAACGAAAAGACCCAGGACCGCGAAATCCTGGAAAAGGAACTGGGCGAGCCCGGTCCCGACCGTATCTGGTACGTGGGCGATGCCTTCGCTGCCGGCTGGTCGCTGGACGAGGTGCACGCCATCACCAAGATCGACAAGTGGTTCCTGGTGCAGATCGAAGAGATCGTCAAGATCGAACTCGACCTGGACAAGCACTTCGAAGCCCATGGCGAAAAGGCTTTGACCCTACTGGATGCCACCACGCTGCGCACGCTGAAGCAAAAGGGCTTCTCGGACCGCCGCCTTGCCAAGTTGCTGCACACCACCGACAAGGCGGTGCGCGAAGCGCGCAAGGCGCTGAAGGTGCGTCCCGTGTTCAAGCGCGTGGACACCTGCGCGGCCGAATTCGCGTCCAACACGGCGTACATGTACTCCACGTATGACGAAGAGTGCGAAGCAGCTCCCACGGACAAGAAAAAGATCATGGTGCTGGGCGGTGGCCCGAATCGCATCGGCCAGGGCATCGAGTTTGACTATTGCTGCGTGCACGCCGCTATGGCCATGCGCGAAGATGGTTACGAAACCATCATGGTCAACTGCAACCCTGAGACGGTTTCGACCGACTACGACACCTCCGACCGTCTTTATTTCGAGCCGCTGACGCTGGAAGACGTGCTGGAAATCGTCGATGTCGAGCAGCCTGAAGGCGTGATCGTGCAGTACGGCGGCCAGACCCCGCTGAAGCTGGCCCTGGGCCTGGAAGCCGAAGGCGTGAAGATCATCGGCACTACGCCTGACATGATCGACGCCGCCGAAGACCGCGAGCGCTTCCAGAAGCTGCTCAACGATCTGGGCCTGCGCCAGCCTCCCAACGCCACGGCACGTACCGAAGCCGAAGCGCTGGAAAAGGCCGCTGGGCTGGGCTACCCCCTGGTCGTGCGCCCCTCCTACGTGCTGGGCGGCCGTGCCATGGAAATCGTGCACGAGCAGCGCGACCTGGAGCGCTACATGCGCGAAGCTGTGAAGGTTTCCAACGACTCGCCCGTGCTACTGGACCACTTCCTGTCCAACGCCATCGAGTGCGATGTGGACTGCGTGCGCGATGCCACCGGTGCCGTGTACATCGGCGGCGTGATGGAGCACATCGAGCAAGCGGGCGTGCACTCCGGTGACTCGGCCTGTTCGCTGCCACCTTACTACCTGAAGGCAGAAACTGTTGCGGAAATCAAGTGCCAGACCGCTGCCATGGCGCAAGGCCTGAACGTGGTCGGCCTGATGAACGTGCAGTTCGCCATCAAGGAAGTGGACGGCCAGGACGTGATCTACGTGCTGGAAGTCAACCCCCGTGCCTCGCGCACCGTGCCCTTCGTCTCGAAGGCCACCGGCGTGCAATTGGCCAAGGTGGCGGCACGCTGCATGGCCGGCCAGACCCTGGCCGCACAGGGCGTGACCAAGGAGATCACACCGCCTTACTTCAGCGTCAAGGAAGCTGTGTTCCCGTTCGTGAAGTTCCCCGGTGTGGACACCATCCTCGGCCCCGAGATGAAGTCCACCGGTGAAGTCATGGGCGTGGGCAAGACCTTTGGCGAAGCCTTTGTGAAGAGCCAGATGGGCGCTGGTGTGCATTTGCCAGAAACAGGCAAGGTCTTCCTGTCGGTGAAGAACAACGACAAGGTCCGTGCCATTGCGATTGCCAAGGAGCTGGTTGCCATGGGCTACAGCCTGTGCGCCACCCGCGGTACTGCGGCAGCGATTGCGGAAGCTGGCTTGGAGGTGCAAGCGGTCAACAAGGTGACCGAAGGCCGTCCCCACATCGTGGACATGATCAAGAACGGCGAAATCGCTCTGGTCATCAACACGGTGGAAGAGCGCCGCAATGCCATCGCCGACTCGCGCCAGATTCGCACCAGCGCGCTGCTGGCCCGCGTGACCACCTTCACCACCATCTTCGGCGCAGAAGCTGCCGTGGAAGGTATGAAGGCCATGCGTGGCAACCTCGACGTACATTCCGTGCAAGAGTTGCACGCCATGCTGGCGCACTAAGCGCTGGCGTTTGGCTGCATTCGTCGGGTAATACTTGAGGGCAATGTGCCGTAATCACGGCATAATTAGCCCCTGAACCTAGGAACACCGCCGCGTGGCACTCTGCGCGGCGGTTTGCTTTTGGGGCGTCCCAAACAGCCACGTTGTTGTGGCACTCTGGACATGCCCTCGCGGCGCTACTGTGCTTTTGTTGCGCGTGTACGCCCAGCCGTATGTGGAGAAACTGACATGGCAACCATTCCAATTACCAAGCGTGGTGCAGAAAAGCTCAAGGCTGAATTGCACCAACTCAAGACCGTTGAGCGCCCCAGCATCATCCAGGCGATTGCGGAAGCACGCGCCCAGGGCGATTTGAGCGAGAACGCCGAATACGAGTCGGCCAAAGACCGCCAAGGTTTCATCGAAGGCCGCATCATGGAGGTGGAAGGCAAGCTGTCTGCTGCCCAAATCATTGATCCATCCAGTCTGGATGCCGGTGGCCGCGTGGTGTTTGGCACCACGGTGGAGCTGGAAGACGAAGACAGCGGCGCTGCTGTCACCTACCAGATCGTGGGTGAAGACGAGGCCGACATCAAGCTGGGGTTGATCAATATCTCCAGCCCGATCGCACGCGCGCTGATCGGCAAGGAAGAGGGTGACACGGCCGTGGTGCAAGCGCCAGGCGGTGAGCGCCGCTACGAAATCGTGGCCGTCAAATACATCTAATTGGCTGCTCGGCAGGTTGCAGAAAAACGCAGCACACACATGACCCACAACGCTTCAACCGCTTCCGTGCGCTGGCCCTTGTGGCTGGCGGGCGTGTGGCTGCTGGCCAGTATTGCCACGATTTTTGCGGTGCCGGTGCTGATTGCCACGGTGCCCGCTTGGCATGAGGTGCGTACGTATCTGCAGCAGTTGGGGCAGGTGCATGCTTGGATTGCGATAGCAGCTTGCGTAGGCCTTCTGGTGCTTTCCAAGCGAAAACATGCTGAAACCGAAGAAACGTGGGCGCAAGGTGCTCTGCTTATTTTTGTATTAGGCGGTGTGCTCAGTGTGCTGGTGCTGCAGTTTGGGGTATGGCCCCAGTGGTTGGCACGCTCTAACAGCACCACTTTGCAACTCCAGGTATTTGGCTTGATGGCCGTACACGGTGGGTGCGCCATGTTGACCTGGCGCCGCTTGCGCGCTTGTGCGCGTGGGAAGCTGCCCAGCGATAGCGCTTAGGCAATCGCTGCACTGCACGCTGCACTCCCTCCCAAACCGCTGGTTCTGCCAGCGGTTTTTTTGTGGGGTGCAAGGTGTGGGCGTGGCATGGGCAGCGCGCTGCGGCTGTGCTACAGATTGCCCACCATGTCTTTGGCCACCACCCACTGGTCAAACTGCTCTGCCGTCACATGGCCGCTGGCAATCGCGGCATCGCGCAGGCTGCTGCCTTCGTGGTGCGCTTTCTTGGCGATAGAGGCGGCCTTGTCGTAGCCAATGTGCGGGTTCAGTGCGGTGACCAGCATCAGCGAGCGATCGACCAGCTCGGCAATGCGTTCGCGGTTGGGCTCGATGCCCACGGCGCAGTGCGTGTTGAAGCTGACCATGCCATCTGCTAGCAGGCGCACGCTTTGCAAAAAGTTGTGCGCCACCAGCGGGCGGAACACGTTCAGCTCAAAGTTGCCGCTGGCACCGCCAAAGTTGATGGCGACATCGTTGCCAAAGACTTGCGCAGACAGCATGGTCATGGCTTCGGACTGCGTGGGGTTCACCTTGCCGGGCATGATGGAGGAGCCCGGTTCGTTCTCGGGAATACGGATCTCGCCCAATCCACTACGCGGGCCACTGGCCAGCCAGCGCACATCGTTGGCAATCTTCATCAGGCTGGCGGCCAGGGTCTTGAGCGCGCCATGGGCGTGCACCAGCGCGTCGCAACTGGCCAGCGCTTCGAACTTGTTGGGCGAGGTAATGAAGGGGTAGCCCATCAGCCGGGCCAGCTCGGCCGCCACGCCTTCGGCATAGCCTTGGGGTGCATTCAGCCCTGTGCCCACAGCCGTGCCGCCCAGGGCCAGCTCGTACAAATGGGGCAGGGCGGCGCGCACATGCTGCTCGCCGTGCGCCAACTGTGCCACCCAGCCGGAGATTTCCTGGCCTAGCGTCAGCGGTGTGGCGTCTTGCAAGTGGGTGCGACCAATCTTGACGATATCGGCAAAGGCCTCGCTCTTGGCCTGCAGCGTGGCGCGCAACTGGGTGATGGCGGGCAGCAGTTTTTGCTCAATGGCGGTGACCGCTGCCACGTGCATGGCCGTGGGGTAGACGTCGTTGCTGGACTGGCTTTTGTTGACCTCGTCGTTCGGGTGCACCAAGCGCGCCTCGCCGCGCACGCCGCCCAGCAGCTCGCTGGCGCGGTTGGCCAGCACTTCATTCACATTCATATTGGTTTGGGTGCCTGAGCCGGTTTGCCACACCACCAGCGGAAATTCGCTGGGGTGTAGGCCTGCCAGGACTTCATCGGCTGCGGCGTTGATGGCGGTGGCCTTCTTGGCATCCAGCAGCCCCAATGCGCTGTTCACCGTAGCGCTGGCTTTTTTGACCTGGGCCAGCGCTGCAATGATTTCGCGCGGCTGCTGCTCGCCACTGATGTCAAAGTTCTGCAGCGAACGCTGGGTTTGCGCCCCCCAGAGTTTGTCTGCGGGCACGGCGATCGGGCCGAAGGTGTCTTTCTCGATGCGGGTGGCAGTCATGGCAAGGCAACTCCTGTGGGTACAAAGACCTGACCATCGTAGCGCGTTGTTTGAGAGTCGCTCTCAATTACAGCAATAGCTTGCCGGCCCTTGCCAAGGGGCGGCACGCCTGCTGATACCCCAGCCTTAGAGCAACGGACTGAGCGTGGCCAACAGGTTGTTCCATATACGTTGCCACCACGGCCATGCTTGCACCTGTGCCAGCGTGACGGGGCGCGACTGCGCGATGTACGCGCTCTGCCGTGCACGCACCGCCAGAGTGATTGCGGCATCTTGCAGCAGCACATTGTTTTCAAAGTTCAGGTCAAAACTGCGCAAATCCAGGTTGGTGGAGCCCAGCAGCGTGACTTGCCCATCCACGCACAAGGTTTTGGCGTGCAACAAGCCGGGCGTAAATTCATAGATGTGCACACCGGCCTGCAGCAAGCGGTGGTAGTAGCTGCGGCTGGCGGCTGCAACAAAGGCGGAATCATTGCGTGCCGGGGTGATCAGCGTGAGCTGCACGCCGCGCCAGGCAGTGGCGCACAGGGCGTCGAGCACGGTGGCATCGGGGACAAAGTACGGGGTGGAAATCACCACTTCGTGCTGGGCGCAGGCCAGCAGCACCGACACCAGCTCGGAGGTGGAGCGTGCGCGCTCGGTCGGGCCTTCGGCCATCGTGACGGCGGCAAAGCCTGCCGCAGGCATGTCGCTTGGCGGTGGCAGGGCCAGAGGGGGCGGGGGGGCAAAGGGCTTGGCACCAGACTGGTTCCAGTCGCTGGCAAACACCCACTGCATTTGCTGCACCACCGGGCCTTGCAGGCGCAACATGATGTCCACCCACGGTGCGTAGGCGGCCTTGGGCAAAAATGCCTCGTCGGCGCAGTTCTGGCTGCCGATATAGGTGATCTGGCGGTCAATCAGGGTGATCTTGCGGTGGTTGCGCAGGTCAATGCGGCTGGTCAGCAGCACCCGCACAGGGTGACTCAGCGGCTGGGCCACCGCCACTTCAACCCCCGCCTGCTGCATCTGCTGCCACAGCGGCGAATGCACCATGGCCCGGGAGCCCAGGCCATCCACCATGGCGCGGCATTGCACGCCGCGCTGGGCGGCACGCATCAAGGCGTGGGCCACGTCGCAGCCCGTGTGGTCATCCAGCCAGATGTAGTACAGCACGTGGATTTCATGCTGCGCCGCCTCCATGTCTTGCAGCATGCGTGCGCGGGCGCTTGCGCCGTCAGCCATCAATTCGGCCTGGTGGCCCAAGTTCGGGGTAAAGCCATTGATGGATGCCGCATAGCCAAATGCACTGTGCCAGCGGTGGTCAATGGTGTCGCGCACCGCTTGCGGAGTGGGCAGCAGGTGGGGGTGGCAGCGCTGCTGGTAGTCATGCACGTTGATGTGCTGGGTGCGCCCCCCACGGCGCAGTGCGACTTCGCCAAACAGGTAATACAGCACGCAGCTGACCAAGGGCAGCAGCACCGCCGTCACCAGCCAGCCCATGCGCACGTCGGGGCGCATATCGGTACGCCACAAAATGCGCAGTCCCAGGCCCAGCACCACCACGCCGTGCAAGACGATCAAAAACCATGTCATAGGGCAAGCAGCATACAGGGCAGGCTGGCTGGACTCCAGCGCTGGGGTGACCGTGCAGCAGGTGAACCCTAAAGCCTTCAGTCCTATATAAGACTTGTCGGCTATGGCGCGCAGGTGGTCACAGTTGCGCCGATAATTGGCAAGATTTTTCCGGCGCCTGTGCGTGCCTATAACAAACCGAGAGAAGCTTCACGATGACTACCTCCATCCGCCAGCAAGACCTGATCGATTCGGTCGCAGGTGCCCTCCAGTACATCAGCTACTACCACACGCCGGATTTCATCCAGCATCTGGCACGCGCCTATGAGCGCGAGCAAAGCCCTGCGGCCAAGGATGCGATGGCCCAAATCTTGACCAACTCCAAGATGAGCGCCACGGGCCAGCGCCCCATCTGCCAGGACACCGGCATCGTCAACGTGTTCCTGAAGGTGGGCATGGATGTGAAGTGGGACGGCTTCACCATGGGTCTGGAAGACGCCATCAACGAAGGCGTGCGCCGTGGCTACAACCACCCCGACAACACCCTGCGCGCCTCCGTGGTGGCTGACCCCCACTTTAAGCGCAAGAACACCAAGGACAATACCCCCGCCGTGATCAACGTGCAGATCGTGCCCGGCAATACGGTGGAAGTGACCGTGGCGGCCAAGGGCGGCGGCTCTGAGAACAAGTCCAAGATGATCATGATGAACCCCAGCGATGACCTCGTTGAGTGGGTTTTGAAGACCATCCCCACCATGGGCGCAGGCTGGTGCCCCCCCGGCATGATCGGTATCGGCATTGGCGGCACGGCAGAAAAAGCCGTCTTGCTGGCCAAAGAAAGCCTGATGGAAGACCTGAACATGTACGAGCTGCAGCAAAAAGCTGCCAGCGGTGCAGAGTTGGATGACGTGGAAAAACTGCGCTTGGAGCTGTTCGAAAAGATCAACGCGTTGGGTATTGGTGCCCAAGGCCTGGGCGGCCTGACCACCGTGCTGGACGTCAAGATCAATATGTATCCCACGCACGCGGCCTCCAAGCCCGTGGCCATGATCCCCAACTGCGCCGCCACCCGCCACGCGCACTTTGTGCTGGACGGCTCTGGCCCCGTGTTCCTGGACCCTCCATCGATGGACGTGTGGCCCAAGATTGACTGGGCACCGGACTACAACAAGTCCAAGAAGGTGGACTTGAACAATCTGACCAAGGAAGAAGTGGCCAGCTGGAAGCCCGGCGACACCCTGCTGCTCAACGGCAAGATGCTGACTGGCCGCGACGCTGCCCACAAGCGCATTCAGGACATGCTGGCCAAGGGCGAGAAGCTGCCTGTGGACTTCACCAACCGCGTGATTTACTACGTCGGCCCCGTGGATGCCGTGCGTGATGAGGCAGTTGGCCCCGCTGGCCCCACTACCGCCACCCGCATGGACAAGTTCACCGACATGATGCTGGAGCAAACCGGCCTGATCGCCATGGTGGGTAAGGCCGAGCGCGGCCCCGTGGCAATCGAAAGCATCAAGAACCACAAGTCGGCCTATCTGATGGCTGTGGGTGGCGCTGCTTACCTGGTGTCCAAGGCCATCAAGCACGCCAAGGTGGTGGGCTTTGAAGACCTGGGCATGGAAGCCATCTACGAATTTGACGTGGTCGACATGCCCGTGACCGTGGCGGTGGATGCGGGCGGCACCAGCGCCCACATCACCGGCCCCGCAATCTGGAAGGAAAAGATTGCGACCGGCGAATTCAAGGGCATCAGCGTGGCAGGTGCTTAACGCACAGCCGCCTTAGCCTTCAAAAGCAAAACCGCCTTCTGGCGGTTTTTTTGTGGTTGCATTGTGCGGCTGCGTTGTGCGGTTTCGCGCTATTTACAGTGCATCCAGCGGGCTCAAAATGCCGCGCCCGCCCTTGTTGAGCACGTGGGTGTAAATCATGGTGGTGCTCACATCGGCATGGCCCAGCAGCTCCTGCACCGTGCGTATGTCGTAGCCCGCCTGCAGCAAATGTGTGGCAAAAGAGTGGCGCAGCACATGGGGAGACACCGGCTTGGCAATACCCGCTCTGCGGGCGGCATCGCGCACGGCGCGCTGCACGGAGGTGGGCAGCACGTGGTGCCTGCGCTCCAGCAACTCCCCCGTGCGTGCATCTGGCCGTGGGTCTTGCGAGCGCACCGGGGATGGGAAGACCCACTGCCAAGGCCAGCTGCGATCAGCCTCCGGGTACTTCACCGCCAGCGCATGGGGCAGATACACCCGGCCAAAACCTGCCAGCACATCTTTTTCGTGCAGCGCACGCACTTTTTGCAGCTGGGCTTTGAGTGGGGTGATCAGGTTTTCTGGCAGCACGGTCACCCGGTCTTTGTTGCCCTTGCCCTCACGCACCACAATCTCGCGCCGTTCAAACTCAATGTCTTTGACGCGCAGCCGCAGCCCCTCCAGCACCCGCATGCCCGTGCCATAGAGCAAGTGGCAGATCAGACTGGGGGTGCCTTCCATATGCAGCAGCAACTCGCGCACCTCGCTGGGGGTCAGCACTACCGGCAAGCGCTGCGGTGTCTTGGCTTGCACCACCTCATCGAGCCAGGGCAGTTCGATATTCAAAACCTGCTTGTAGAGGTACAGCAGCGCCGCTTTGGCCTGGTTTTGCGTGGATGCTGCCACTTGCCGCTCCACGGCCAAATGCGTCAAAAAAGCTTCCACCTCTGCCGCGCCCATGTCTTGTGGATGGCGCTTGTGGTGAAAAAGAATAAAGCGCTTGGCCCAATCGGCATAAGCCTCCTCCGTGCGAATGCTGTAGTGCCGCGTACGCAAATGCTCCCGCAGGCGGGTGAGCAATTTAGGGGGAGGAGGGGATGCATCCATCCGCCAATTTTTAGACCGCTCAAAATGTTAGCTATTGGCATTTTCCCTATAGAGCCTGACTAACGTGATTGCATTAGATGGTCAGTATCACTACGATCCATCTCACCTAAATCTAGTTAGACATCATGAGGGAAGCGGTGACCATCGAAATTTCGAACCAACTATCAGAGGTGCTAAGCGTCATTGAGCGCCATCTGGAATCAACGTTGCTGGCCGTGCATTTGTACGGCTCCGCAGTGGATGGCGGCCTGAAGCCATACAGCGATATTGATTTGTTGGTTACTGTGGCCGTAAAGCTTGATGAAACGACGCGGCGAGCATTGCTCAATGATCTTATGGAGGCTTCGGCTTTCCCTGGCGAGAGCGAGACGCTCCGCGCTATAGAAGTCACCCTTGTCGTGCATGACGACATCATCCCGTGGCGTTATCCGGCTAAGCGCGAGCTGCAATTTGGAGAATGGCAGCGCAATGACATTCTTGCGGGTATCTTCGAGCCAGCCATGATCGACATTGATCTAGCTATCCTGCTTACAAAAGCAAGAGAACATAGCGTTGCCTTGGTAGGTCCGGCAGCGGAGGAATTCTTTGACCCGGTTCCTGAACAGGATCTATTCGAGGCGCTGAGGGAAACCTTGAAGCTATGGAACTCGCAGCCCGACTGGGCCGGCGATGAGCGAAATGTAGTGCTTACGTTGTCCCGCATTTGGTACAGCGCAATAACCGGCAAAATCGCGCCGAAGGATGTCGCTGCCGACTGGGCAATAAAACGCCTACCTGCCCAGTATCAGCCCGTCTTACTTGAAGCTAAGCAAGCTTATCTGGGACAAAAAGAAGATCACTTGGCCTCACGCGCAGATCACTTGGAAGAATTTATTCGCTTTGTGAAAGGCGAGATCATCAAGTCAGTTGGTAAATGATGTCTAACAATTCGTTCAAGCCGACCGCGCTACGCGCGGCGGCTTAACTCCGGCGTTAGATTTTCGGAGTAAAAATGAACATAATTTTTAGAATTCTCATTTGCTTTGTTGCTTATTTCGTCGTCTTCATCGGCAACAACGTTTATCGTGAATTGAATAATTTACAGCCGAGTACCGCCCTCAGTACCCAACTCGGTTTCGCGACAATGTTTGCTCTTTGGTTTGTCTTGCCAAAAAAGAAGTAAATTTAAACTTCTAACAAATTTTCAATATATAAAATTTTTCGAATAAATCAATATAAAAAAGAACTAATTTAAACTTATGACACCCCAAATATTATGACCACAAACTCTATTAACCCTCCGGCAAAACTTTTGTTTTCAATTTCAGCAATTATTGCGTTATTTTTATTAACAATTGGTCAATCATACGCATCAGCCGAAGGAATATTGAAATTATCAAATGCCGATTTTGATAATCTAGGCAAATCCATGGCCGAGGGAGTATCAAAGTCCGCGCCGCAACAAATAGATCGAACGACTATTTTGCTTGGCGCTTTTTATTCAAATCAAACGAAAACTTTTATTTATAAATATAAATCAGATATTACAATAAATTCATCTGCGATCAGAAATCATATAATACAAAATTCTTGCGGGAATGCGACGCGACGTGCATTTTTGCAACGAGGTGGATTTTTTGAGCACGCTTATTTGACTCCAAGTGGAGAACAAAAGATAAAAATAAAATTTTCAGATTGCCAATAAAATATATTTCATTTTTAAATGAATATCTGCGAAATAAGTGAAGCCCTTCAAAACTGGGCCAAAAATGAACCCATAGTAACCAAAGTTTACATTTTTGGCAGTCGCCTCAAAGGCACGCATCGACCAGATAGCGATTTAGATATTGCCGTTGAACTTCGCAAGTTGCCTGGCGATGAAGATGTCAACGCTACATGGATTGGAGAGGCTAAACGACTCAAGCATTCAATAGCGAAATTCGTGCCATATAACGTAGATTTACAGGGGTATAACGGAAAAGAAACGCCACATGTAGATGCATATCTAAAGGATCAAATTTTGATAGTTTACAATTCAATAATTTAAACACGCAATTAATCATTTATCGGCTATTTCATTAGTAAATGGCTAGATCCAATTCTAGTTATTCCACTTCAAAGACGTGCAACGCCGAGTCAAAGGCATATGAAAAAATTCTTATATATATTACCATCAATTTTGCTTGCCATATCTACAAACACAAATGCAGGATGGCTTGGCGACAAACTATGCGGCAAAGAGAAGTTGCTGAAAAAGCGGGAGTTTATATTATCTCAAATAGAAATCGAGAAGC
This sequence comes from Comamonas jiangduensis, assembly GCF_030162955.1. Taxonomy (NCBI): domain Bacteria; kingdom Pseudomonadati; phylum Pseudomonadota; class Betaproteobacteria; order Burkholderiales; family Comamonadaceae; genus Comamonas; species Comamonas jiangduensis. The sequence goes on from NZ_JARXOV010000002.1 coordinate 67,864, forward strand.
GCAATCCAGAAAAAATTGCCATCTCGACATGCCGGAATTATATTGAGCGACATCTAGACTCAAGATCAATTGGGTACACATCAATTTCCGCAGAATTGCGCGGCACAACAAAACGATATATCGGCGTCGGCATTCAAGTCACCGATAGCACCGATAGAGATAATTTCAGTGTCAATTTTTCCTGCATGGTGTCAATAGACGGAACAAGAGTTATTAAAACCGCAACTGAACCACCTTCCAGTCGCGACTCATTTCGCGTCCGCACAAACACTCGACTTCAATCTCTAGAAACAGAGCTTATTGTTGTAGAAGCACAAATTGCAGGCTGTTAAACTTACTCTCAAAATTGTACAAACGTATCTCCGTTGCGCCCTCCGTTTCGACCTTCGGGTCTAACTTTTCGTCGCAGCCGACCGCCTTCGGCGTCGGCTGAACTCAGGGCGTTAGACCACAAAAATCGGAGAGTCGAATGCCATTACCGCTCATTCCCATCATCTCTGCGCTTGCTGCCGGCGGGTCATTAGTTCCGCATGCTGCCGGGGGCATGATCGTTACGTCTGCCGCCGGCTATGTTGCCGGAACTTACCTCAGTACTGCGGCAATTGGTGGGTTACTGACAGCAGCAGCATCAACCCTTGGAGTAGGTGCGCTTTATGTTACTGGAGTTGCTGGGAGCATCATTGGTGGTGCTGGATTATTTGGCACAACTGTCGGCGCCTCAGGCATAACAGGAGCTTTAATGTCAGTCGGCATCATTTCTGCCACGCCTATCTGGATTCCGCTCGCTATTGGTGGAGCAGCGGCAGCCGGTGCAGGCGGACTCGGTTACGGTAGCTACAGGTTGCTTAAGCTGAAGAAGAAAATACGAACGACTGAAGCAGGTCAAGAAGCTCACTTCACCGAATCTGAAGCAAAGATGATTGAGGGAATTGTCAAGCGGTTGAGTCAAAAACAAGATGGATGTAATGAAACCTAACCCGGCGCTCAAGCCGAACCGCATACTGCGGTCGGCTTATCTTGTCCGTTAGCCTGCCTTTTATTCCTACCCATTCAATCCCATGAATATTCAAACGTCATTTGCCTTTGCAAGCATTAAATCGCTGGATATTTGGCGTTGTTTATGGCTTCGCCTTTGAGCGCTTGGGGTGGCTATTTGCTTTGGAAGATAGTGCAGCGAAGCGCTCGGTAGTTCTGAAAGCGGAATTTACAGTCCACAGGTGCGCTATGCCCCAGCGATTTTTGAGTGACTTTGTGGCGGTGGAAAACTGACCTCAGCGCATCCCACAAAAAAATGCATCAAAAAGCCATTTAGCCCATTAGATGCATAGGCAATCAGCTATCAAAAATAAGAAATGAATCGCTGTGCCATGATGCCGCACATGAAGCGCCCTTTTGCCCAAGCTTGCGAAAACAACCAAGCCCCCATTTTTGAAGTGCTGCAGCACGCCTTTGCCCACAGCACGCATGTTCTGGAAATTGGCTCCGGCACGGGCCAGCACAGCGTGTACTTGGCACCGCGTTTGCCGCACGTGATTTGGCAGACCAGCGAGCTGCCCGCGCTGCATGCGGGGATAGCCGCGTGGCATGCCGATTTCCCCGCGCCCAATCTGCGCTTGCCGCTCGACATGGACTTGCGCTGCAGTGACTGGCCCCACACCGCCGATGGCGTGTTTGACGCGGTCTTTACCAGCAACACGCTGCACATCGTGGCGTGGCCGCTGGTGCAGCGCTTGTTCACGCTGCTCGGGCAGCACTTGCCCGCGGGCGGGGTGTTTGCGGTCTATGGGCCGTTTAACTACGGCGGCACCTTCACCAGCGAGAGCAACCGTGCATTCGACGCATGGCTCAAAGCGTGCGATGTGGACAGTGGCATTCGAGACTTTGAGGCCGTGGTGGCGCTGGCCGCCCAGCACGGCCTGCATTTGCGGCAAGACCATGCCATGCCTGCCAATAACCGGATTTTGGTGTTTGAAAAAGCATCGCTCAGTGCATAAGCATCAAACAGGCCTTTAGCGCTTATCTAGCAAGCGATAGCAGCTCTTGTTTTTGATGTTTCTTGAGCAATAGGTTGGCGCGATTTGTAAGCAAAGTTGCTGCGCGCATTGAAAAATGCAGCCAGGAACCTTAGTTAACACGCCGTACTCTTACCGTTTTCTTTGACCTTTCCTTGTCTGGAACCCCTGCATGACACACGACGAAATCCGTGCCACCCTGACTTTGTGTTTGTTGGCATCGTTTGCCGATGGCGAAAAGCACGACCGCGAGCGCGAGCAAATTCGCCAAGTGGCCGAGGGGCTGGCGGGCGACCAAGCCATCAACCTGCCCGGTCTGTACCAAGATGTGTTGTTGCGCCGTGTGAATCTGGAGTCGGCAGCGGCCCGCCTGACCAGCGAGCACGCCCGCCAGCTGGCCTATGAGATGGCGGTGTGCGTGTGTGACGCCGATGGCCACACCAGCCCCAAGGAAGATGCCTTTTTGGCGCAGCTGCGTGCGGCGCTGGGCATGGGCGCAGCATCTGCGGCGGCCTCGGTTGCTCCTGCAGCGGTAGCTGTCAACGCCGGTGCAGCAAGCGCTGCCTCCCAATTTGGGTCCCAAGCCCGTGCCGTGGCCGATGCGCCGGTGCAGGTGGCAGCCGCCCCTGAAGCAGCGGTGCAACTGCCTGCCAGCGTGAGCGTGCCGCACCCTGCGGCGGTGGATGCCTTGCCCCAAACGGCAGCGCAGCGCCGCCCCGGCAGCCTGAGCGCGGCAGAGATGGACAGCAAAATCCTCAAGGCCTCTATCCTCAATGGCGCCATTGAGTTGCTGCCCGAGAACTTGTCCACGCTGGCCATCATTCCGCTGCAGATGCGGCTGGTCTACCAAATTGGCCAAAGCTATGGCTACCAGCTCGACAGCGGCCACATCAAAGACTTTCTGGCCACGCTGGGCGTGGGCCTGACCTCGCAGTACCTGGAGCAAGCGGGCCGCAAGTTGCTGGGCGGTTTGCTGGGCAAGGTGGGCGGTGGTTTGCTCGGTGGCTTGGGCAAGCAGGCGGTGAGCAGCGGCATGAGCTTTGCCAGCACGTATGCGCTGGGCCATGTGGCCAACCAGTACTACGCGGGCGATCGCACGTTGAGCACAGACATGCTCAAAGACGCTTACCAGCACGTGATGCAAGACGGGCGCCAGTTGCAGGCGCGCTATCTGCCGCAGATGCAGGAAACCGCGCGGGGGCTGAACACCGCGAAAATTTTGAGCATGGTGCGCGGCGGCTAAATCCGGCGTGTGCCAGTGAAACACCAAGGGCTGCCTGGTGCAGCCCTTGGTGTTGGTGGATATGCAAAGTGCAAAGCTTGGTGTCAAATATGACTGTGGTGCTTACTGGGCAAGCGCTGGTAGCTATGAAACTTGCGTTTTGCTGATCTGCATCGGGTGCTATTCCACCCCGGCACTGGCCGGCTGGGGCTTGCGTGCAGCCAAGGTGTGCAAGGGGGCGCTGGTTGTTGGGGGGCGGGGTAGCACCGCCTGAGCCCTTGTGGGCCGTGCGAGGGCGCTGGGGGCTACAGCCTGCACCTTGAAGCGCTGCACCAGCTCGCGCAGATGTTCCGACTGCGCGCGCAGGCTGTGTGCGGCGGCGGCACTTTGCTCGACCAGGGCGGCGTTTTGCTGGGTCATTTGGTCCAGGGAACCCACGGCTTCGTTCACCTGGGCCACGCCATCGCGCTGCTCGGCCGCGTTGGTGTTGATGGTGTGCATGACTTCGGTGACGCGGTGAATGGATTGCACCACCTCGGTCATGGTGCTGCCTGCGCTTTGCACCAGGCTGGCGCCGTCGGCAATACGGTCAACCGAAGCCTGAATCAGGGTTTTGATTTCTTTGGCGGCTTGGGCACTGCGCTGGGCCAGCGTGCGCACTTCGGCGGCCACTACGGCAAAGCCCCGGCCTTGCTCACCGGCGCGGGCGGCTTCTACGGCGGCGTTCAGCGCCAGAATATTGGTTTGGAAGGCAATGCCGTCAATCACCCCAATGATGTCGGCAATCTTTTGGCTGCTGCTGTGGATGTCGGTCATGGCCTCCACCACTTGGTGTACCACCGTGCCGCCGCGCTGTGCCACGCCGCAGGCTTGTTGCGCCAAACCTGCGGCGTGCTGGGCGCTGCTGGCGGTTGCTTGCAGGGTCTGGGTCAGTTGCAGCATGGCCGCAGCGGCTTGCTGCAGGTGGCTGGAGGTGACTTCGGTGCGCTGCGACAAGTCTTGGTTGCCCGAGGCGATCTCGCTGCTGGCCAAGGTGATGGCATCGTCGCTTTGGCGCACATCCTCCATCATGCTGGACAGCGACTGGCTCATGCGCTGCAGCGACTGTAGCAACTGGCCAAATTCGTCGTGGCGCACGTCTTCACCAAAATTCGAGCGCAAATCACCTGCGGCAATTTGCTCGGCAATCTGGTTGGCCTGTTGCATGGAGCGGCGAATGCTGCCAATCAGCAAATAGGCGCCCACAGCAATACCCAGCAGCAAAAACACCATGTGGATGGCAGCCGCGCGCACCACGCCTTGGCGGGCAGCGCCCATGTCGGCGCGCATTTGTGCAAGCTGCTGGGTTTGCTGCTGCACGTATTGCTGCAGGGCGCTGGCGTAGGCCTGAGCGGCTTGGCGCAGGCTGCTGCGGGCGGTTTGCAGCTCGGCAGGCGCAGCGCCTGGATTCGTTTTGCTGCGCTGGGCTTGCTCGGTGAGCGACAGCATCGTTTGGCGCAGTTGCGCCAGCTGTTGCAGCGCTGCCTGGTCCTGGCTGCCGGTGCTGCTGGCCTGCAAAGCTTGCTGCAGCGTGGCAATCACTTGCTGGGTGGCGCTGATTTGCGTGGCCAGCTCGGCTGCCTCCTGTGCATCACTGCTGGAGAGCGCGGCTTGTGTGCGTACGATGTTGACCTGGGCCAGCGCACTCCATTGCGCGGCTTGATCCAGCCGCTGCGACAGCAGGCGGTCTTGTTCGTTGAACTGCTTTTGGTGGCTGGCGGAGTTGTAGCCGGCGTGGCCCACGATCACGATGGCGCCCAGCACAATGCTGCCAACGCCGAGCCACAGCTTTGTCGTCACACTGAGGTGCTTCATGGCGGTTTGTCTGGTGGAGGAAATAGCGGCGCTGCACTTGTAAAAGCACGACCGTGCGAAATTGCAGTTGAAACCAAATGTGAGACGGTGCGTATTGGGGCATACGCCCATTGATGCCCCTTGCCGATGGCAAGTGAGAGCGTGGTTTGGCATCTTTGGCAAGGCGCTAGATCAAGCTTTGGTCAGCTTGTTGCAGCGGCTGGTAATGCGCAGCGATGTGCAGATAATGAAACGGTTACACCTTGCTGCACGCCCTGGATTTGCTCATGCATTTGCGCTCTTTCGCCTCTTTGCACTTTTGTTTCACAACCGCTGTCGGTGCCGTTTTGCTGGCGTTCGCGCTGCAACCTGTGGCCTATGCGCAGGCGGGCAAAACCATCACCCAGGCCGACTTGCAGGCGCGCTTGCACGAAGCGCAGGCCAACCCCGAGCTGGGACAAAAGCTTTATGGCCTGGGCAAAAAAGTGGCGGCAGTGTGTGTCAATTGCCACGGTGGTCAAAACGGCCAGGCCATTTTGGAAGTGCCTTACCTGGATGGGCAAAACCCGGCTTATCTGGTGGAACAGATTCGCCAGTTTTCACAGGGCACGCGCAAGAACGCCTTCATGGAAGGCATTTTGAAAGCCATGAACCGCGATGAAATGGTGGGCATGGTGCTGTTTTACGAGAAAGAAAAGCTGGCCCCCCGCCCACCCAAAGATGCGGCAATGCATGCGCGCGGCAAAGCGTATTACGAGCGTATTTGCATCAACTGCCACGCTGCCAACGGCCATGGCAACGAGCGTTTGCCCCGCATTGCGGGCCAGCACGCTGGGTACGTCGATCTCACCTTGAAACGCTACCGTGACGGCAGCAGCGTGCGCTCTGACCCGAACATGGCGTTTGTGACCAAGGGCATGTCAGACCAAGACATTCAGGCCTTGGCCACGTATTTGGAAACCATGCCGTAATTGCCCGCTGCTGCAGGCGATGCACCGTCCACCGCCCCTGCATGGCATGTGCCTGCAGGGGCTTGTCGTTGCTCAGGGCCGCACAGGGCTGTGCACGGGCGCATACTTGGCGGTTATTTGCACAACCCTATTTGTTGCTCCATGACTTTGGCGACCTCGCCGATTGGCGTTTTTGACAGCGGTATTGGCGGCTTGAGCGTGTTGCAAGCACTGCGCCGCGAGTTGCCCCATGAACATTTCGTCTACCTTGCAGACAGCGGCAACGCGCCCTACGGTGAGCGTGGCGATGCCTTTGTGCAGGCGCGTACCCACGCGATTGCCCAGCATTTGCAGGCACAGCACGGCATCAAGGCGCTGGTGATAGCCTGCAACACGGCCACCGCTGCTGCGGTGGAATCCCTGCGGGCGGCCATGCCGCAGTTGCCGCTGATTGGGGTGGAGCCTGCCATCAAGCCGGCAGCGGCTTCCAGCCAGACCCAGCATGTGGGGGTGATGGCAACGCGGGGCACCGTAGAGAGTCGCCGCTTTCGCAAGCTGCTGAGCGAACATGGCCAGAACGTGCAGTTTCATGTGCAAGCCTGCGATGGCTTGGCGCGCGCCATTGAGCTGAGCACTTTGCAGCAGCCAGAAGCGGCGGGCGAAGCTTCAGAAATTGAAGCACTCAGCGCACGCTACATCAGCGCTTTAGGCCAATTTGGCTTGAAAACTGGTGAGATGGATACGTTGGTGCTGGGTTGCACGCACTACATCTTTATCAAAGAGGAGTTGCGGGCCTTGCTGGGGCCGGAGGTGCAACTGATTGACACGGGGGCCCCGGTGGCGCGCCAGACGCGGCGCTTGCTGGCGCAGCAGCAGCGTTTGCGCCCCGAGCCTGCGCAGACTCCCCCCGATGCCTGTGCGCAAGCCCATCAGATCCGGTTGATGACGACGGGCTCTTTGCCCTCGCTGCAAGCGGCGGCCCAGCGCTGGTTGCAGCTGCCGGCCAGCTGCTGCGCGACGGTGCAGGTCTAGCCCGCTTCAGCAGCTGATAGCCGCTGACAGCGGCCATTGCACGGCCGAAGGATGTTGAAACAAATAGATAGCTGCTTGCGTAAGCTGCATCTGCGCTAGAGGCTTATTTAAGCCTCAACCCCATGCGCCGGCAGCGAGCCAATCCGAGTGCCTGTGCAGGGGCGCTCAGTCCATCGCTGCAGTGAGCGGGCGGTTGGCCACCACTTCTTTCATGACCAAGGTGGATGTCATGCGGTGCATACCCGGCAGGGCGGTGAGGCGCTCGTCATAAAAGCGCTGAAAAGCCGGCAGGTCATGTGCCACCACGTGCAGCAGGTAGTCGGGTTCCCCAAATAGGCGCTGGGCCTGCACCACGTTTTCGAGCTGGGCAACGGCCTGTTCAAACTCCGCCACGGCTTTGCTGCCCGTCAGTGTCACAAACACCAGCGCGGCAAATTCCAGCCCCAGCGCCGATGCGTCCAGTTGGGCGCGGTAGCCCCGGATGACGCCGGACTCCTCCAGCGCACGCACGCGCCGGTGGCAGGGCGAGAGGCTCAAGCCCACCCGCTCTGCCAGTTCGGTGACGGTTAATCGCCCGTCGTTTTCGAGTTCAGCAAGAATTTTTCGATCTAAGGCGTTCATGGGGTGAAATTTTCCAAAATCTAGAATTTTTGGGGAAGTTATAGGGAGCACATTTTCCGCTGATCTTCCTATCCTTGCTGCTTTCAAAAACCTGTGTAGGTGTGCTGTGTCAGTGACCATGATGGCCGCGTTTTGGGCCGTTTCCTTGCTTCTTGTGGTGACGCCGGGGGCCGACTGGGCCTATGCCATTTCGGCAGGCTTGCGTGGCCGCTCCAAAGTGGCGCCTGCCGTGCTGGGGCTGGCCTTGGGGGCCATGCTGGCTACCTTGGCGGTTGCGGCAGGCGTGGGGGCGCTGGTGGCCAAGCACCCGCTGGTGCTGACAGCCATTACGGTGCTGGGCGCGGCCTATTTGCTGTGGCTGGGCGTGGCGATGTGGCGCAGCCCGGGTGCCGCCCATGCAGGCCAGGCGCAGGGGAATGACACCTCCTGGCACTGGCTGGCCAAGGGCACATGTGTGAGTGGCTTGAACCCCAAGCAGTTGCTGCTGTTGCTGGCCTTGCTGCCCCAGTTTGTGCAGCAAACCGCGCAGTGGCCGGTGGCGTTGCAAATTGTGGTGCTGGGGGGCTTGCACGCGGCCAGCTGTGCTGTGGTCTATATGGGGGTGGGCCTGGGCTCGCAGCGCGTGCTGGGTGCGCGGCCTGCAGCGGCGCAATGGGTGTCGCGGGTGTCTGGCGGGTTGATGGTGGGCATTGCTGCCATGCTGATGGCAGAGCAACTGTGGCTGGGCGCGCCCCCAGCTCTCTAGGGCGCTGTGTACCGGCGGTGAATGGGCCATGCATCAAAAAAGCGCTCCTGGGGAGCGCTTTTTTTACAGGTGCATGCCCGTGATTACTGGGGCTGCACGCCGGGCAGCAGTTCCATGCCGGTGCGCTTGACCAGCTCTGCATAGCTGATGGGAGGACTCACGCGCTCATCGTCGCGGTTGGCTTGCCAGTGGGCCCAGGCCCGGTTGCTGCTGGCGTCATACACCAGCTTGTACAGGTAGGTGGGGACGGCCACGCGGTTGTCGCCCACGGTGGCAGGCTGTGCATCAAAGACCGGGCCGGTGATGACATACACATCCCCCTTGGCGCGGGCGGCGTAGCGGCGCGTGTCTTTTTCAATCTGCGCCCAAGGGCCACTGTTTTGCTTGATGGACTGGGGCACCATATTGGCCAGCGAAAAGCTTTGCGCCATGGCCTGGGCAGTGGGCATATCGGCAGCCGGGGCCATGTGGCCACGGGAATAGCCAGAGCGCTTGTAGTCGTTCAGTTCTGCACGTTCGGCGCGGGGCAGGCGGGCGTCGGCATAGAACTTGTTGGTGCGCTTTTCATCGGCATCGGCCACCAGCGTTTTGTTCAGTCGCTGTGCCACAAACAGGGGCGTGCGGGTGTTGCCGTTGTGCAGGACGGCAAATGCATCGAAGCACAGGTCACGCAGCTTGGGCTGGGGGGCGATGGCAGGCGGCTCACCGGCCGCAAAAAACTGGCGGCACGCTGAAAAGTGCTGGCTGGTGGCTGGTGCTGCGGCAGATGCATGGGGCGCTGGCGCTGCAGGGCCAGGTGTCGCAGAGGTGGAGGGGGAAGAAGTGTTGCTTAAACAGGCGCTTAACAAAGCGGCGCCCAAAGCGGATGCCACGACAGCGCGTGCACTGCGCGCTGAAAACTTTTGAAAAATCACTGAAATCCCTTGCAGCCATTACGGCTGATGTTCACAAATCAATAGCAAGGGATTGGAGCAGCTTTTGCAAAAAAGTTCCGACGAACGGTTATCTGTGTGCGCACTGTGGCGCAGCATTGTCAGCGCGCTGCAAGCAACGCGCTGACGTTGGGCTAGTTGCCATCCCAGCTGGCACTCCAGCGGTCATTCCATTGGTGGCGCACGCGATCCATGCTGCGGCGATCACGTTTGCTGGGGCGGCCATCGTGTTGCAGTGCGATGTTGCTGGCTGGCTCGGGTGCCAGGCGGTGCTGCTCAGCCAGACGCTCGCGCTCGGCCACACTCTCTGCGGTTTCCTGGTAGAGCTGCTGGGCCACGGGCGCAGGGCCACGCATGGCACTCAAGCCCATCACCCGGACGGTTTTGGGCACATTGCCTTGGCGCAGGGCAATGGTGTCGCCCACACGCACTTCGCGCGAGGCTTTGGCGGCCGCTGCATTCACCGTCACACGGTTTTTGCTGATTTGTTCCACGGCCAAGCTACGGGTTTTGTAAAAACGCGCCGCCCATAACCATTTGTCGAGTCGCATGGAAGAAACTTCACTCATGCGCACATTGTCGTGGATGCCTGCGGCAGTCGTGGCTTGAACGCGGCAGGCATGGCGCCATCCGGGTTTTTACCGGCTGTGCAGATGCCGATGAACGGGATGATGCAGCAGCCCAACAAGCTTGATCCTGCGCAGAGCGGCGCCACGGCACAGGTGGCAGCCTTGCGCTGCATGGTTGGGCAATGCAATCCAGACAAGAAGGTGTGACGTATGACTGAACAAGACGCAGCAGCGCCTGCGCAGACTTTGCAGGAAGAGGCAGGGCCGATGGTGCCACCGCCTGCAGTTGCATGGCAAATTGCGGTGGGGGTGGTGATTGCTGTGGTGGCGGTGGTGCTGGCCTGGGCCACCTGGCAGTTGCCTGCACAACCCCTGCAGCTGGATGGCGGAGCGCGGCTGGTGCCGGGCTTGTGCGCTGGCGTGCTGGGCCTGTGTGGCGGGTGGCTGGTCTGGGAGGCGCTGCATGGGGGCTGGCGCCATCTGCCAGCGTCCACCAGCGCGGCCCATTTTCAGATTACGCCATGGGTGTGGGTGACGGCAGGGCTGCTGCTGTGTGCCTTGCTGATGCGGCAAAGCGGTTTTGTCTGTGCTGCCGCGCTGTGCTACGTGCTGGCTTTGCAGGGCTTGCGTGCTGCAGAGCAGCCAGGGCTGGGTGTGCGTGGCATCCGTTTGGTGACGGATGGGGCGGTCGGGCTGCTGCTGGCTGCCGTGGTGTACGTACTTTTTACGAAGGTGCTGGGCATCAGTTTGCCTGCGGGGTGGTTGCCATGGATGTGATACATGCCTTGTGGCAGGGGCTGGCAGTTGCCACCACCCCTGAAAATTTGGCCTGGGCTTTGGCGGGGTGTGTGCTGGGTACGGCGCTGGGGGTGCTGCCGGGCTTTGGGCCTTCGGTGGCCGTAGCGCTGCTGTTGCCCATGACTTTCCATGTCGACATCACCCAGGCTTTCATCTTTTTTATTGCGATTGCCTGCGGGGGCATGTATGGCGGATCGACCACCTCCATCCTGCTCAATATACCGGGGGAAAGCGCTAGCATGGTCACCGCCATGGAAGGAAACCGCATGGCCTTGAACGGGCGTGCAGGCGTGGCGCTGGCGACGGCGGCGATTGGCTCATGGCTGGCGGGCACGCTGGCGGCGCTGCTGGTGGTGTGGGTGGCACCTTGGGTGGCAGGGATTGCCAGTCGCCTGGGGCCTGCAGAAATCTTCATGCTCATGGTGATGGCGCTGGGTGCTGTCAGCGCGGCGATTGGTAAAAGCACCTTGCGGGGCATGACGGCCTTGTTTGTGGGGCTGGCGCTGGCATGCGTGGGGGCAGAGTCGGTCACCGGGGTGGAGCGCTGGACTGCAGGCTGGCCGTTGCTGCTTGACGGTATCGATATGGTGCTGGTGGCGGTGGGCCTGTTTGTAGTGGCAGAAGTGTTGCATGCCGCCATGTTCGAAGGCCGGGTGCGCCGCACCTTGAATACCGTAGGCCGCGTGCGCATGTCGGCCCAAGACTGGAAGCGTTCCTGGCGACCTTGGCTGCGCGGCACCGTGATTGGGGCGCCTTTTGGTTGTGTGCCCATCGGCGGTATTGATATGCCCACCTATGTGAGCTATGCCTCCGAGCGTTACATGGTGCGCGATGCCTACCGCGCGGAGTTTGGACGTGAGGGCGCGATTGAAGGCGTGGCAGGCCCCGAAGCGGCCAACAATGCCACGGTGACGGCAGCGCTCATACCGCTGCTGGTGATGGGAATTCCCACCAGCAACACCACGGCGGTGATGCTGGGCGCGTTTCAAAACTATGGGGTATTGCCGGGGCCACAGTGGTTTACCAGTGGCCACAGCTTCGTCTGGGTGCTGATTGCGTCGTTGTTCATTGGCAATGCCATGCTGTGGGTGCTGAATATGCCCATGGTGCGGATGTGGACCGTGTTGCTGCGCATACCGCGTCCGCAGCTGTACGCCGCCATGCTGGTGCTGGCGGCTGCCGGTGTTTATGGCATGCGCCAGAGCGTGGGTGATCTGTTGCTGCTCTATGGCATGGGCTTGCTGGGCGTGGCCATGCGGCGCTTTGATTTTCCGCTGACGCCGCTGGTGATCGGTGTGGCGCTGGGCCCGCTGGCCGAGGTGCAACTGCGCCAAGCCGTGGCGGTGGGCAATGGCAGCCTAGCGATTTTTGTGCAGCAGCCCTTGGCACTGACCCTGTTGATGGCCGTGGTGGCGCTGGTAGTGTTGCCGCGGGCACTGCAAGGTTGGGCCAATCACCGTATGGCACAGGCACGCGCTGCGGCGCAGCAAGAGCAGCTGTAGCGAGCTTGCGCAGGCGGCGGGTGCGCTGCAGCGGCATAAAAAAAGGCCTTGGTGCATGCCAAGGCCTTTGTGTGGTGCGCGGTGCTTAGTGGAGCATCAAGGGCTCTTGCTCCTCGGTTTTTGTCGTGCGGCTGGCTTGGGTGCTGGCAGCGCTTGCAGGCGCTAATTGGGGCGACAGCGCCGCAAAGCGTGCCGAGGTGCCGGTGCCCGTTTTGAAGGTGGAGACCAGCTGGTTCAGCTCTGCAGCCTGGTGGCTGAGGCTGCTGGCTGCGGCTGCGCTTTCTTCCACCAAGGCCGCATTTTGTTGGGTGACCTGGTCCAGCTGCGCAATCGCGTCGCTGACTTGGCCGGTGCCCTGGCTTTGCTCCTGGCTGGCGTTGCTGATTTCTTGAATCAGCGTGGAAACGCTTTGCACCTGACGCACCACGTCGGCGATGGTTTGGCCGGTGACACCGACCAAGCGCGTGCCTTCGCTCACTTGGTTCACGCTTTGCTGAATCAGTTGTTTGATTTCCTTGGCGGCTTCGGCGCTGCGGCCCGCCAAAGCACGCACTTCACCCGCCACCACGGCAAAGCCGCGACCTTGCTCACCGGCGCGGGCTGCTTCGACGGCGGCGTTCAGCGCCAAGATGTTGGTCTGGAAGGCAATACCGTCGATCACGCCAATGATGTCGGCAATCTTGCGTGAGCTGGTGGAGATGGTCTCCATGGTGCGTGTGACTTGCTCCATGGCTTCGCCGCCTTGGCTGGCGGTTTGGGCAGCGTCGCGCGCCAGGGCTGTGGCTTGGTGCGCGTTGTCGGTGTTGTTGCGCACGGTCGAGGCCAGCTGCTCCATGCTGGCGGCGGTTTGCTGCAAGTTGCTGGCTTGCTCTTCGGTGCGCTGCGACAAATCGTTGTTGCCGGTCGAGATTTCGGTAGAGCCAGTAGCGATCGATTCGCTGCTCTCGCGGATGCGGTTGACGATACCAATCAGGTTGTCATTCATGCCCTTTAGCGCTTGCATCAAGCGGCCCAGTTCGTCCTTCGATGTGACTTCGATCTTGGAGCTCAAATCACCCTTGGCCACGGTTTCGGCCACATGCACCGCGCTGTCCAGGCTGCGGGTGATGGTGCGGATGATCAAGATGGCGCTCAACAAGGCCAGCACCAGTACCACCACCACGGCAGCAGCCACCAAGATGATGGCGCGCTGCAACTCTGCCTGGGCTTCTTCATAGGCCTGCATGGCCAGCTTTTCTTGCAGCGCGGACAGCTGTTGCAAGTTGGCTGCCAAGGGGCTGACATTGGGGAACAGGCGGTATTCGATGAAAGAGCCCAGCGACTCATGGTCTTGCTGGTCAAACAAACGCAGCAAATCATCAATGCGTGGGGCCAGTGCATCCAGCAAGACACCTACGCGGTCAGCCAGCGCTTTTTCTTCTTCGGTGATATCTGTGGAGAGGTAATCCTTCCAAGCAGCCTCTGCACTGACTTTGATTTTTGCCAGATCTTCTTTGCCAGACTCCGCCAGGATTTGCTGGTTGTACACCTTGTTGGTGACTTCCACGAGCTTGATGCCATAGCCATCGGAGATCAGCTTGAGTTGCTGCATGGGCAACACGCGGTTGCTATAGATATCTTCCAAGCGTTGGTTGCTGGCATGGAGCTGCTGAACCATTGCCAAGGTGATCGCGACTGTCAATACCAGCAGTCCACCGACCAAAAGCCACAGCTTGGCGCGGATACTCAGATCTCTCATTGCTTGCATGTCTTAAACCTGTTTCTCTTCAGTAGTGAGCACATGTGAGTCACATGTGCCGGAGCCTGTGGCGAATGCATAAAGCCTGCCCACGATATGCATGAAATTGTGGCAGATTGTTAATGAAAATGTTCTTTTGGTTACATTGAAAAGGGGTATACCCCCATGTTTTTTTTTGTTTCTTTTGGCGTGAATCGCCGCGTTTGGCCGTCATTTGTACGCAGATTGCGATGAAATCTTCCATCGCGATGCCGCTGTTCTTGAGGGGCGATGTTGCTGGAGGTAGGGGTATTTCGAGGGCGTGCGGGCATAAAAAAGGCCGCAAAAGCGGCCTTGGCTCCGTAGTGGGTAGGTGCTTAGTCGGGCATGGAGCAGTGGCCACCTTGCACGGCCACGCCAGAGCCCGCAGCAATCAGGGGCGCTTCAAAGCGCAAATCTACGGGGGGGGAGGTGTGAAAGTCCCACACCAAGAAAATTACCAGCACCGTCCAAAAGACGGCGCGCAGCGTGTTTGTGTGTGTCATGGCGTCCATCCTTTCTTAAAAGCCAAAATGGCGGCGAATGCGCAGACCCCAAATGGTGCCTGCAAACGCCAGTGGCACCCAGATCCAGCCGTGGATGGAGCCTGTGGAGATACCCGAGAACATGGCGCCCACGTTGCAACCAAACGCCAGGCGCGAGCTGTAGCCCAGCACCAGGCCGGCAATCAGCGCCACCGCCCATTGCTTGCCGCTCAAAGGCTTGCTGCTGGCGGGTGTGGAGGCGCTCACCCACAGGGCGCCGGCCAAGATGCCGATGTTGGTGATGGAGGTCACGTCCAGTAGCACCGTCTCGCTCAGGCGCAGGGCGTTGCCAGGCTGGCTCCAGAACCAGGTGCTGCCCACATCCATGGCACCGGTGGCGTTGGCAATTTTGGCGGCCCACAGACCAAAGCCGTAGACCACGCCCCAGGGCTGGCCTGCAATCACCAGATTCAGTGTGGCCAGCAGGGCCAGCAGCACGGCGCCCACGATCCATTTGCGCACAAACAAAGGCTTGGGTGCGCGCCCCGCTTGCAAGTTGGCGCGCTTGCAGTACAAGCTCACTCCGGCGGCCACCACTGCCAAACCTGCCAGCGTGGCGGCCAAGGCCACATCCCAGCCCCATGCGGTGACCAGGCCCACGGGCGCTGCGCGGCCCAAGTCCAGCCACCAGCCCAGGTGCACGCTGCCCAGGAAGCTGCCAATGGCAAACACCGGCAAGATGGCGGCGTTCATGGGAATGCCCAAGCCTGCCTTGTACAGCGTGCCGCTGCCGCAGCCGTCGGCAATTTGCATGCACAGGCCAAAGACAAACGCGCCGACGATCAAGCTCACGCTGGGCGGGCCCAGTGCTGCGGTCAATTCAGGAAAGTGGCCCAGCAGTGGCATGGCCAAGCAGGCTGCCAATGCCAGCAGCAGCAACTGGCCAAAGACGCCCGAGGGGTCTTTGTCTTCCACCAGCATGCGCCAGCCGGTGGTAAAGCCAAAGCGCTTGCCTGCCAGCACAGCGCCCAGCCCAATGCCCACGGCAAACAACGCCGCCTGGCGCACGGAGACCGACCACAACAGCCAGCCAAAAAACACGGCCATCAGGATGGCCAAAGGTAAACGCTTCATTGCGAAACCGCCTCTCGAAAAATCTTCTTATTCAAAAACATGAGCTGCTAGCGCTTTATTTATCTAGATTTCAAAGTGTTTTATGCTTGAAAACTATGAAATACGTACGCTAGCCGCTCTTTTTTTATTGTTGTGCAATGCGTTCAGTTGAACTTGCGCTCCCACCACTGCTTGGTGGAGCGCAGCAATTGCTCACCGCGGCCGGGAGCGTTTTGCAGCTGGGGAAAGTCGGGCTGCTGCGTCCAGTCCACCATCGATCCAGCGTACAGCTTCACGTTGGGAATACCTGCCACTTCACTCAGGCCAAACCAGTCTGTCGCGGCCCAATGGCCGGTGTTGCAAAACGCGACGGCGCCTTGCCCTTCGGGCACCTGAATTTGGGCGGCAATTTGCTTGGCCTTGGCGGTGTCGACAAAGAGGGCGGTCTTGGGCTCAAACCACTGGTTAAAGTCCAGCTGCACCGCACCAGGCAAGGTGCCCGCCAGCTTGGCGGCAGGTGCCTGGGTTTTGCCTTGGTAGAAGGCATCGGGGCGTGAGTCCACCAGCACCGCATTGCTCAGCTTGAGGCTTTGCTGCACATCTTGGCGGGTGGACAGCCATGTCGCATCGAACGTGGGCGCGTAGCTGCTGGGCGCCACTTTGACGGGCTGCGTAGACAGCGGCAGCTTGGCCGCATTCCATGCTTGCATGCCGCCGTTGACGATGGACAGCTCCTTCAGCCCCAGCGATTTCAAAGTCCAGTACACGCGGGCCATGGCGCCAAAGTCGGTGGCGTCTTTGCCGTTGGAGACCACCACGGCATGACTGTCCGCCTTCAAGCCCAGCGACTGCAGCAGCGCAACCAGCTTGGCGTGGTCGGGCAACTCGCCAGGGTTGGTGGCAGGGCCGCGCCATTGGCCGTAGGGGGCGTTGACCGCACCGGGAATGTGGTTTTCTGCAAAGCTTTTGGGGTCGCGGATGTCGATCACGCGCACGGTGGCGGAGGCTTGGGCTTGGGGCAGCAGCGCGGCCAGTTGCTGCGGTGTGAGCAATGGCTCTGCGGCCAAAGCCCAGCCACTGGCGCTCAGGCACAGCGAAAAAGCAATCAATGTTTTAGAAGAAGGCATGGCGATGGTGTTTGCGTGCAATGCAAGCACTTACAAAAAGACTTATGGCCCCGATTGTCCGCCTTCAGTGCCCACAGAGGAACGACCGATCTATTGCAAACATATAACTTCAAGGAATAAGGGGCCTGCTGTCGGAGTTGGGGTCGGTCAAGTGGTGCAGCAGGGACTGCGCCGCGCTGGGCAGCGCTTCGTAAGAGCGCATGCACAGCACCAGCTGGCGCTGTGCCCAGGGCTCGTCCAGGGCCATCGTCTGCAGGCCCAGGCTGTTGACATACAGCGCCGCACTTTTGCGCGGCAGCACCCCCACGCCCAGGCCCGCAGCCACCATCAGGCACAAGGCGTCGTAGCTGGTGACCTGGATGCGCAGCTTCAGCGGCATCCCCAGCTGGGCGGCGCTGCGGGTGAGCAGGCCATTCAAGGCACTGCCCATGTGTGCGCCGACAAAGTCGTAAGTCAGTGCTTGCTGCATGCGCACCTTGGCTTGCTGGGTCAGCGGGTGGCCACTGGGGGCAACCAGCACCAGCTCATCCGTGCGGTAGGGGGTGTAGCGCAAATCGCCGCCGTAATGCCCGGCATTCAAGATGCCAAAGTCGGCCGTGTTCTGCGCCACGGCCAAGGCAATTTCGCTGCTGATTTTTTCTTGCAAATGCACCTGCACTTCCGGGTGCTGGGCCATAAAGCTTTGCAGCTGGGCAGGCAAGAACTGGGTGATGGCCGAGATATTGGCCACCACGCGCACATGGCCGCGCATGCCCATGCCGTACTCACGCATCTGGCGGCCAATGCCATCCATTTCGCCCAGCACATTGCGCGCCAAATCCAGCAGGGTGTAGGCCGCCGGCGTGGGGGAGATGCCGCGGTTGCTGCGCTCAAACAGCCGCACCTGCAGTTGTGCTTCCAGCTCGCTGAGGCGGCGGCTGGCTGCCGAGGTCGCAATATGTTCGCGCGCCGCAGCACGGGCAATCGCTTGTTCTTCCATCACGGCCACAAACAAGCGCAAAGAGAGAGGGTCCAGTCGCATAGGTCGATTTTGCTGTGCTTAAACAGCAAGGCAGATGTTCTATACGTCAACTTTTCATAAGGGTAAGTACTTGGTTTGGTGGTGGCTATGCTGAAACGCGATGGCATTTTCGCGAAACAGCGTTTTGTAAAACCGTGCTGCTTTTGCATGATGGCCAGCAAGCGGGGCTGCACACGGGGTGTGCTCGCAAGGAGATGCAATGCAAGAGACGGTAAACCCCCTGGCGGGGTTGCAAGAAGGTGCGCTACGCGGTGTGCGCGTGGTGGAGATGGGGCAATTGATTGCCGGCCCTTTTGCGGGCAAAACCCTGGGCGAGTTTGGCGCCGA
The DNA here is from genome assembly GCF_030162955.1 of Comamonas jiangduensis. Classification (NCBI taxonomy): domain Bacteria; kingdom Pseudomonadati; phylum Pseudomonadota; class Betaproteobacteria; order Burkholderiales; family Comamonadaceae; genus Comamonas; species Comamonas jiangduensis. Next base: position 85,909 of record NZ_JARXOV010000002.1, read on the forward strand.
GGTCATCAAGATTGAAGCGCCGGGCGCGGGCGATCCGCTGCGCAACTGGCGCTTGATCAAAGAAGGCACCTCCGTGTGGTGGCAGGTGCAGTCGCGCAATAAAAAGTCGGTGGCGCTGGATTTGCGCCAGCCCCAGGGGCAGGACTTGGCGCGCCAGCTGCTGCAAGAAGCCGATGTGCTGATTGAGAATTTTCGCCCCGGCACGCTGGAAGGTTGGGGCATGTCGCCCGATGAACTGCATGCCATCAACCCTGGCTTGGTGATTTTGCGCATCAGCGGCTACGGCCAGACCGGCCCTTACCGGGATTTACCCGGCTTTGGGGTGGTGGGCGAGGCCATGGGCGGCCTGCGCCATCTGACGGGTGAGCCCGGCCGTGTGCCGGTGCGTGTGGGCGTGTCCATCGGGGACACGCTGGCGGCCCTGCACGGCACCATCGGTGTGCTGACGGCGCTGTACCACCGCAAGGTCAACGGCGGTAAAGGGCAGGTGATTGATGTGGCGCTGCACGAGGCGGTGTTCAACGTCATGGAAAGCCTGATTCCTGAATACAGCGCCTTTGGTGCGGTGCGCGAGGCCGCCGGCAGTGCGCTGCCAGGGATTGCGCCTTCCAACGCCTACCCCTGCGCCGATGGCTGGGTGCTGGTGGCTGGCAATGGCGACAGCATCTTCAAACGCCTGATGCAGACCATTGGCCGTGACGATCTGGGCAATTCCCCGGATTTGGCCAACAACGCAGGCCGCGTGGCGCGTGTGGCAGAAATTGATGCAGCCATTGGTGCATGGACGCAGACGCAAACCATTACTGCTGTGCTGGAGGCTTTGGCCGCGGCCCGTGTGCCTGCAGGCCGCGTCTACACGGCCAAAGACATTTGCGAAGACCCGCACTACCGCGCCCGCGACATGATCTTGACCCAGACCACACGCGATGGCTACAGCGTAGAGGTGCCGGGCATTGTGCCCAAGCTCTCGGCCACGCCGGGCACCATCCGCAGTAGTGCGCCCAAGCTGGGTGACGACACCGATGTGGTCTTGGCGGGCATGGGCCTGAGCGCCGCACAAATTGCGCAGTTGCGCACGCAGGGGGTGATCCAATGAGTGGCGCCTCTGTATGGCAAGGCGCGGGGCAGCGCATTTACATCCAGGAAGTCGGGCCGCGCGATGGCCTGCAAATGGAGTCCGTATTTGTGCCCACGGCCGACAAGATCGCCATGGTCAATGCCTTGTCTGCGGCGGGCGTGGCCAAGGTGGAGGTGACGGCCTTTGTCTCACCCCAGGCCATTCCTGCGCTGGCCGATGCGCAAGAGGTACTGCGCGGCATTGTGCGCCGCCCCGGCACGGTGATGACCTGCTTGGTGCCGAACATCAAAGGCGCTCAGCGCGCCATGGAGGCAGGGGCAGATGAGCTGAACCTGGTGATGTCGGCCAGCGAAACCCACAATCTGTGCAATTTGCGCATGCTGCGCGAGCAATCGTTTGCCGGGCTGGCCGAGGTGGTGGCCGTGGCGCAGCAAGGCGGCGTGGCGGTGAACGTGTCGCTGTCCTGCAGCTTTGGCTGCCCCATGGAAGGCGATGTGCCAGCTGCCGAAGTGCTGGGCTGGGCGCAGCGCTTTATTGACTTGGGGGTGCAAGGCATCACGCTGTGTGACACCACCGGCATGGCCCACCCCGCGCAGGTGCATGCCCTGGTCAGCGCTTTTAAAGCGCGCTGGCCGCAGACCACGCTGACGCTGCACTTTCACGACACGCGAGCGATGGCGCTGGCCAATGTGCTGGCGGCCATTGCGGCCGGGGGCGATCGTTTTGATGCCTCGGTGGGCGGTATGGGCGGCTGCCCGTATGCACCCGGGGCCAGCGGCAATGCCTGTACCGAAGAGCTGGTGCATGCCTTGCAGCTGATGGGCTATGACACCGGCGTGGATCTGGCCGCACTGACAGCGGTGGCCGCCAGTTTGCCAGCCTTGATTGGGCATGCAACGCCCAGCGCCATCGTGCAGGCGGGGCCAGTCAGCCAGCTGCACCCCGCACCGGCATCCCTGCCAGAGATCCGTGCGCGCGCGCAAGCGCGCTGGTTGGCTTGAGCAGGGCTGCAAGCCAAGCAGGCCTGCGGGGGCAGGCCATGACAACGAGTAGACAACAAGCAAAGGAGACCGTGATGAAGTACATGACACGACAACAATTTGGCCGTTTGGCCCTGGCGAGCGCACTGGGCCTGGGGCTGCATGGTGTGGCAGGGGCGCAAGCGGCTTATCCGACCAAGCCCATCAGCATGGTGGTGCCCGCTTCGGCCGGGGGGACGACCGATTTGGCCGCCCGCATGGCGGCGCAAGCGCTGGGCCCGGTGCTGGGCCAAACCATCGTGGTGGAAAACAAAGGGGGCGGCAACGGCAATATTGCTGCTGCGCAGGTCAAGCGTGCCGAGCCTGATGGCTACACCTTGTTGATGCAGTACTCGGGCTTTCATGTGATCTCGCCGCATCTGGGCAAGTCCAGCTGGGAGCCTGCGGACTTTGTGCCCGTAGCCAATGTGCTGTCTGCGCCGCAAATTGTGGTGGTGCGTGGTGATTTGCCGGTCAACAGCATGCAAGAGCTGGTGGCCTATGCCAAGGCCAATCCCCGGAAGCTGAACTACGCGTCTTCGGGCAACGGCTCTTTGCAGCACGTCACCGGCGTGCAGCTGGAGCAGGCGGCAGGCATTCAGATTGTTCACGTGCCCTACAAAGGCACAGGCCCGGCGCTGCAGGACTTGCTGGGCGGCCAGGTAGACCTGACGTTTGGCACCGCGCCGCCTTTCATGCCGCACATCCAGGCGGGCAAGCTCAAAGTGCTGGCCGTTACCGGCAAGGAGCGCCTGCCCAGCTTGCCGCAAACGCCCACCACGGCGGAAACCGGCCTGCCCGCAGTGAATGCCACGTCGTGGTTTGCGCTGTTTGCGCCTGCCAAGACGCCGGCTGCTGTGGTCAGCAAACTGGAAGCGGATGTCCGCAACATGCTGCGCGATGCGGCTTTCAAGCAAAAAGCCCTGGACCAAGGTGCAACAGCAGACTTTATGGACAGCAAGGCCTTGGGCGCCATGGCGGCGCGTGACCGGGAGATGTGGGCCAAGGTGGTCAAAGAGGCCAACATCAAAGCCGACTGAGAGACGACTCAGTGGTGGCTGTGGTGGTGGCTGCTGCAGCCACCACCACAGCCACCGTTGCACGCGGTGACTTAAAAATAAGAGCTGCTGGCGCATGAATATGCTGGATTTCCAATATAAAAGTATTGGAAGCCCAGGTTTTTCAAGCGCTAGCAGCTCTCTTTTTATGGCTAGGTAAGGAGCAAGGCTTAATGCAGCTCTTTGCCTTTGAGCTCAGGAATCAGGAACACAGTGGCAATCATGTCCAGCACGTAGATGGCGGCCAGCAGCGCAATCGCCATCTGAAAGCCATAGCCCATGGCCACCGCACCCACCACCACCGGGCCCAAACCGCCCACGCCGCGGCCAATGTTAAACAATACGTTCTGTGCCGTGGCACGGGCTTCGGTGGGGTAGGCCTCGCTCATCACGGCGCCCAGGCCGCCCAGCATGCCGTTCACAAACATGCCCAGCACGGCGCCGGCCCAGAGCATGGTGGTGGGGTCAGACAGCTGTGAGTACACCAGCACCATCACCACAGCGCCGAGCTGAAACAGCAAGAAGCTGGGTTTGCGGCCGATGCGGTCGGCCAGATGGCCAAAAATCCAGATGCCCACCATCATGCCCAGCACGGTCACAGCGGTCCACATGGATGATTTGGTCAGGCTGAACCCCAGCTGCTTGGACAGGAAGCCGGGCATCCAAATCATGATGCCGTAGTAGCCAAAGTTCTGTACCGAGGTCAGCACGATCACGCCCAGACTGATTTTGGTGGTGGCCTTGTCTTTGATCAGCAGTTGGAACGCTTTCAGGCGCGCGCCGCGCTCGGTTTGTGGCTTGCGCACAAACACTTCGGGCTCATGGATGCGGTGGCGAATCACCCAGGCCACCACGGCGGGAATCACGCCCACCAGGAACATGCCGCGCCAGCCAATGACGGGCAGCAGCAAAGGGGTGAGCAGTGCCGCCGCCAGCACGCCCACTTGCCAGCCCAGCGCCACGTACGAGGACACGCGTGCGCGGTGGCGGGCAGGCCAGGCTTCAGCAGCCAGCGCCATGCCAATGCCAAATTCACCGCCCAGGCCAATGCCGGCAATGGTGCGGTAGGCCAGCAAATCCCAGTAACCGGTGGCAAACGCGCACAGGCCCGTGAAAATGGCGAACAGCATGATGGTCCAGGTCAGCACACGGATGCGGCCGTAGCGGTCAGACAGGGCGCCAAACACAATGCCGCCAAACACGGCGCCAATCAGTGTCCACGTCACCAGCGAGCCGGCCTGGCCGGTGGTGAGGTTCAAGTCGGCCGAGATGGCGCTGAGCATGAAGCCCAGAATCAGCAGGTCAAAGCCGTCCATGGCGTAGCCGACGGCAGAACCCATCAAGGCTTTCCAGCTGTAGCTGTTGACAGCCGTGGGCTGCCCGGTGGGGGAGGAGGAGAGAGAGGTCATGGCTGTGGTGTTGTTTTTTGATGTGGCACCAAGGAGTGCTTCCACCAAAAGCAAATACCCCAAGGTCCAAAGACTTTGGGGCCAGACATTCAGCCAAGGGGCGGCGCTGCGGCCGCTGAAGTGAGGGGGCGATCCAAGCCTGCGCCGAATGCAGGCCGTAGAAGCCGAGCGTGATTCTATGCAGCACCTGCGGCGGCGTGCTGCGCGGCGCCAAACACCCATGCACAGGCTTGGCGTTTACCGTGGCATTGCCGCAGAGCGCGCGTGTTCATGCCATTCGCGTGCGCGAGGAGCAGGCGGGCAAGGTGATTGCAGATTGCACCTAGCGCAAAGCGGATGTTTTGGGCGTGCGCTGTACGCAATCGAACACTTTCGCGCAAAATCGCTCAGCTTCGAAATTTTGGGTGGCCATGACGGCCTCCTGTTACTTTCTTTCCATCCCATTCCCCTCACTGAATGACCCAGTACCAAGAGCTTTTGGCTCGCAAACGCGAGCTGGACAAGACGATTGAACAAATACGTCGCACAGAGTCGGCAGCTGCACTGAAAACCGTGCATGAGCTGATCGCCACGTTTGGCTTTACGGCGCAGCAGGTGTTTCCTTTCCAGCCTGTGCAAAAGAAAAAAGTGCAGGCCAAGTACTACGACCCTGAAACCGGGCTGTCATGGACAGGACGTGGCAAAGCGCCCAAGTGGATCGAGGGCAAAGACCGCACTGCCTATGAAATTGCTGCGCCGCGCACCGAACCCACCAGCCAGTCTGCGGGCCAAGCTTCGGACAGCGGCAACCCCTTTCCCATCCAATAAGCGGCAACGCGGCTTTCAACAAAAAACCCTGCCTGTAGCAGTACAGGCAGGGTTTCTTTTGTGGGCAGCAGGTGGCTCGGGGGCGTAAGGCTTAAGGCTTTGTGGGCCATCCTTGCAGGTGCTGCTGGGTAATGTCACGCAACGCCCCAATCCAGGCGTTGTGGTCGTTCAGGCAGGGAATAAAGCGGTAGTCCTTGCCGCCTGCGTGCTCAAAGGCTTCGCGCGCTTCTTGGTTGATTTCTTCCAGTGTCTCGATGCAGTCGCTGGTAAAGCCGGGGCACATGATGTCCACGCTTTCCAAGCCGTTTTTGGCCATGTCGATCAGCGTGGGCTCGGTATAGGGCTGCAGCCACTTGGCTTTGCCAAAGCGCGACTGGAAGGTGAGGATGTATTGCTCCTCACTCAGGCCCAGGCGCTGTGCCAGCAAGCGACCTGTGGCGTAGCACTCATCGCGGTAGGGGTCACCCAGCGTATAGGTGCGCTCGGGCACACCATGAAAGCTCAGGAACAGCTTTTGTGCACGGCCGTTTTCCCGCCAGTGTTTTTCTACCGTCTGGGCCAGGGCCTCGATATAGCCGGGGTGATCGTGGTAGCGCTGCACAAAGCGCAGCTCTGGAATGTGGCGCTGGGTTTTGGCCCAGTCGTAGACCGCATCGCACACGCTGGCGGTGGTGGTGCCCGAGTATTGGGGGTACAGCGGCACGATCAGGATGCGCGTTGCACCTTGGGCTTTGAGGGCATCGAGCTGCGAAGCCATCGATGGATTGCCGTAGCGCATGGCATAGCTCACCAGCACATTGGAGCCTGCTTCCCCCATCCAGCCTTGCAGCAGGGTGGCTTGACGCTGGGTGAAATACAGCAAGGGCGAGCCGGTGGCGCCCCCTTGGTTCCACACCGTGGCGTACTTGGCCGCAGAGGCTTTGGGCCGTATGCGCAAGATGATGCCGTGCAAAATAGGCCACCAGGCGAGCTTGGGAAGCTCGACCACTCGGTCATCGGCCAGAAATTGCGCGAGATAGCGGCGCACGGCAGCGGGCGTGGCCTCATCGGGGGTGCCAAGATTGCACAGCAAAACGGCAGTGCGTTCGGGCTGGCCGGCGGGGAGCTTGGGTTCGGGGGCAAAACGAGACAGCATGGCTGCCATTGTGACAAAAGCCGGCTGCTTGTCGCAGGCTTTGGCGTGCAGCCTTAGTGGGCTCCAGTATTCTTGCAGTCTATGCTTGACCCATCTCAAATTCGTGCCGTCACTTTGGATCTGGACGATACGCTGTGGCCCATCTGGCCCACCATTCGCCGCGCAGAAGAAGTGCTCTTGCTCTGGTTAAAAGAGCATGCAGCGCAGACTGCACAAGTGTTTTCATCGCCTGAGGCTTTGCGTGCTATTCGCCTGCAGGTGGAGCGTGAACGCCCCGACTTGCGCCACGATATGAGTGGTTTGCGCAAGGCCTCGATTGCGCAGGCTTTGCGCCAGGCGGGCGACGATGAAAATTTAGCTATCCCGGCGTTTGAGATTTTTTTTGCCGAACGCCAGCGCGTGCAGCTGTTTGACGATGCTTTGCAGGCGCTGGAGTTTTTGGCAGCGCGCTGGCCGGTGGTGGCGGTCACCAATGGCAACGCTGATTTGGGCCAAATCGGGCTGGATCACTTTTTTCAAGACAGCTTTAACGTGCAGCGCACGGGTTTTGCCAAACCCGACGTGCGCATCTTTGATTGCGCAGCGCAGGCGCTGCAAATGCCTTTGTCGGCCATCTTGCATGTAGGAGACGATGCCAAGTTGGACGCCGTGGCAGCGCGGGATGCGGGTATGCACGCTGTTTGGCTCAACCGTGCAGGCTTAGATTGGGCTGTAGAGGATCAGCACCCACCCACAACGGTGGTCAGCCTGTTGGAGTTGTGTGATTTGCTGGCTGCCTGAGTGATGCGCCCCCGCGTGGGGCAAGGAGCAAGCGCATGTCTCAAGCCCTGTCTCGTTCATCCAGCATGGATTTGCCGCTGCCTTTGCGCATTGGCTTGATGCAGCCCCTGTCGTGGCTGGCACTGGGGTGGAAAGATATCTGCCGTGCTCCCGCTTTGAGCTTGGCGCATGGCATGGTCTTAGCACTGTTGGGCGCTTTGATTTTGCTGGTGGGGCACAATCGCTTTTGGCTAATGGCCGGCGCGCTTTCTGGTTTTTTGGTGGTGGGGCCTGTGGTTGCCACCAGTTTGTATGCCATGAGCCGGGCTTTGGAGCGTGGTGAGGCGGTGAACTTGGGGCTGGTGCGGCGCACATGGTCGCACTGGCAGCAAGGGCAGAGCAAGCTGGGCAGCAGCTATTGGTGCTTGGTGCAGTTTGGCCTGCTGCTGGCGGTTTCTGCCACGGGCTGGGTGGTGATTTCGGCGTCGCTGATTACGCTGCTGTCGCCCGTACGGATTGCCTCGCCCATGGACTTCATGCAGCACGTGGTGCTGGCCCCAGACAGCACGCTGTTTTATCTGTGGCTGGGTTTGGGCAGTTTTTTGGCTGCGCCTATTTTTGCGTCCAGTGTGGTTTCTATGCCTTTGTTGCTGGATCGCAAAGTGAGCTTGCAGCAAGCCGTGCTCACTAGCTGGTTGGTGATTTTGCAAAACCCCATCGCTATGGCGCTGTGGGCGGCGCTGATTGTGGTGTTTACTTTATTGGGCTTGGCTTCGTTGTTGCTGGGTCTGGTGTTTGTGATGCCAATGCTTGGACATGCCAGTTGGCATGCGTACCGAGATTTGGTGGATGCATCAGACTTTGCGTTGCGGGAGGCTGCATCGTAGCGACCTGGCCCTGCGGTTTCTAGGACACGTGTCGTGATCTTTGGCTACACAGAAGAACAAATTTCGCATTTTTTTATGACGTATGGCATAGGGGCGTTCATCCTCTTCATGCTGTTCATCATTGGCCACTTAGCCTGGGAGTCCAAGGCGGGCAAGTTCGGCACTTTTGTGCTGTTTTTGGGGCTGGCGGTAGGTTTCACCGGCTTTATCGCCAAAGCCGTGATTCAGTGGTACTTGGAAAAGTAAATGCTTAAAAAAGAGCTGTGAGCGCTTGATGGACAAGGGGTTGGCATGGTTTTTTGCGTCAAAACCACGCTTATCCAGCGCTGCTAGCTATTGTTTTTTAGCTTGCGAATGCGGTCTGCGCCAATGCGTGCGCCACTTGCATGCCGCTGCGCACCGCGCCTTCGAGCGTGGCCGGGTAGGGGCCATCCACATAGTCGCCGCAGGCCCACAAACCAGGAGCAATCTGCATGCCGGGGCGCTGTACCTGGGGTGTGCAGGCAAAGGTGGCACGCTTGTCGATCACGGTTTGAAGCGCTTGCAATTGCGGCAACTTCAACTGCACACGGGCTTGCTGCAGCACCTGGGTTTGCAGCTGTGCTTTGTCATCCGGGCTGGTGCTGACGACCAAGGTAATCACCCCTGCGGGGCCGCCCAGCTGGCCTTTGTCGAACGCAAATTGTGCCGGCGCACCCGCATGGCTGCGCAGTGCGACCATGGGCGCGGGCAGCAGCGTACGGCCTTGTTGGGGCGGGGTGTACGCATAGACTGTGGCAATGGCGGTGTGCGGCAATGCATCTGCTGCCGCAGCCCATGATTGGGTGTGCATTTGCACCGCAGCAGGCGCCTGCGCGTGCTGCACCAAACGTGCAGCAGGTGCACACGCGGTGGCGATCACCACGGCATCGAAGGCCTGGCCGTCAACATGCCAGTTGGCGCTGTCTGCCTGCCACGCCAAGTGCGTGGCTCGCACGCCGAGTCGCAACTGTGCACCTTGGGCTTGCAGCCATTGCGCTGCAGCAGCGGGGTACAGCGTGCTGAGGTCGGTGCGTGGAATCAGCAAGTTAGAGCCACCTTGGCCGCTGAACAAGCCGTCTTGCAGCACCCGCAAAAAAATACGCCCGCTGGCCGCGCAAGCAGGTAGATTCAGCGCGGAGATGCACAGGGGGTCGACAAAATCTTGCATCAAGCGGGCTGGCAAACCGTGGCATATGTCTGCCACGGTGGCGCTGGCTGCGCATTGAAACTGCTGGCTTTGCCAGCGCTGGGCGGTGCGTAGCAGCGCCAGTTTTTCACGCCAGCTCCAACCCCGGGTGCGGGCAATCCCGATGACGGCATCCCACGGCGGTGGCAGGTGGGGCAACTGCAGTCCGGTGCCATCGGCGTAACGCAAATCCAGGGGCAGGCGCTGCAGGGCCTGGTCTGGCTGCACGCCCACTGTGCGCATGGCTTGCAGGCAGGCGCTATAGGCGCCAATCAAGATGTGCTGGCCGTTGTCCAGCGTCCAGTGCTGGCCTTGTGGCCCTTGCACCGTGAGCGCGCGGGCACGGCCCCCCCAGGTGCGGCTGGCTTCCCAGATGTGTAGCTGGTGGCCCTGTTGCTGCAGGCTTGCGGCGGCAGCCATGCCGGCCCAGCCTCCACCAATGATGGCAATACGCAAAGGGGTGCGGCTTGCCACGGTTACATGCGGCCCAAGGCTTGCATTTTCCACGCCAGCCACAGCTTGCGCAGCGGGGTCAGGCCAATGCGCTGGTGCAGTACCTGGAAGTTCTCGGCCTCAATCTCACGCAGCAAGGTGCGATAGATGCTGGCCATCATCAAGCCCGGCTTTTGGGCGCGGCGGTCTTCGGCAGGCAACAGGGCAAAAGCTTCTTCGTAGAGCTGGTGCGCGCGCTGGGTCTCAAAGCGCATCAGCGCGGTAAAGCGCTCCGAATATTCGCGCTTGGTGATTTCGTGCGCCTTGACATCGAACTGCTGCAAATCGCTGATGGGCAGGTAGATGCGGCCTCGCATGGCGTCTTCACCCACATCACGGATGATGTTGGTCAACTGAAATGCTTGGCCCAGCTTGTGCGCATACGCAGTGGTGGCTTCGTTGGTTTGACCAAAGATGCGCGCCGCCACCTCACCCACCACGCCAGCCACCAAATGGCAATAACGCTGCAAGCCGGGGTAGTCCAGATACCGGGTTTGATCCAAATCCATAAGGCAGCCTTCAATCACAGCCTGCAAGTGGCGCTGCTCAATCTGGAACTGCGGTGCGTGCGGCATCAGCGCCAGCATCACAGGGTGGCTGGGCTTGCCAGCAAAGGCTTGCGCCACTTCCTGTTGCCACCATGCCAACTTTTGTGCGGCGACACCGGGGTCTTGAACCTCGTCGACTACGTCATCCACTTCGCGGCAGAACGCATAAAACGCTGTGATGGCAGCGCGGCGGTTGGCGGGCAGGAAAAGAAAGGCGTAATAAAAGCTGCTGCCTGATGCTGCAGCCTTTTGCTGAACGTAGGTTTCCGGTGTCATATAGCGGGGGATTGTCCCATGCCTTGGGTTGGTCGCTGCAATTGCACAGGAAGGTAGGGGTGCTTGATGTGAATCAAGCGTCATCGACGTAGATGGCCCGTTTTTTGCGCAAGCCATCTAAGATGGCAAAGTTGCAATCAGATACATTGAACGAGATGCTCAGCTTCAATTCCCTGCGGTTAACTCAGCGCTACATGCTGGTTTTTGTTGGTTACTTTTTGTCGATGGCTGTCGTTATCGGCATGGGTTGGCATGGATTGATGAGCGCGCGTGACAGCTTGGGGGCGCTGCATGACAAATCGCTGCAGCGTATTTTGCTGGCAGAGTCGATCAATGAAAGCGTGTTGCAGTCGCGCATGCAAATGTTGCTGGCTTTCCAGCACGCACCAGACAGCCCGCTGGCCGGGTTACACGAGCACCCTGTGGGCACTCACCTGGATTTGGTGAAACACAATCTAAAGCAAGGTGCGGAGTGGCAAAAAGAGCTGAACTCCATGGTTGATGCCGGCATCGAAAAAGACATGTTCACCGAAGCCGTGCGTGTGCAAAACGACTGGAACAGCAAGCTGGGCGAGTTGGTGGCACAGATGGAGGCCGGGAATTTCAGCAGCGATTTGATGTCTCGCTTTTTGGCCACGGGCCGTGAAGAAGGGGACATGCTGGTGGCATTGGTGGGCGCCTTCAAGGGCCTGCAAGTGACGCAAGCGGATGAGGCTTACCAGGCAGCGGATGAGCGTTATCACATCAGCATCTGGGTGTTTGCGCTGTGCGTGTTGCTGGGGGGATTGCCCGCGACCTTGCTCTCGGTCTCCTTGCTCAAGCGCATGCAAGCGGGTTTCCAGCAAGCGCATCGCACGGCGCAAGCGATTGCAGCGGGGGATATTTCGCAGCGCGTGAGTTCATCGGGTAAAGATGAAATCACCGAATTGCTGGTGCAAATGGAAGATATGCGCAGCCACCTGCACAACATTATCTCGAAGGTGCGCAGCGGCGCTGAGGCGATTGCTGGCGCTTCGACCCAAGTGGCGGCGGGTACGGGTGACTTGTCCATGCGTACCGAGCAGCAAGCCGCCTCCTTGGAAGAGACGGCAGCGGCGACGGAAGAGCTCTCTAGCACCGTGCAGCAAAACGCCGACAGCGCTATCCGTGCCAGTGAGTTGGCGCGTGGTGCCACAGATGTTGCACAGCGTGGTGGTCACATGGTGTCGGAAGTGGTCGCAACCATGGAGGACATCAACACCTCGGCCAAGAAAATTGAAGCCATCATTGGCGTGATTGACTCGATCGCCTTCCAAACCAATATCTTGGCGCTGAACGCGGCGGTGGAAGCTGCCCGCGCGGGCGAACAAGGCCGTGGCTTTGCCGTGGTGGCCAGCGAGGTACGTTCTTTGGCGGGCCGCTCTGCGGAGGCCGCTAAGGAGATCAAGGTCTTGATCAATGATTCCGTCAATCGTGTGCGCACCGGCAGCGAGCAGGTGCACCGCACGGGCAACACCATGCAAGATATTGTGCAAAGCATCGCCCGCGTGTCCGATATCGTGAGTGAAATTGCGGAAGCCAGCCGTGAACAGTCCAAGGGCTTGGCGCAAATCAATGATGCAGTGGCCAATTTGGATGATGTGACGCAGCAAAACGCTGCCCTGGTGGAGGAGACCTCGGCCGCCTCGACATCGTTGCAAGAGCAGGCCAATCAAATGGCGCAAATGTCGGCAAAGTTTGTGCTGGAGCCCGGTGCAGCTTCGGGCAGCTACGCCAGCCAATCTCGCCGCCCAGCCAGTATTGGCAGCGGTGGGCAAACGGCCGCTGCAGCAGCAAAAAATGCTTCAGGGCCTGCCTTGTCGCACAGCACGAATGAAGAAAGCCTGGGCTAAATCTGCGGCGCTCTCCCTCATCCAAAAAACCGGCTCAGGCCGGTTTTTTCAATTGTGCAGCCCTGGTGCAAATGCTGCGGCCTACATCCAAAGTGCGTTCCACAGCAGGCCCGGAGCATCGGTTTTGCGCAGGGTCTGGCGGGTGTGCAAGCTGCGGCCCGCTTGCGCCTCGACTTTGTCCAGAATGCACAAACCGCCTTGCACCACCAAACGCAGCTCCCAGCCAATGCGCCCGGGCAGGCGGTGCACAAGTTTGGAGCCTTTTTGCATGCAATCCCTTGCCCAATCTACGTTAGAAGCTATGAGTTTTTGAATGCTGGGTGTGACTTTCTGTGCGGCCAATGCCGCGCGTGTCACGCCAAATTGGGCACAGTCTGCATCGGTCAGGTAGTGGCGGCCGCGTGGAATGTCTTCACTCAAGTCCTGCCAAAAATTGATGAGCTGCAGTGCGGTGCACACGGCATCGCTTTGCGCCAGCGATGCTGCGTCGTGGACGCCATATAAATGCAGCAACAGCCGACCTACTGGGTTGGCAGAGCGGCTGCAATAGTCCAGCAGCTCGGTGCGGTCACCGTAAGTCGCGTGATCGCGTGTTTTTTCAATGTCTTGCATGAAAGCGCTGAGCAGATCATCGAGCAGGGTGACGGGCAGATGGTGCTGCAGCAGGTTGTACTGCAAGGGGCCGAAGATGGTGGCCCAGCGTGCTTGAGGTTGCGCCCCACCAGCAATAGCATGTAATTCTTGGCGATACGCGCGCAGTGTTTCCAAACGCTGCGGCGCCAGCGCATCACCTTCGTCAGCGATGTCGTCGGCTTCACGGGCAAAGGCATAAATAGCGGCAATCGGCTGCCGCAGCGGGGCTGGGCACAACCACGATGCGACAGGGAAGTTCTCGTAGTGGGTGACAGCAGCTGCTTGGGTGGGCATGGTGGTGGGATCAGAGGCATTCACCCACGCATTGTCGCTTGACAGTCGGCAAGGCCTTCCCTAGATTGCTAACCAATCAGTCAGTAACTTTTTTTGTTATGTCTTCAAACGCTGTAGTTCTGCCCTTGAGGGGCTTTTTTGCTTGCGCGATCGCGGTAGGCGTTTTAGCGGCTTGTTCCAGGCAGGCGCCCGCGCCTGAGCCCATCCGGGCCGTAAAGCTGGTGGAAGCAGGCGCCCACGCCAGCGCTGCCGAGGTGGAGTATGCCGGGGAGGTGCGGGCGCAGACTGAGTCGCGTTTGGGTTTTCAGGTGGCAGGCAAGTTGGTGCAGCGCCTGGTAGACGTGGGCGACGTGGTGCGCAAAGGCCAGTTGCTGGCAGAGCTGGATGCCCAAGACTATGCATTGGCTGCGCAGGCTGCGCAGGCGCAGGTAGCTGCGGCGAAAACCCAACGCGACTTGGCGCAGGCAGATTGGGAGCGTTATTCGGCGTTGAAAGAAAAAGGCTTTATCAGCGGCGTGGAGCTGGACAGACGCAAAGCCAATTTGCAGTCTGCACAAGCCCAGTTAGAGCAGGCGCAGGCGCAGGCCTCCGCGCAAAACAACCAGAGTAGCTATACGCGTTTGGTGGCCAATGCCTCTGGTGTTATCACTGCAGTGCAGGCTGAGCCGGGGCAAGTGGTGACAGCGGGCGCGCCGGTGGTGCAACTGGCGCACGATGGTGCGCGGGATGTGGTGATTGCGGTGCCTGAAGGTGTTCGCAGCCGGGTAAAACCTGGGCAAGCGGTACAGGTTCGCATTTGGGCGCAGGACAAGACTTTGGATGCATCAGTGCGGGAGGTGGCTGCCAGTGCAGACTCCGTAACACGCACGTACACCGTGAAAGTTCAGTTGCAGGCAGGGGTGCAGCCCCCATTGGGTGCGACCGCGTATGTGTCGATGCAGTCTGCTGACCACGTAAACGACACTTTGATCAAGCTGCCTTCCACGGCGGTATGGGAGCAGTCAGGCGCATCGATGGTGTGGGTATTTGATCGCCAGTCTTCATCCGTGCACGCACGCAAAGTGGAAGTTGCTGGGGTGGATGGCAACGATGTAGTGATTGCGGCCGGGGTTGATAAAGGAATGCAGTTGGTGGCAGCTGGCACCCATGTGCTCACAGAAGGCCAGAAAGTCAGCATCTACCAGCCTCGTCATCCTGATGCAGCGCGTTGAGCTTGGAGAAAACACATGAGTGGATCCAACCAAGCGCCTGAAAAAGAAGGCTTCAATTTGTCGCGTTGGGCGCTGCAGCATATTCCGCTGACGCGCTATTTGATGGTGGTGATTTTGCTGCTCGGTGGGGCAGCCTATTTTCAGTTGGGGCAGGATGAGGATCCGCCTTTCACTTTTCGTGCCATGGTGGTGCGAACCTATTGGCCGGGCGCGTCTGCCCAGCAGGTGGCAGAGCAAGTCACGGACAAGATTGAGCGCACGCTGCAAGAAGTGCCTTACGCAGACAAGATCAGCAGCTATTCCAAGCCGGGTGAGTCGCAGGTTATTTTCCAGCTCAGAGACAACTCTAGGCCGCAGGATGTGGCAGACCTTTGGTATACGGTGCGCAAAAAAGTGGGGGATATGCGCAACACCTTGCCGCAAGGGGTGCAGGGGCCATTTTTTAATGATGAGTTTGGCGATGTGTATGGCGTGATTTATGGGCTCTCTGGGGATGGCTATAGCTATGCAGAGCTCAAAACTTTTGCCGATGACGTGCGCCAGCAGCTGTTGCGCGTTAAAGATGTGGCCAAAGTGGAGTTGTTTGGTGTGCAGAGCGAACGAATTTTTGTGGAGCTCTCCCAAAAACGTTTGGCAGCAACGGGCCTGAATATCAATCAGGTCGTCAACCAGTTGAATCAGCAAAATGCCGTAGAAGGCTCTGGTGTCATTCAAACGCCGCAAGAGCAGGTGCAGGTGCGTATTGCCGGGCAGTTTGATGCGGTAGAGCAAGTGCGCGCAATGCCAGTCATGGCGCCGTCTGGCGTGCAATTGCGCTTAGGGGATATCGCAGAGGTCACGCGGGGCTACGAAGATCCGCCGAGCGTCAAAGTGCGGCATAACGGCCGCGAAGTGATTGCGCTGGGTATCTCCATGAGCAAGGGAGGCGACATCGTTGGTCTGGGTAAGGCTTTGCATGCGGCTGTTGCGCAGATTGCCCAGAAGCTTCCTGTGGGCATGGAGTTGGTCAATATTCAGGATCAACCCAAGGCTGTCACTGAATCCGTCAATGAATTTATCAAAGTGCTGGTGGAAGCCGTGGTGGTGGTGCTGGCAGTTAGCTTTATCAGCTTGGGTTTGCACAAACGTGCAGATGCCACGGTGTGGTGGCGCCGCTGGTATATCGACCCTAGGCCCGGGTTGGTAGTGGCAGTGAGCATTCCCCTGGTATTGGCCGCGACGTTTTTGGCCATGTGGTACTGGGGGATTGGGTTGCACAAGGTGTCCTTGGGCTCGTTGATTATTGCGCTGGGCTTGTTGGTGGACGATGCCATCATTGCGGTGGAGATGATGGTGCGTAAGCTCGAAGAGGGCTATGACAAGATGCGCTCAGCCACGTTTGCCTACGACATCACTGCAAAGCCCATGCTGACGGGAACCTTGATTACGGCCGCGGGCTTTTTGCCAATTGGCATGGCCAAGTCCATGACGGGCGAGTACACGTTTGCAATTTTCGCGGTGACGGTGATCGCTTTGATCCTCAGCTGGTTTGCTTCTGTTTATTTTGTGCCTTACTTGGGCAGTATTTTCTTGAAGGAACCCAAGGCACGGGTCAGTACACCCGGCTTTGCACCAGATCCCCATGAGGTGTTCGATAGCGCCTTTTATCAGCGTTTTCGCAAAGCTGTGTACTGGTGTGTGGAGCATCGCTGGCTCACGATTGGGGCCACAGCATTGGTTTTTGCCCTCGGTATTTTTGGTATGACCCGCGTGCAGCAGCAGTTTTTCCCAGATTCCAATCGCCCCGAAATTTTGCTGGATGCATGGTTCCCGGAAGGCACTTCGTTTGCGGGTAACGAGCAATTGGTGCGCCAGATGGAAACGCATTTGCAAGCGCAAGCGGGGGTAGATGCGGTGACCGTGTGGGTCGGTTCAGGGGTGCCGCGCTTTTATTTGCCTTTGGATCAGGTGTTTCCGCAGAGTAATGTCTCGCAATTTATTCTGATGACAGAGAGCTTGCAGGTGCGAGATCAGTTGATGAAAACGCTGCCTGCGGAGTTGGCGCAAGCGTTTCCTGAGGTGCGTTCACGCACCAAGCTGCTGCCCAGTGGGCCGCCTGTACCTTTCCCTGTGCAGTTTCGGGTGATTGGCCCGGATGCAACGCAGCTGCGCGTATTGGCCGATCAGGTCAAGGCGCTCATGAAACAGCATCCAGACATGAGGGGTGTGAATGACAACTGGAATGAGTCTGTCAAAGTCATGCGCTTGCAGATTGATCAGGAAAAAGCGCGGGCTTTGGGTGTGAGTAGTCAGTCGATTGCGCAAGCTACGCAAACGATGTGGACAGGCACAACGATTGGGCAATTTCGCGAGGGCGACAAGCTGATCAACATCGTGCTGCGCCAGCCTCTGAGTGAGCGTGATGCGATTGCTGACTTGGCTGGGGCCTATGTGCCTACTGCGTCAGGCAAATCTATTCCTTTGGCGCAAATTGCGACGCCTGTGCTGGGTTGGGAGCCGGGGGTGCTGTGGCGCGATGCGCGCACGTACGCGATTACGGTGCAGGGCGATGTACGCGCGGGTTTGCAAGGCGCGACCTTGACGCAGGCTTTGAAGCCCGAAATGGACAGGCTGCAAGC
Organism: Comamonas jiangduensis; assembly: GCF_030162955.1. Classification (NCBI taxonomy): domain Bacteria; kingdom Pseudomonadati; phylum Pseudomonadota; class Betaproteobacteria; order Burkholderiales; family Comamonadaceae; genus Comamonas; species Comamonas jiangduensis. Next base: position 103,211 of record NZ_JARXOV010000002.1, read on the forward strand.
GCAATGGCGTGAGCAGGGTTGGGCGGACTATCGGATTGTGGCGGCAGGTGCCGTGGAGGAAAGTGCCAAAGGTGCAATGTCTATTGCTGCGGGTATCCCGGTGATGCTATTTTTGGTGTTTACCTTGCTCATGCTGCAGCTGCACAGTTTTAGTCGTGCACTGCTGGTTTTTATGACGGGGCCTTTGGGGATTGCCGGTGTTGCTGCAGCGTTGTTGCTGCTCAATCGTCCGTTTGGTTTTGTCGCGCTCCTGGGTGTCATCGCGTTGATGGGCATGATTCAGCGCAACTCAGTGATTTTGATTGACCAAATTGAGTCAGATAGAGCGCGTGGCGTAGCAGCTTGGGATGCGATTGTCGAAGCTGCAGTGCGGCGGCTACGCCCGATCGTGTTGACTGCGGCTGCAGCCGTGCTGGCCATGATTCCTTTGTCGCGCAGTGTCTTCTGGGGGCCAATGGCCGTGGCCATTATGGGAGGGTTGATTGTGGCTACGGTACTGACCTTGTTTGCATTGCCTGCCATGTATGCCGCATGTTTCCGTGTGAAACGTCCTGAACTGGAATACGCAGAAGAAAAATGATGACAGAGAATGTGCGGGAAGGATATTTTCGAGGTTAAAATTGCCGATTGACCTATGACGCAGGTGGGTTTGTTCTAGCCTGTAGTTATCAAAACCGCGCGGGTGGCGAAATTGGTAGACGCACCAGGTTTAGGTCCTGACGGTGGCAACACTGTGCGGGTTCGAGTCCCGCCCCGCGCACCACATTCCAGTGAGACTATGCGGAATACGGTGCAGGCTGTGGACTGCAGTCGGCACAGTCCACTATTTCCCCAGAATTAGGAATCACCATGGCCGTTACAGTTGAAACTCTTGAAAAGCTTGAGCGCAAAATCACGCTGAGCTTGCCTCTTGCTGCAATCCAGACCGAAGTCGAAGCTCGCCTGAAGAAGGTTGCGCGCACTGTGAAGATGGACGGTTTCCGTCCAGGCAAAGTGCCAATGAACGTTGTTGCGCAGCGTTATGGCTATTCGGTGCAGTACGAAGTGCTGAACGACAAGGTGGGTGAAGAGTTCGCAAAGGCTGTCCAAGAAGCAGGTCTGCGTGTAGCCGGTCAACCTCGTATTTCTGAAAAAGAAGGTGCTGCTGAAGGAAATGCTGATTTCGAAGCTGTTTTCGAAGTATTCCCTGAAGTGAAGATTGGTGATCTGGCCGCTGCTGAAGTGGAAAAGCTGACTGCTGAAGTGGACGATTCCGCCATTGAGAAGACGTTGGACATTCTGCGCAAGCAGCGCCGTACTTTTGCGCAGCGTGCTGCTGCTGAAGCTGCAGTGGACGGTGACCGCGTAACTGTGGATTTTGAAGGCAAGATCGACGGTGAAACTTTCGCAGGCGGTAAGGCTGAAGGCTTTCAATTTTTGGTTGGCGAAGGTCAGATGCTCAAGGAATTTGAGGATGCTGTGCGTGGCATGAAGGCTGGTGAGTCCAAGACTTTCCCCTTGGCTTTCCCCGAGGATTACCACGGCAAGGATGTTGCTGGAAAGACCGCTGATTTCTTGGTGACTTTGACCAAGGTAGAGGCTGCTAATTTGCCTGAAGTGAATGAAGCTTTGGTGAAGTCTTTGGGTATTGCTGACGGTTCTGTTGAAGCCTTGCGCGCTGACATCAAGAAGAACCTGGAGCGTGAAGTGAAGTTCCGTCTGCAGGCTCGTAACAAGCAAGCTGTGATGGATGCGTTGGTTTCTGTGGCTGAGTTGGATCTGCCTAAGGCATCGGTGCAAGCTGAAGTTGCTCGCTTGATGGAAAGTGCACGCGCTGATCTGAAGCAGCGTGGCATTAAAGATGCTGACAAGGCGGAAATCCCTGAAGATATCTTCTTGCCTCAGGCAGAGCGCCGTGTACGCTTGGGCTTGGTGGTTGCTGAGTTGGTCAAGGCTAACAAGCTGGAAGCTACGCCTGAGCAGTTGAAGGCGCATGTGGATGAGTTGGCGGCTTCTTATGAAAAGCCTGAAGAGGTCGTGCGTTGGTACTTCGGTGACCGCCAGCGTTTGGCTGAGGTGGAAGCTGTTGTGATTGAGAATAACGTCACTGAATTTGTTCTGGGCAAGGCTAAGGTGAGCGACAAGGCTGTGTCGTTCGAAGAACTGATGGGTCAGGCCTAACAGGCACCCTTGAACATAGCTAACCGCTTGTTTTCTATTGTTGATTACGCGGTTGGGCAAAAAAGTTCTTGATCCGGGGCTTGTGCTTTGCAGCACAAGCCCCATTTCATTTCTTGGTTACAGTATTTGTTCTGTTCCCCGTTTGGAGAAAACATGAGCGCATTGGATATGCAAGGCTTGGGCATGGTGCCTATGGTGGTTGAGCAGTCGGGACGTGGCGAACGTTCCTACGACATCTATTCCCGCTTGCTCAAAGAGCGCGTAATTTTTTTGGTTGGTGAGGTCAATGACCAAACTGCCAACTTGGTAGTGGCTCAGTTGCTTTTCTTGGAGAGTGAAAATCCTGAGAAGGATATTTCGTTCTACATCAATTCTCCAGGTGGCAGTGTGACAGCAGGCATGGCTATTTTTGACACCATGAACTTCATCAAGCCAGATGTCTCCACCTTGTGTTGTGGTATGGCTGCCAGTATGGGAGCTTTCCTGTTGTCAGCTGGCGCAAAGGGTAAGCGTTTTGCGCTGCCTAATTCGCAAGTCATGATTCACCAGCCTTTGGGTGGTGCGCGTGGACAGGCTACAGAAATTGAAATTCATGCCCGTGAAATTCTGAAGACGCGTGAGCGTTTGAACAAAATTCTGGCAGAGCGCACTGGTCAGCCGTTGGAAAGAATTCAGCATGACACAGAGCGTGACTATTTCCTGTCTGCGCAAGAAGCTAAAGACTATGGTTTGGTCGATAGCGTTCTTGAAAAACGCGCCTAATACTTAGCGCTGATCAGCAGCAAGCGGCGCTTTCCCCTTCGGGTAGCGCCGTTTTTTCATTGCTATCATCCTTCTCTCTTATTGACGTAAACAAGGCGTAGCCCCCATGGCCGAGAAAAAAGGCACAACCAGCGAAAAAAATCTTTATTGCACCTTCTGCGGCAAGAGTCAGCACGAGGTCAAAAAGTTGATTGCTGGGCCGTCCGTCTTCATCTGTGATGAGTGCATTGATTTGTGCAATGAAATTATTCGCGATGAAGTTCCTGACAACAGTGCGCGTGAGGCGCGCGGTGATCTGCCTACGCCTTCTGAAATTAAGGCCAACCTTGATAACTACGTGATTGATCAGGAGCAGGCCAAGCGCACTTTAGCTGTTGCTGTTTACAACCATTACAAGCGTCTAAATCACAAGGACAAAGCTGTAAAGGACGATGTTGAGTTGTCCAAAAGTAATATTTTGCTGATTGGGCCAACAGGCTCTGGCAAAACGCTTTTGGCGCAAACTTTGGCGCGTCAATTGGATGTGCCCTTTGTGATGGCAGACGCTACCACGCTGACAGAAGCAGGCTATGTTGGTGAGGATGTAGAAAACATCGTTCAAAAATTGCTGCAAAGCTGCGAATACAACGTCGAGCGCGCACAGCGAGGCATTGTGTACATCGACGAGATCGACAAAATTTCTCGTAAATCGGACAACCCCAGTATCACACGAGATGTGTCTGGTGAGGGGGTGCAGCAGGCGTTGCTGAAACTGATTGAAGGCACGATGGCCAGTGTTCCCCCACAAGGTGGGCGCAAACACCCTAACCAAGACTTTTTGCAGGTCGATACCACCAACATCTTGTTTATTTGTGGTGGTGCATTCCAGGGTCTAGAGAAGGTGATTGAAAACCGTACCGAGGCATCAGGGATCGGTTTTGGGGCTGCAGTTCGTAGCAAGGCCAACCGTTCTTTGACCGAACTATTCAGTGATATTGAACCTGAAGATCTCATCAAGTTCGGGATCATCCCGGAGCTGATTGGCCGTATGCCTGTTGTGACGGCGTTGACAGAACTTAGTGAAGACGCATTGGTGCGCATCTTGACGGAGCCTAAGAATGCCTTGGTAAAGCAATACAGCAAGTTGTTTGCTATGGAAGGTGTTGAGTTGGAGGTGCGATCGTCCGCACTCAATGCCATTGCCCGTAAGGCAATCAAGCGCAAAACCGGTGCGCGTGGCTTGCGTTCCATCTTGGAGCAGTCATTGCTGTCCACGATGTTTGATTTACCCAACCTGGAAAATGTTGAAAAAGTGGTCGTGGATGAGACCACAATCGATGAGGGTAAGGCGCCGCTGTTGGTCTATCGAGAGACTGCCAAAAAGGCATAAGTTGCTTGCAGTTGCTATTTGTAGTGCTTGCAGCGTAAGAGTTAATGAGTTCAAGCACTCGATGGGTGCTTGGGTTGCGAAGGAGTTCTATGTCGGAACCAAAAAAAATAGATCCTGCGGCAGGTGTTGAGCTGCCGTTGCTGCCTTTGCGCGATGTGGTGGTGTTTCCGCACATGGTGATCCCACTGTTTGTAGGGCGTGTGAAAAGCATCAAGGCGCTGGAGCTAGCGATGGAGGCGGATCGCCGCATCATGTTGGTGGCTCAGAAAACTGCCTCTAAAGATGAGCCATCTGTGGATGACTTGTTTGAGGTGGGAAGCGTCTCCACCATTTTGCAAATGTTGAAGCTCCCTGATGGAACTGTAAAGGTTTTGGTAGAGGGGCAGGGGCGTGCAAAGCTGCTACAAGTCGAAGATAAAGAAACGCACTTCGTAGCGCGCTGTGAAGAAATCCCTACCCCCGCACCCTCTGGTAAGCAAGCGAGTGAAATTGAAGCTTTGCGCAGGGCTGTATCGCAGCAGTTTGATCAATACGTCAAGCTCAATAAGAAAATTCCATCAGAAATCTTGACGTCTATCGCCGGGATTGATGACGGCGGCCGTTTGGCGGACACCATTGCAGCCCATTTGCCGTTGAAGTTGGATCAGAAGCAAATTGTCTTGAATCTCTCCGATGTCAAGCTGCGACTGGAGAATTTATTTGAGCAGCTTGAGCGTGAAGTCGACATTCTCAACGTAGATAAAAAAATTCGTGGCCGTGTCAAGCGCCAAATGGAGAAGAGTCAGCGCGATTTTTATTTGAATGAGCAAGTCAAGGCCATTCAAAAAGAATTGGGTGAAGGTGAAGAAGGCGCAGATCTTGAAGAGATAGAGAAAAAGATCAAGGCAGCCAAGATGCCTTTGGCGGCGCGCAAGAAGGCTGAGGCCGAGCTGAAGAAGCTCAAGCTAATGTCTCCTATGTCGGCAGAGGCGACAGTGGTGCGTAACTATATTGATGTGCTAACCGCGCTGCCTTGGAGCAAAAAAACCAAGATCAAACATGATTTGAACTATGCGGAAGAGGTACTGAATGCAGATCACTTTGGCCTAGAGAAAGTTAAAGATCGCATCTTGGAATACCTTGCTGTGCAGCAACGCGTAGACAAAGTAAAGGCGCCTATTTTGTGTTTGGTTGGTCCGCCTGGCGTGGGTAAAACCTCATTGGGTCAGTCGATTGCCAAAGCCACTGGCCGCAAGTATGTGCGTATGGCTTTGGGTGGGATGCGCGATGAGGCTGAAATCCGCGGACATCGACGCACTTATATCGGAGCTATGCCGGGTAAGGTTTTGCAAAGCTTGGAGAAGGCAGGGACACGCAACCCTTTGTTCTTATTGGATGAAATCGACAAGCTGGGCATGGATTTCAGGGGCGACCCTTCCAGCGCTTTGTTGGAAGTCCTGGATCCTGAGCAAAACAACGCTTTTGCTGATCACTATGTTGAAGTCGACTTTGACTTGAGTGATGTCATGTTTATTGCGACCTCGAACTCCATGAATATTCCTTCAGCGCTGTTGGATCGGATGGAGGTAATTCGTTTGTCGGGCTATACCGAAGACGAGAAGGTCAATATTGCCAAACGCTATCTGCTGCCTAAGCAAATCACCAACAATGGTTTGAAAGAGGGTGAGCTAGAGGTGAATGATGATGCGCTGCAGGACATCGTGCGTTACTACACACGTGAAGCGGGTGTGCGTTCTTTGGAGCGTGAGCTGTCGAAAATCTGCCGCAAGGTTGTCAAGGGCTTGCAACTGAAGTCGCTCAAACCCAAGGTCATCGTTGAGGCTGCCAATTTGGCTGATTACCTGGGTGTTCGCAAGTTCACATATGGACGTGCTGAGCAGCAAAACCAAGTGGGGCAGGTGGTAGGCTTGGCGTGGACGGAGGTCGGTGGTGACTTGTTGACCATTGAAGCCGCCACGATGCCTGGCAAGGGTAATATTTTGCGCACCGGTTCTTTGGGCGATGTAATGAAAGAGTCGGTAGAGGCTGCCCGCACTGTAGTGCGCAGTCGTGCTCATGCCCTAGGTATTGAAGATGTGGCTTTTGAAAAGCGTGACATCCACGTTCACGTCCCTGATGGTGCGACGCCTAAGGATGGGCCAAGTGCAGGTGCCGCGATGACAACTGCCTTCGTGTCTGCGCTGACGGGGATTCCTGTGCGTGCAGATGTGGCTATGACTGGTGAAATTACCTTGCGAGGAGAGGTGACCGCCATCGGTGGGCTCAAGGAGAAGCTGCTTGCCGCATTGAGAGGTGGCATCAAAACGGTGTTGATCCCGCAGGAAAATGTGAAAGATTTGCAAGATATCCCCGTGAATGTCAAAACGGATCTTGAGATTGTTCCTGTGCGGTGGATTGACGAAGTTTTGAAGATCGCGTTGGAGCGTATGCCAGTTGCTTTGGATGATGTTGCTGTGGTTGCATCTCCCTCTGTAGCTGTGAAAGCGGCTGCTGCTAAAACGGCGGTAAAGAAAACACGTGCGGTGAAGCATTGATGAAAATTTGTAGCGCGATTTTCTGAAGTGTCAAAAAATTGCGCTACAATTCACTCTATCGCAACGCTGCTTGATTTCTGTTATAGAATCTAAGGCTTCGTTAGATAAGCGGGAATAGCTCAGTTGGTAGAGCGATACCTTGCCAAGGTATAGGTCGTCGGTTCGAACCCGATTTCCCGCTCCAGGTTTTCTGGAGCTTGTTTTGATAAGTTCCAGGGTTTCCAAGAAATTGGAAGCGCAAGCGGGAATAGCTCAGTTGGTAGAGCGATACCTTGCCAAGGTATAGGTCGTCGGTTCGAACCCGATTTCCCGCTCCAGTTTAGGTGCTGCAAAGCTCCTTGGATTGGCGCGATAGCAAAGCGGTTATGCAACGGATTGCAAATCCGTCTAGTCCGGTTCGACTCCGGATCGCGCCTCCAAAATGCGGGAATAGCTCAGTTGGTAGAGCGATACCTTGCCAAGGTATAGGTCGTCGGTTCGAACCCGATTTCCCGCTCCAAATAAAAAGGGAAGCTTATGCTTCCCTTTTTCATGAGGTGGCTAAGTTAGTGGATAGAATTTCTCTATATAAATTAGGTTATGCTCACTAACTTGGCAGCCTGATGATCAGGGTTGCAGCCTCGGTGGTGAAATTGGTAGACACATCAGACTTAAAATCTGCCGCCTATAAACAGGCGTGCCGGTTCGATTCCGGCCCGAGGCACCAAATTTCAATAAGCTTCTTTTGAGAAGCTTTTTTTATTTCGGAAGACACTTGGTTCGTTAGATGTTCTGGCACACCGAAGTCGGCAATTCAAGATGCGTGTCAGAATGGGCACGAATATGCTTGTACGAAGCTCTTTGCTGCGATCTTTAACCAAAGAAAACAATGTCTAGTTACAACGCTCCTTTTGAAATTCACGTTCACGGCCAAGTGCTGTTGCGCGCTGATGTGACCTTTGAGCAGTTGCAAGACGCTCTGCAACCTTTATGGGCTTACGCCGGAGCACGCTCTTTAGCGGCCGGTGCTGCCAGTGCATATGAAGAGGAGCCTGGTATCCAGTTCAACGCCAAAGAACGCACGCTGCAGATCTGTTGGACGGTGTCTGGCGATCAGGATTTTCGCCAAGCATTAGATGACGTCTGCATGGGGCTCAATGAGCTCGCTGAAGAAGGTGCAGCCATTGAAGTCACTTTCTATGATGCGGAGTTCGACGAAGAGGATGGCGACCGTTCTCAGGAAGCGCGAGATGATTTCGTGATGTTGTTTGTGGGTCCTAATCCTGCTGCCATCATGAAGGTTCAGCGCGATATGCTGGTGCAAGATGTGATCCAGATGATGGAGCGTCACTTTGAGGCTTCTGAATTGGTAGGGGTGGTTTCTGAGATTGACAAGTTGTTTATGCAGCGCTTTGACAGTCTTTTAAGTTCTCTGGAGATTGGTAAGTTGCCTCCCAGTGGTGGAGGCAGTGGCTCCAGAGGCGGAAGCGGCCATCGGCCGCGCCACTTGCATTGACTGACTAGATATTTGTTTTTTGGCCTGGCTTGTTAGCCGGGCTTTTTATTAGGGGCATGGATTGTGACGGTGATTGTGTGGCCCTGTCTTAAGGCTTATCGGTAATCCCCCCTTAAACCATTACTCTGAAAAGTAGAGCTATGCGACCATTGCCAGCCACTGTTTGGGGTGCGTGTTTATTTGACGCGCTTAGATGCTGGCGGTGCAAGGATTTGGCGTGCCCGTCATCCTTTTTATTTGGGCGATGCACTGGGTAGCCATGGCTTGTAGGAGGCCAGCAGCGCACTAATTTGTTCTGCGCTGACTGGTTTGCTGAACCAATAGCCTTGCGCTTCATCGCAGCCTTGGTCGCGCAAAAAATCAAGTTGTGCTTGGGTTTCAACGCCTTCTGCGGTAGTTTGTATGCCTAATGCTTGGGCCATACGAATAATGGCATTGACAATCGCACGGTCGTTGCTGTCATGATCCAAGTCGCGAATGAACGACTGATCGATTTTGAGTTTGTAAATTTGAAAGCGCTTGAGCTGGCTGAGTGAGGAATAGCCTGTTCCAAAATCATCAATCGATAGCCAGATGCCACTTTCTCTCAGTGCATCCATAGTCAGCGTAGCGGCCTTGGGGTCGTTGATTGCCACCCCTTCCGTAAGCTCCAACTCCAAGGCATTGGGGGAAATTTCAGATTCCAAAAGAATGCGGCCAATCAGCTCAGGAAGCTGAGGCTGGTGAAATTGAATGGCCGAAAGGTTGACTGCCACTTTAAGCTTTTGGAAGCCTTCTTGGTGCCAGGTTTGTAGCTGGGTAATTGCTTTGCGTAGCACCCATTCCCCAATTTGCAAAATCTGGCCGCTGTCTTCGGCAACGGGGATAAATTCTGCGGGAGAGATCTGCCCTAGCTCAGGTTGGTTCCAGCGCAGCAGCGCTTCAACGCTGCGAATCTCTCCAGTGTGCAAACAAATTTGCGGTTGATAGTGCAGAGTGAATTCATTGCGCTCTAAAGCGCGGCGCATGGCATTTTCAAGCTGCAGTGCACGTACTGATTTGGCATGCATCTGCGGAGTAAAAAAACGATAGGTATTGCGGCCATCAAGTTTGGCGTGGTACATGGCCACGTCTGCAGACTGGGTAAGGCTTTCAATGTTTTCACCATCCTGGGGGAATAAAGCGATGCCCATAGATGGCGCCATACTCAGTTCGTGGTGACCAATTTGGTAGGGCCGCAGGGATGCTTCTTGCAATTTGCCTGCAACGCGCGCTGCACCTTGTGCATTGGCACCGGGTAAAAGAAGAACGAATTCATCTCCTCCCAGGCGCGCCACGGTGTCTTTTTCGCGCACTACCGCCCGCAAACGCTTGGCAATTTCTTGCAGCAATTCATCTCCGACCTGATGGCCCAGAGAGTCATTGACGTGCTTGAAACGGTCTAAGTCTAAAAAAATGACAGCGAGCGGCGTTTGATTGGTGCGGGCTTGAGCAATCGCCTCTTTGCTGCGTTCGGCTAAAAAAGTACGGTTAGGCAAGCCTGTCAGCGGGTCGTAATGGGCCATCCAATGGATGCGCTCTTGTACGCGCTTTCGATCCTCCACTTCTTGGTGCAGGGTCTGAATCGTTTCACTAAGCTGATTGGTGCGTTCAGAAACTTGGCGCTCCAGTTCAGCTTGTGCCTTGGTGAGCATGGACTGAATATGCTTGCGCTCCGTAATATCCATCAATATCCACACTTCTCCCTGAGTGCGATCCAAAGGATCTACCCAGCGACTGCGTGCTTCACACTCAATGTTATGGCCCTGGCGGTGCCGCAGCGTAATTTCTCCCTCGAAGTTGCCTGTGCTTCCCATGCTGATTTGTGCCAGCACACTCAAAGGTGACGTGCCGTAGGCGATGGATACCGGAATGTTGGTGAGCGCCAAAAGACTTTCTGGCTCAAAGCCCAACATGTTTCCAAGGTGGGGATTGCAGCGAGTCAGCGTGCCTTGTTTGAAATAGGCGATACCTACGGCAGCAGTTTCAAACAGCAACTGCTTTTCACGTAAAGCGTTGGACAGCAACGCTTTACGGCGCCGCTGCTCATCGATGTCGTCGATGATCCAGATAGCGCCATCCAGAGGTGTGTCGGGATTGATCAAATGCCCGCTTAGGCTGGCCCAGAAAAGATGGCCGCTGCGACGGCGCATACGGCGCTCTGTTTTGAATGTTTTGCCTTGCACCATGCTGGGATAGGCGGCGCGGCCTAAAGCTTTAAATTCTTCGCGCGAAGGGTGCAAGCTTGCACTGCGAATGCCAGCAATTTGTTCGTGGCTAGAAAAACCAAAAATCTTTGCAAAGTGAGGGTTGCAACGCACCACTGCCCGGTTTCTGATGAAGGCAATTCCAACGCCCGCACTGTTTAACAACGCTTGTTGTTCGCGTAGCAGACGTTCAAGATCGACGTGAGCAGCTGCAAGCGAGAGCTCTTGCTCTGCGGTTCCAGGGGGCAGTGACATGGCAGTGCAATGCAGAAGAATGTGAAGCGCGTCGAAGATCCCCTATGGGCCTCGATAGCGAGTGTGTGAATTATTGACCGCTCAATGGGTGCGATATTGCGTGGCTGCAAACACTGCTTGAACAGCCGCAATGTGTGGCGTGTGAGTCATCAAGCCATGTCAAAGCCTTTAGCAAAAGGCACTTCCATACAGCGATGGATTACATGCCTAGAGATTTCAGCAGTGCTTCTGTCTCACTGTCGGCAGTTGTTTGCTGCGAGACGGCTGCGGTATCGGGGGATGCGTGATTGGGGGCCGCTTGGGCGATGATGGCATCCGGGTCCACCACCTCATTGGCATCAAAGTCGTGCAGCTTAATGAACTCGGTGCTGTCCACCGCCAACTCCAAGTAAAAAATGTTATTGCTGGCGGTGTAGAAGGTGACGCGGCGTGCTTCTGGGTTGTCCAAGTTGGCGTCGACGCTCAGTTGCACCTGTTTGTTGAGCACCAGCATTTTGGGTTGGTTTTGTGTGATGTGAGTTTGCAATTCGCGGCGGATTTTTCCGGTGAAGTCGCCCACCACCTGGTTCATCAACTCGCCCATCACATTGCTGACTTCATCAGACGTATGGGAGCTGGCCAGATCGCTTTCCGACATGCCCATGTTGAGCAGGTAGCTGCGATAAAGCTCCATGGCCGAAGCGGCTGAAAAATTGATGATGACCAAGCCAGAAAAACCGCCATCAAACAAAACGAAGCAACCGATATCAGGCTTGAGGTATGTTTTCTTGATACGTTGAACCATGCCAGAGTACTGCACGTTGCAGGTGCTGGCTACGTTAAGTACGCGGGTGACAGAGTTGCAGAGGCTGACCAGCAGGTCGTCGGTGCCTTGGACAGTGTGGGGGGCTTTGTCACTCATGGAGGGCAGTCGTAAAAAGAAACAGAATGTCTCCGATTATGGGTGCTTTCGGTGTACAGGCACAGATCATCTGCTGCCTGGGTGCTGCTGTTGCACATGGCGTGACCTGGGTCAGGGTGGCTGCCCTGCAAACGCAAAAACAGGAGGGCTAGGCCTCCTGCAAATCCCATCGTCAGATGAAAGCGCGTTGCGTTTAGCGAGTGGCCGCAGCGCGCGCTTGGATGAGCCACGCATCGAATGTGGTTTGGTGGGCTTTGATCCATCCGTTTACATGGCGCTCAATATCGGCGGGCTTATTCTGACCATCGTGGAGCAGCCGGTTTTGCTGGCTGATGTCGTTCAGCGGAATCTGCATCACCTCAAACAGCTTGGCTGCGGCGGGGTGTTGCGCCGCCCACGTTTTGTTGGCAACGATGTACTGGTTGTTCAGCGGGAAGCCGTAATTCTTGCCGTTAGGAAGCTGGGTATCGGTATTGGCTTGCACACCCGGCATTGATGAGGACGGTACCTGCAGCCACACGACTTCGTGCCCCGGGCGCAGCACATTGCTGAGCCAGTAAGGGGTCCAAGCGTAGTACAGCACGGGTTTTCCGGCTTTAAAGCGCGCCAAGGTGTCGGCAATCAGGGCTGGGTAATTGCCTTGGGTGTAATTCACGGTGTTTTGCAAACCGAATGCGCTGATTTGGTGGGCCACCACGGCCTCGCCACCCCAGCCAGCATTGGGACCAATCAGGTCGGCTTTGCCATCTCCGCTGGCATCAAACAATTGCGCCAGTTGGGGGTCTTTCAGCTGATCCAGGTGCGTGATGCCGTGGGCATCGGCGGTTTTTTTGTCGATCATGTAACCCTGAACCGCTCCTGCCGCGTAGACCCCTTTGCGCGAGAGTTTGGCATCACCGCCTGCGCGCAGGTAGAACTCGGCATGGTGCGGGTTCCAGTGGTTGGCCATGAATGTCGCTTCACCATTGGCTATGGCGATATGTATCAAGGGATAGTCCAGCTCCTCCCAGGGCTTGACCGTGTAGCCCAACTGTTCCAAGGCTTTCATGACCAGCAGGGTTTGAAAGCTCTCTTCGGCCAACGCGCTTTTCAGGGGCTGCACGGTCACGCCTTGCCCTGGTAGCGCGTTGCTTGGCAAACTCTGACCTGTCGCCCATGCAGCAGGGTGCAGCAGGCTGAGTGTGGCCGCTGCAGTGGCACCCAGTAACCACTGGCGTTTTTGGTGGTTGCGGGCGGTGAGTGGGCGAGGGGTCATGGTTTGCAAAGTCTTGGTCATCCTTGGGGGTTCTCCTTGTAGAACAGTGGGCCAAAGCCCTATAAAAAAACGGCGCCCGCCGGAGCGGATGCCGTGGTGCATCGTTGCGAAATCAGGATTTCTTGGCAGCAGCCAGGGCTTGCTGGATCCAGCTGTCAAAAGTCTTTTGGTGGGCTTTGATCCAGCCGTTCACATGGCGCTCAATGTCTGCAGCTTTGCCTTGGCCTTGGCTCATCATGTAGTTCTGTGCATTGATGTCCGAAACGGGCAGTTGCATGATGGCAAACAGCTTGGCAGCGGCAGGGTTTTGGTCAGTCCATGCTTTGTTGGCCAAGATGTGCTGCTTGTTCACCACAAAGCCATAGTTTTTGCCGTTGGGCAACTTGGTGTCGACACCCTTTTGTGCACCCGGCGAGGATGAAAAAGGAACCTCCAGCCACACCACGTCCTTGCCTGGCTTGAGTTCATTGCTCACCCAGTAAGGTGTCCATGTGTAGTACAGCACGGGCTTGCCCGATTTGTAGCGGGTGATGGTGTCGGCAATCAGGGCCGAGTAGGTACCTTGCTGGTGGGTGACGGTGTTGCGCAGCTTGTAGGCATCCAGGTGGTGTTCAATCATGGCTTCGCAGCCCCAGCCGGGGTTGCAGCCCGTCATATCGGCCTTGCCGTCACCGTCGGTATCAAACAGTTTGGCGATCTTGGGGTCTTGCAACTGCGCAATATTGGTGATGTTGTGTGCTTCGGCAGTCTTCTTGTCGATCAGGTAGCCCTGTGCAGCGTTGTCTGAGTACACGCCTTGGCGGTAGAGTTTGGCATCACCACCTGCGTTCTTGTAGTAATCCGCGTGTAGGGGATTCCAGTGCGATGCGATGAAGGTGGCGTCGCCGTTGCCAATCGCCAGGTGGGCCGTGGGGTACTCGACTTCTTTGATGGGCTGTACGTCGTAGCCCAGCTGTTCCAAGGCCTTCATGACCAGCAGGGTCTGGAAGGTCTCTTCAGCGATCGAGCTTTTGAGCGGATAAACCTTGACGCCTTTGCCGGGCAGTTCATTGGCGCTGACGCTGAAACACGTCAGCGCGAGGGTGCTTGCGGCCACAGCGGCCAGGGTGCGGGTGATTGCGGTCATCGTCGTCCTCCTGGTTAAAAAAATAGTCAAATCGGCCTCTAGCGCTTATTGAATAAGCGCTAGAAGCTATTAAATTAAGATTGCTTGCGAGGTTTGAGTAGCAAACCCAGAGGGCCGCGGTGCCACCAGCGTTCACCACCGCGCTGGGCTTGACCCATGGCCTGGGTGATGCGATCCAGCACAATGGCCAGCAGCACAATGCCCAGGCCGCCTACGGTGGCCAGACCCATGTCCAGGCGGCCAATACCGCGCAGCACCATCTGGCCCAGACCGCCCACGGCGATCATGGAGGCGATCACCACCATGGACAGCGACAACATCAGCGCCTGGTTGATGCCCGCCATGATGTTGGGCATGGCCAAGGGCAGTTGCACCTTCCACAGCAGTTGCCAGGGCGAGGCGCCATAGGCGCGGCTGGCCTCAATCAAATCAGGGCGCACTTGGCGAATGCCCAGATTGGTCAGGCGCACCAGCGGTGGCAATGCAAAGATGATGGTGACAATGACCCCGGGCACATTCCCGATGCCGAACAGCATCACCACAGGCACCAGGTACACAAAGGCCGGGGTGGTTTGCATAGCGTCCAAGATGGGACGGGTCCAGCGCTGGGCACGGTCACTGGAGGCAATCAAAATCCCCAGTGGCAGGCCAATCACAATACAGAACACCAGTGAAGTCAGCACCAGCGACAAAGTCACCATGGCTTCTGGCCAAATGCCCAGGGCTGCCACGGCGATCAGCGATAACGCGGTACCAATCGCCAGGCCACGGCCTGCAAACTGCCAGGCAAGCAGCGCAACCAAGGCGGTCAACACAGGCCATGGCAATGCCAGCATGGCCTGTTCTACGCCCGACAAGGTGGCATCAATCGGCGTGCGTACCGCCTGAAAGAAGGGGCGGAAGTTCTCGACCACCCAGCCCAGACCTTGGTTGATCCAGGCTTCAAGTGGCAGGCCATCCGTTTGAATTTGTGCCCACCAGCTCAGCGGTGCATCTGGCGTGGCATCGATGGGAGCACTGAGCCAGTCCCCGCCTCCGGCGGCGTCGGGGCTGGTTCCGGAGGCTCCCCAGGGATCGCTGGCAGCTTCTGCCGGGGCGCTAGCGGCACTCCAGGGATCCGCACTCGCTGCTGCGGTGCTGCTGCTCCAAGGATCGGTCGTTGTTGTCGTTTCACTCATTGTTGTTCTCCTTGTGGTTGGCGGGTAGCGCTGTCCGAGTGCTCTTGCAGCATGGACGGCGAATCGGCTTCACCAGTGGGGAACAAGGGGTTGAGTGTGACGGGAGGCTGCACCTGCTGTGGTGGTGGCACAGGAGGGGTGTCACGGTCCAAAAAGCGCAGCATGGTGGTGCGACTGATGATGCCCAAAAACTTGCGGTCTTCGCCCAGTACGGGCAGCGGGCACGGCGCAGTCGCCATGGGGCCAAACAAGTCGGCCACGGGGGTGCTGGCATCAATTGGTGTCACGTTGTCGATGAAAGCATGCTTGAGGCCCAGCATGCCTTCGTGCCCGTGTAGCGCATCACGCAGCGACTGGGCCGACACCACGCCCAGCAGACGTTGGCGGGCATTGAGCACGTAAGCATGGTCACGGTCCGAGTCTTCAATCAAACGCAGCGCAGCGCGGCAGCCACGGTCGTTGTGCTCAGAGATGATGGTCAGCGCCTGGCGAGTAATGTCGCAGGCCTTGAACACTGCGGCCGCATCGACGCCCTTGATAAAGCTGCGTACGTAGTCGTTGGCAGGACTGCGCAAGATTTCATCGGGCGTGCCTACCTGGATCACCTGGCCATCTTTCATGATGGCAATGCGGTCACCAATGCGCATGGCTTCGTCCAGATCGTGCGAGATGAAGACGATGGTGCGGCGTTTGGTTTCTTGCAGACGCAGCAACTCCGACTGCATCTCGGTGCGAATGATGGGGTCTAGCGCTGAAAAAGCCTCGTCCATCAGCAAGATCGCCGGGTCTGAAGCCAGCGCACGGGCCAAGCCTACGCGCTGTTGCATGCCGCCGGACAACTCATCGGGGTAGCTGCCTCCCCATGCACCAAGGCCGACTTGCTCCAGCGCCTCTTGCGCGGCTTGCTGACGGGCCGCTTTGTCCACGCCCGCCATCTCTAAGCCGAATGCGGTGTTGTCCAGCACCGTCATATGCGGCATCAGTGCAAACGACTGAAACACCATGGAGATATCTTTGCGGCGCAAGGCGCGCAAGTCTTTGTCGCTCAAGGCATTGATGTCCTGCCCGTCGACCACGATGCGGCCGCTGGTTGGCTCAATCAAGCGATTGAGCATGCGCACGAGGGTGGATTTGCCTGAGCCCGACAGGCCCATGACGACGAAGATTTCGCCCGCTTCAATGGTGAAGTTGGCATCGAACACGCCAATCGATTGGCCGGTGCGTTCGAGGATTTGTTGCTTGGAAAGCCCTTGGCGCACCAGGTCCAAGGCCTGCTTTGGCTGATCGCCAAAGACCTTGAAGACGTGTTCGATGCGAATTTGTTTGGCCACTGGTTGTCCTCCCTTGATTTGTTCTTGGGGGTTACACACAGTGCAGCCGCGTCACAAGCTGGGCTTGGACGGCCTACACGCGAAGCCGAATGTCGTGGTCACCGATGCACCGGCGTTGCATAGAGCAAGCCGCAATGAAGGGTTAGAGACCGGGCCCGAATGGCAGCGTAGTGGTGCGCAAGGGCCGCAAGCGAGGGCAGAGGCAACGCACACGCCAGAAGGTATGCGAGACATGATCCAAAGTGTCCGTGCATCAGTGCCAGAAATCCGGCGCTGTGGTGGCAGCTGTCTGCAAGTGCAGTGCTGACACCGGGTTAATCCATGTTGAAAAAACATGGATTACCTGCATGGCAGGTTGTTAATAAGTTGTTTATTCTAACTATTGGGTATATGGCTGTCAATAGTAAATCTGCACTTTTGGGGCTTTTCTACTGCATTCGCTGGCATCGTGCAGTCAGGTGTCGGTAAAACGGTGTAAAAAATAAAAAAACCCGGCATCGGCCGGGCTTCTGGGTTGAAGAGGGATTCTTCAGTGTGCGTCGGAGTGCTGGCTGTGAATCAGCTTGTCGGTATAGGCAATCGCCAAAGCGCTCAGCAAGAACACCACGTGGATGATGGTTTGCCACATCAAGACTTTGATGTCGTAGTTGGCGGCGTTGATGAAGGTTTTGAGCAGGTGGATAGAGCTGATACCAATGATCGATAGGCCCAGCTTCACTTTGAGCACCGAGGCATTGACGTGATCCAGCCATTCAGGCTGGTCCGGGTGGGTGTCAAGGCCCAAGCGGCTCACAAAGGTTTCGTACCCTCCCACGATCACCATGATCAGCAAATTAGAGATCATGACCACATCAATCAGTGCCAGCACGACCAGCATGATCACCGTTTCATTCAAACTGGTAAGCGGCGCATCGGGCTTGTAACCAATATTGTTCACGAGCAGCTGCAGGGCTTCTTGGCTGCCAAACGCAGCTTCAATCAAGTGCCACAACTCCAGCAAGAAATGCCAGACGTAAACGCCCTGGGCGGCAATCAGGCCAAGGTACAGAGGCAGTTGCAGCCAGCGGCTGGCAAAAATGAGACTGGGAAGAGGGCGCATAGGAGAGGGTGTGTGGGCTGGGGCTGTCGACTCGTGGATAGGGTCAGGGTGAGCCATAAATGCAATGCGAAGACGTTGAAATAAAGCTGCGCAGAAACGAAGCAGGGCGCGCATTGTAGAGGCAGTGACTCATGGTTAACCCTTGATAAGTCTTTCATTTTCCTCAGGTTTAAACCATAGGGAGTCAGTGGTATGTAAGTGCCGGCGCCGACATTTGCTCGCAAACTACTACCCCTAAAGAGCAAGGAGACAAAGCCATGAATGCACCTACTTCAGCCATTGAATCTGTGTTGGTGGAAAACAGAGTGTTTCCCCCCTCAGAGGCGATTCAAAAAGCAGCCCGTGTCTCGGGCATGGCCGGTTATGAAGCCCTGTGCGCAGAGGCAGAAAAAGACTATGAGGGCTACTGGGCCCGCTTGGCGCGTGAAAACGTGGTCTGGAGCAAGCCTTTCACCCAGGTGCTGGATGAAAGCAATGCCCCGTTTTACCGCTGGTTTGCCGACGGAGAGCTCAACGCCAGTGCCAACTGCCTGGACAAGCACATGGGCACGGCGACAGAGCACAAGACGGCCATCATTTTTGAGGCTGACGATGGGCAAGTCACCAAGGTCAGCTACCGTGAGCTGCTGGAGCGTGTGGCGCAGTTTGCCAATGGCTTGAAAGCGCAAGGGGTGAAAAAGGGTGACCGCGTACTCATCTACATGCCCATGACGATCGAAGGCGTGGTGGCCATGCAGGCATGCGCCCGTATCGGTGCTACGCACTCGGTGGTGTTTGGTGGTTTTTCCGCCAAGGCGGTGCAAGAGCGGATTGTGGATGTGGGCGCTACTGCAGTGATTACGGCCAACTTCCAGATGCGCGGTGGCAAAGAGCTGCCACTGAAAGCGATTGTGGACGATGCCCTGCAAATGGGCGGCTGCGAAGGCGTGAAGCATGTCTTTGTGTATGAGCGCACCGCTTCTGCGTACAGCAAGGTGGCAGGCCGTGACATGAGCTTTGCAGAACTGCTGGCCGGGCAGAGCACCGAGTGCCCGCCCGTAGCGGTGGAAGCGGAGCATCCGTTGTTCATCCTCTACACCAGTGGCTCAACTGGCAAGCCCAAGGGCGTGCAGCATTCCACTGGTGGCTACATGCTGTGGGCCAAACAGACGGTGGAGTGGACGTTTGACATGCAGCCCTCCGATGTGTTTTGGTGCACCGCAGACATTGGCTGGATCACTGGTCACACCTACGTGGCTTATGGCCCGTTGGCCGCAGGTGCCACGCAAATCGTCTTTGAAGGCGTGCCTACGTTCCCGCACGCAGGGCGTTTCTGGGAAATGATTGAGCGCCACGGCTGCACCGTTTTCTACACAGCGCCGACAGCGATTCGCTCTTTGATCAAGGCCTCGGAAACCGACGAGAAGGTGCACCCCAAGAACTGGAATTTGTCCAGCTTGCGTATCTTGGGCAGTGTGGGTGAGCCAATCAACCCCGAGGCGTGGATGTGGTACTACCGCAATGTGGGTGCAGAGCGTTGCCCGATTGTGGATACCTTCTGGCAGACCGAAAACGGTGGCCACATGATCACTCCGCTGCCCGGTGCCACGCCCTTGGTGCCTGGCTCGTGCACCTTGCCTTTGCCAGGCATCATGGCTGCCATCGTTGACGAAACCGGCAACGATATGCCCAATGGCGCGGGCGGCATGCTGGTGGTCAAGCGCCCATGGCCCAGCATGATTCGCAATATCTGGGGCGACCCTGAGCGTTTCAAAAAGAGCTATTTCCCGGAAGAGCTGGGCGGCAAGACCTATCTGGCGGGCGATGGTGCTGTGCGCAGCGAAGACCGTGGCTACTTCCGCATTACGGGACGCATTGACGATGTGCTCAACGTCTCTGGCCACCGTATGGGCACCATGGAAATTGAGTCCGCTTTGGTGAGCAAAACCGATCTGGTCGCTGAGGCTGCCGTGGTAGGCCGCCCTGACGATCTGACGGGCGAGGCGATTTGTGCGTTTGTTGTGCTCAAGCGCCCGCTGCCAAGCGACCCTGAGGAAGCCAAGGCGCTTGCCAATGAGCTGCGCAACTGGGTGGCCAAGGAAATTGGCCCGATTGCCAAGCCCAAGGACATTCGCTTTGGTGAGAACCTGCCAAAAACGCGCAGCGGCAAGATCATGCGCCGCTTGCTGCGCTCGATTGCCAAGGGCGAGGCCATCACCCAAGACACCTCCACGCTGGAAAACCCCGCCATCCTGGAGCAGTTGGGCAAAACCCATTAATCCATGCGAAATGGCGCGGTGACGGCACTTGCTCAGTCTCCGCCTCAACCTTGGGCAGATGTTTGGGGTGCTGGGCCAAGCGCCGTGGAATTCCCAACGCCGCATCGCGTTGCATGAAGTTCAAGCCACCTTCGGGTGGCTTTTTCTTGTGCTGTAGGAAACCAAGCCAGCCATGAAAGCGTTACACACTGGCTTGGCTGTGGGTGGTATTGAGGTACAAACCAGCGCATACAGAGCAAATACAGAGCAAAGGAAATAGGCATGAAATCACGCATCGCACTGCTGGTACTCATCATTGTTTTGATTGGGGTGTTGGGCTTTTTTAACTTCCCCTACCTAGCGCAGACGGTTCCCATGTCGTTGGGGATCACAACGATAGATGCTCCCTTGGGGCTGATCTTGCTGGCACTGACGGCTTTGATGGCCGTGGTGTTTGTTGCGTATGTAATTGCCATGCAAGGCGCATGGCTGCTGGAGGCGCGCGCACATGCCAAGGAGATGGCTGCGCAGCGTGAGCTGGCAGACAAGGCAGAGGCATCGCGTTTTACGGAGCTGCGCATTGCCATCGAAAATCTGCACAGAGAGGAAGAGCGCAAGCTGCTTGAGCGCCTGGATGTGCTGGAGTCACACCTGCAGGCCCGCGCGCAGGAGAGCGATAACTCCACCGCCGCTTATGTGGGGCAGCTGGAGCAGCAGTTGCGGGCCAGGTCGCATGCAGCGTCCGCTGTGCCCAGCGGCGATCCGCTGGACGTCACGCCGCGCAACACGCAGTTTTAAAGAGGGTTCCCTGCTGCTGTCCTACGAGGGTGTGGCAGGGCGTTTATCACGCGCACATGCCGTCTTGTGCACAGAGCGCGGTGTGCAGCATGGCTGGCTACGCGTAGGGCGAAAAAGATAGCTGGTGGCGCTTGTATTTTCAGGTTTTTAGACACAAAAGTATCTTTATCCTCGATTGGATAAGCGCGGGCAGCTATCAAAAAATACAGGGTGGGGTGGCCCCACCAGAGCAACGCATTCCACAGCCCAACAAAAAGCCACCCGAAGGTGGCTACTTTTTGGAGGGGCGACGCGGTGCTTACTTCAAGCTCAGTACCCAGGCCGCCAGTTTTTGGGCATCGGCTTCACTCACCTGGTTGTTCGCGGGCATGGGCACGGGGCCCCACACGCCGCTGCCGCCTTTGACGATTTTGCTGGCCAATTTGGCCTTGGCGTCGCTTTGGTTGGCGTAGCGGTTGGCCACGTCTTTGAATGAGGGCCCCACCAATTTCTTTTCGACAGCGTGGCAAGCCATGCAGTTTTTCGATGTTGCCAACGCCTGGTCGGCCAGCGCGGGGGCAGCCACGCTCAGTGTCAAAGCAAGGGTGATCAAAGAACGCTTCATCGTTACACTTTCCTCTATCAGGGGATGGTTTGAACCATTGTAGAGCGACGTGTCTTAAACAGGCGGTTAGCACCAGCGAAGCTATGGTGCAGAAAGGTGACAAATTATGTGGTTGTTAAGCGCGGTAACGGTGCTGGCTTTGCTAAAGGTGCTGGCGCATCTGGATGTGGTGGATGTGGGCGGTATTTCCGCGCTGTCATGGTGGTGGGTTGTGGGCGGATTTGCGCTGTCAGCGGCATGGTTTAGCTATGCCGATCGCTCGGGGCTGAGCACGCGCAAAGCCATGGAACGGCTCGATCAGCGCAAGCAAGAGCGTATCCAGAAGCAACGCGAGTTGCTGGGCTCGCGGCGCAAGCGCTGAAGCCTGCGTTCGCCAATAGCGAGGTCTGCAGGCCGTGGCTTGCGGGGTGTTACGTATCGGGTGCGCGCAGAGGGTGGGTCATAATCAAACGATGGGCCGCAAGTGCCCACTTGTGAGACATTGACCGCAACCAAAAAACTCAGCTCCACCATGCCTGCATACCGTTCCAAGACCTCTACCGGCGGCCGTAACATGGCCGGTGCCCGCGCCCTGTGGCGTGCCACTGGCATGAAAGATGGCGACTTTGACAAGCCCATCATCGCCATCGCCAACTCTTTCACCCAGTTTGTGCCCGGCCACGTACACCTGAAGGACATGGGCCAGTTGGTGGCCCGTGAGATTGAGGCGGCAGGCGGTGTGGCCAAAGAGTTCAACACCATTGCGGTGGACGACGGCATTGCCATGGGCCACGACGGCATGCTGTATTCGCTGCCCAGCCGCGATTTGATTGCGGACTCGGTCGAGTACATGGTTAACGCCCACTGCGCCGATGCGTTGGTGTGCATCTCCAACTGCGACAAGATCACCCCTGGCATGCTGATGGCTGCCATGCGCCTGAACATTCCGGTGATTTTTGTCTCCGGTGGCCCCATGGAAGCGGGCAAGACCAAGCTGGCCAACCCCGACACCAAGGTCATCGAGTTCAAGAAGCTGGACTTGGTGGATGCGATGGTGATTGCTGCCGACCAGCGCTTTACCGACGAAGAAGTGGCCCAGGTCGAGCGCTCGGCCTGCCCCACTTGCGGCTCGTGCTCGGGCATGTTCACCGCCAACTCCATGAACTGCCTGACCGAGGCGCTGGGCTTGTCCCTGCCCGGCAATGGCACCGTGGTGGCCACGCACGCCGACCGTGAGCAGCTGTTCAAACAAGCAGGCCACCGCATTGTCGAGCTGGCCAAGCAGTACTACGAACAAGATGACGAGTCCGTGCTGCCACGTTCCGTGGGCTTCAAGGCCTTTGAGAACTGCATCACCCTGGACATTGCCATGGGCGGCTCCACCAATACCATCTTGCACCTGCTGGCGATTGCGCAGGAAGCGGGTATTGACTTCACCATGGCCGACATTGACCGCCTCTCGCGCGTCGTGCCCCAGTTGTGCAAGGTGGCGCCCAACACCCAAAAGTACCACATCGAAGACGTGCACCGCGCAGGCGGCATCATGGCCATCCTGGGTG
The DNA here is from genome assembly GCF_030162955.1 of Comamonas jiangduensis. Taxonomy (NCBI): domain Bacteria; kingdom Pseudomonadati; phylum Pseudomonadota; class Betaproteobacteria; order Burkholderiales; family Comamonadaceae; genus Comamonas; species Comamonas jiangduensis. The sequence goes on from NZ_JARXOV010000002.1 coordinate 126,078, forward strand.
AACTGGCGCGGGCGGGCAAGCTGCACACCGATGTGCCCACCGTGCACGCCAAGACCATGGCCGAGGCCCTGGCCAAGTGGGATGTGATGGTGACGCAGGATGAAGCCGTCAAGCACTTTTACCTGGCTGGCCCCGCAGGCATTCCTACACAAACTGCTTTCAGCCAGAACACGCGCTGGCCCAGCCTGGACTTGGACCGCGCCGAAGGCTGCATTCGCTCGTACGAGCATGCGTTCAGCAAGGAAGGCGGCTTGGCCGTGCTGTTTGGCAACATTGCGCAAAACGGCTGCGTGGTGAAGTCGGCGGGCGTGGACGAGTCCATCTTGGTGTTTGAAGGCACAGCCCACGTGACCGAGTCGCAGGACGAAGCGGTGGCCAACATCTTGGACGACAAGGTCAAGGCCGGTGATGTGGTCATCGTGCGCTATGAAGGCCCCAAGGGCGGCCCCGGCATGCAGGAAATGCTCTACCCCACCAGCTACATCAAGTCCAAGGGTTTGGGCAAGGCCTGTGCGCTGCTGACGGACGGGCGCTTTTCGGGCGGCACTTCGGGCCTGTCGATTGGCCACTGCTCACCCGAAGCGGCAGCAGGCGGTGCGATTGGCCTAGTGCAAAACGGTGACCGCATTCGCATCGACATTCCCAACCGCAGCATCAATGTGCTGGTCAGCGACGAAGAGTTGGCCCGCCGCCGCGCTGAGCAAGATGCCAAGGGCTGGAAGCCTGCGCTGCCTCGTCCACGCAAGATTTCGGCTGCTTTGAAGGCCTACGCCAAGTTGGTGACTTCTGCCGATACAGGTGCGGTGCGCGATCTGTCCAAGCTGGAAGACTGAGCGGGCGGACGTGCCCGTGCAAAAAAGCCGCCGGCTCGGGCGGCTTTTTTTCATGCCGCAGCGCACCGAAGCGCGGGGGTGGGAGGCTTGGGTGAACTTATCCCTCAGTTGATATCAAAAAAGAAGCTGCTAGTGCAGTAAATACAAGCATTTCATCAATAAATGTATTGGAAAGTATTGCTGGATAAGCGCAAGCAGCTCATGTTTATGAATTTAACGTTCTTTGCTAAGAAAGTGGTGTCTGTCATGTTGTTGCCAAGTTGGATGCGTCGCACGTGGTGCACCGCAGTGTGTATGGGCTTGGCCAGTGTGGCCCTGCCAAGCTGGGCGCAAGCGCAGCCGTATCCCCAGCAGCGCCCGATCAAGCTGGTGGTGCCCTTTGCAGCGGGGGGCTCTACCGACATCGTGGCGCGCTTGGTGGCTGAAGGTATGCAGGCGCAGTTGCAGCACCCCATCTACATCGAAAACAAGGCGGGCGCTGGTGGCATGGTGGGCGCAGAGTTGGTAGCCCATGCTGCGGCAGATGGCTACACGGTGGGGCTGGGCTCTATCAGCTCGCTGGCAGTGAATCCCGTGGTGCTCAAAGCCGCACGGGTGCAACCGCTGCAAGACTTCAAAATGGTGGTGCCCTTGGCGTCGATTGCCTCGGTGTTTGCTGTGCCGCCGTCTGCCGGTGTGCGTGATTTCGCCCAGTTTTTGCAGGTGGCTCGCAAGCAAGGTGATGCATGGGCGGTGGGCTCTTCCGGTGTGGGCTCTGTAGGTCATGTGATTTTGGAAGCACTCAATGCGGACTTGGGTTTGCGTATGCGCCACATTCCGTTCAAGGGCATGGGCCCTGTGGTGCAAAGTGCGCTGGCAGGTCAAACACAAGTGCTCAGCGATCAATATCCGTCTTCAGCCCCTCACATCAAGGCTGGGTACTTAATTCCTTTCGCCGTGGCTGCCAACAAGCGTTTGCAAGCGTTGCCGCAAGTGCCTACGCTCAAGGAACTGGGTTATCCGCAGCTCAACGCACTGGCTATTACCTGGTTTGGTCTGGTGGTGCCAGCGGCCACGCCAGATGCGGTGGTACAACGCCTGAATCAAGCGGCGAATGCCGCGTTGGCACAACCCGAGCTGCAAGCGCGCTTGAAGGCATTGGGGGTCGATGTTTTGGGGGGCACATCCGCAGACTTGGTGCGCATGGTGGAGGAAACCAGCGCGCAGGTACGTACCTTGGTACAACAGCGCGGTATTACTGACGGCATGTGATCCGGTAATTCACCACTATGCAACGCTCCAAGTGAGCGCAGTGTTTGTGGCTTGGCTGCACAGCGTGGTCTTGCACTTGTAGGTGCAGGTCGCCGTGGTGACGACTGGTGCACAGGGCATGCTGATAATGAAGCAGCACCCTCCCGTTGGGTTGGGGCACTTTGTTTATTCACCCTAGCTAGATCTTGTTCCATGAAAGCAGCTCCTGATTGGTTAGCCCGTAGCGTTGATAAATTGCGTGGCACCGCTGCACAACCTGTGGCCGGTGCAGCCCAGCGGCCTATGGCGCAGCGTTTGAAAGCCACATTGCGCCGCGGGCCAGAGGCTTTGTCTCCGCATGTCTTGCGGCGCTTGATGGACGACTTGCAGGCCGCTGCGAGTGAGCAGCTCAGCGAGGTGGAGGCGGCCAAGCATGCGCAGTCCGTCATGGATTGGTATGCCAGCGCAACGGATGCGCAAAAAGCCGATCTGTGGCTGTTGATGTGCGAAGAGTTTGGCCCCGATGCACAGCGCATTCAGGCCGTGCGCCTGCAATTGGAGCAAGCGCGCAACCCGGGTGAAATGACGCAGGCAGAAATCGATTTGCGCAAAGTGCTGGTGTCCGCACGCACCCGGCTGCTGCAGCGCTTTTCTGTGCCCGAAGGCGGCATGCGCTTTCTGATCGACATGCGTGCTGAACTGCTGAAGCTACCTAAAAGCGACAAACGTTTTGTGGCGCTGGATGCAGAACTGGAGCACTTGTTTGCCAACTGGTTTGATGTGGCTTTTTTGGAGCTGCGCAAGCTGACCTGGGATTCGCCGGCATCACTGCTGGAGAAGTTGATTCAATATGAAGCGGTGCATGACATCCGCAGCTGGGCAGATCTGAAAAACCGCGTAGACAGTGATCGTCGCTGCTATGGTTTCTTTCACCCCAAAATGCCCAATGAGCCACTGATTTTTGTGGAGGTGGCGCTGGTTGAGCAAATGTCTGCGGCGATTGCTCCTTTGCTCGATGAGCATGGCGCACGCGCTGACTTAAGCAAGGCCAGCACTGCAATTTTCTACTCCATCAGCAACACCCAAAACGGATTGCGCGGTGTGAGCTTTGGCAACTCGTTGATCAAGCGTGTGGTGGATGATTTGCTCTCGGAGTTCCCCAAACTGCGCAGTTTTGCCACCTTGTCTCCCATTCCTGGCTTGCGGCAGTGGCTGCTCAAGCACGGAGATGCGGTGACCGCACAGTGGACACCCAAGCAACACACGGCGGTTGCCCAGGCGCTCGGCGTGACTGCACCAGTGCAAATCGCGCAACTCGTACAGGCAGGTGGTGATGTGCAGCAGTGGGCAGAGACGCATGTGCTGCGCAAAGCCTTGATGGCGTGTGCGGCACATTATTTGGCCAAGGGGATGGACCAAGGCCGCCCTCTAGACCCTGTGGCGCGCTTTCACCTCGGCAATGGTGCCCGGGTGGAGCGCATCAACTGGGCGGCAGACTTGTCCAGCAAAGGGTTAAAGCAATCGCTGGGTTTGATGGTGAATTACTTGTATGACCTCAAGCGCCTGGATAAACATCGTGACTCTTTGGCGCAAGGCAAAGTGCCTGTTTCAGCAGAAGTGGATGCATGGCGCAAAGGGTGGTGAAGCAGTATGCTAGCACGTAAAAAAAGCGCCTTCGAAGGGCGCTTTTTTGGGTTTGTGCTTGTCTCAGGGAGGGGGGTGTATCAAGCCGCTGTGCCCATTTGGGCCTGCAGATAATTGGCCAAGCCCACCATCTGAATCAGCCCCAGCTGCTTCTCCAGCCAGTAGGCATGGTCTTCTTCGGTGTCTTTGAGTTGGGCCAGCAGCAAATCACGTGACTGGAAGTCATGGTGCTTTTCGCACAGCGCCATGGCAGCGCGCAGGTTGTCGCGCACCCGGTATTCCACAGCCAAGTCTTTGCGCAACATTTCTTCCACGGTGTTGCCAGCTTCAAAGGCGTGAGGGCGCATATCGGGCTTACCACCCAAGAACAAGATGCGGCGCAAGATCACATCCGCGTGCAGCGTTTCTTCTTCCATTTCGTGGTTGATGCGCTCATACAGACGCATGAAGCCCTGATCTTCATACTGGCGCGAGTGGATGAAGTACTGATCGCGCGCAGAAAGCTCGCCGCGCAGCAATTCGTTGAGGCAGGCGATGACTTCGGGATGACCTTGCATAGTTATTTTTCTCAGGAAAGTGATGGATGCTTGCAGTATGGCTTTAAGCAAAAGCTTCGCCAAATCACTGGTTCATAAATCCCTAGCACGCTGCATTGCATGCATGCGAAACACAGAATCATTCGCGATTGGCTGAAATTAGGAGTGGGTGTGCCGCATTGGTGCCATCAGATGGTCATTGGCCTGCGGCACAATGCACACCATGCTGATGTACCCACAGATTGATCCGGTGGCCCTGCAATTGGGTCCTCTCGCCATTCACTGGTATGGCTTGACCTATTTGGCAGCGTTTGGGCTGTTTTTGTGGCTGGGCACACGCAGGCTCAAACACCCTCCGTTTAACCGCCTGCAAGGCGAGGCGGCATGGACGCGCCGCGATGTGGAGGACTTGCTGTTCCAAGGCGTTGTGGGGGTTATTGTGGGTGGGCGCTTGGGGTACTGCCTGTTTTACAAGCCCGCGTATTACCTCAGCCATCCGCTGGAGGTACTTGCAGTGTGGGAAGGCGGTATGAGCTTTCATGGCGGGCTGCTGGGTGTTATTGCTGCCATGGTGTGGTTTGCTGTGACACGCAAGCGCTCTTGGCTGCAAGTCGTGGACTTTGTGGCGCCGTGCGTGCCAACTGGCCTGGCCGCAGGCCGTATTGGTAATTTCATCAACGGGGAGCTGTGGGGCCGTTTTGCCGATCCTGCTTTGCCGTGGGCCATGGTTTTTCCTCAGAGTGGCTCGCTGTTGCCGCGGCATCCTTCGCAGATTTATCAGTTTTTGATGGAAGGCTTGTTGCTGTTTGTATTGCTATGGCTGTATGCACAAAAACAGCGCAAGCCTGGGCAGGTGGCTGCCGTGTTTTTGATGGGCTATGGCACGTTCCGCTTTGTTGCAGAGTACTTCCGTGAACCCGATGCTTACCTCGGCATTCTTTCGATGGGTATGAGCATGGGGCAGTGGCTTTGCGTACCAATGATCGTAGGTGGCGCCGCTATGTGGATGTGGGCGCGCCAGCGCAACGTGGCTTAAGGCTTGCAAACCATAAGAAAAAGAAAGTAGGTGGGCGTGGTAGAGCGGCGTGCATATTTGCAATGGTTAGCAGCAATGGCGGTTGCAGCACCCGCGTGGGCACAAACTGCAAAGACACGTCGTCACAGCGTGGACTGGCCCAGTCAGGCTGTCAATCTGATCGTTCCCTTTCCTGCCGGGGGCTCTAGTGCGATTTTGGCCAAGCAAGTTGCACTCTCGTTTGAACGCACCACAGCGCAATCTTTGCGCCTGCAATACCAAGGTGGCGGAGGAGGGGTGCAGGGGGCCAGCTTTGCTGCCAAGGCGCAGGCGAATGGACAAAACATTTTTATTGGTGGCAGCCACCTTGCAGTAGCCAGAACGCTCAGCGTGGATGAAGATTTTGATCTGATTGAAGATTTGCGCCCCTTGGCGCTGGTGGCTCTGGTGCCGCAGGTGGTGGTGATCAATCCGGAACGTATTCGAGTGCGGACGGCCATGGAGTGGCTGGCAGACTTGGCGCGCAAGCCGATGCGTTATCGCATGGCTACAGCGGGAGTTGGATCCTCCAGCCATGTTTCTGCAGAAATCCTGAGGTATCAAGAATCGCTGCGCTTTGATTTTGTGCACTTTCGTGGTGCAGGCCCTGCTTTGCAAGATTTGCTGGCGGGGTCGGTAGACATGATGGTAGATGGGTTGATATCTTGTCTGCCGCATGTGCGCTCAGGTCGATTAAAGGCCTTGTTGGTGACGGGGCGCCAGCGCGTAGCGCTTTTGCCTGATGTGCCATGTGCGCTGGAGATGGGCGTGCATGCGCTGGATAGCGTGACTTGGTATGGTTTGTTTGCACCCAGTCAGTTGACGGATGCACAGGCGCAGGCAATGCAGGCCGTGTTCATGCAGATGGGGCGCGATGCCACGTTGCAAAATAATTTGGCAACCATGGGCATTCACTGGGGCGATCTCTATGGTGAGGAATTCGCAGCCATGGTTCGGCAAGAAACTTTGCAGTGGGCGCAACGGCTCAAAAGCATAGGGTTTAAACAGCAATGGCTAAAAAATACTGAAGAGAGCTAAGGTGAACGATCAAATCGCTGTGCACCATGGTGTGGATGAGCAAGGGCAACCTACCGGGATTGTCGAAGTCGCAATCACGAATTCTGGCAAGCTGAACGCAATGACGCGCAAGATGTGGCGGGAGTTGCGTTCTGTTTTTGAGGTCATCCACAACAACTCTGCCGCTCGTTGCGTTGTGATTTATGGGCAGGGTGAGTCTTTTTGCGCGGGCGGTGATATCTCGGAATATCCGGCGTTCCGTTTTGATCCCATTACTTTGGCTGCTTTCCATGAAGATGATGTATGGGGAGGGCTGAATGCCATCTTGGCCTGTGACGTTCCAGTCATAGCGAGTATTCAAGGGGCGTGCATGGGGGCAGGGGTGGAAATTGCCAGCTGCTGTGACGTGCGTTTGGCGGCTGAAACCGCTAGGTTTGGTGCGCCGATTGCCAAACTTGGCTTCCCCATGGCCCCAAAAGAGTTGCAGTTGGTAGCATCGGCACTTGGTGGCCATACCGCTAGACGCATGCTGTTGGAGGCGGCCGTTTTTTCTGCCCATGAAATGGCCGCGATTGGCTGGTGTGCTCAGCCATTGAGTGGACAGCAGTTGCCCCTTGAGGTCGCGCGCACGTCTTCGCGCATTGCCAGCTTGGCTCCGCAAGCTGCGCGCTTGAACAAGCAGACCATGCGTAGTTTGGCCAGTGGTCGTCCGGTGCCGACTCCCTATGCGTATGCCAATTCGGCAGAGCACCGCGAGGGGATTGGCGCATTCTTGGAAAAACGAACCCCAATTTTTTGATGGATGGACGCGGGTCTACGGCTGCACAATACGCCAATGTCTGATGTGATGCCTCGTATTCAAGTCTCTGCGCAGTGGCGATCTTTCGTACAGCCTATTTCCCGGCTTTTCCAAAGCGTTCCAGTGAGTAACGGTAGTGTTGTGTTGCTCATTCTGCAGAGTGAGGAGGCACGGGCGGCAATTTGTGCAGCAGCTCGCGCAGTCGATTGTGAATGTGTCGAAATTTCCGTGAATGCTGCGCAAGCAGATGTCCAGCAAGCCATCGTGCAACATTTGCCCGTGGTCGTGGTTTGTGTGCCTGAAATTTTTGGCTGGGTATCGAAAACTGCCTTCGTAGCAGGCTGTGCTGCTATTTACACCTGCGGGGAAAATTCAGAAGGAACGCTACTGGCGCGCGCAGCGCATTTCGCAGCATGAAACAGTTGCTTGATTGCTCAGTTGGTCTAAGGCGCTATAAATAAAAAAAGGATCCTAAGGATCCTTTTTTTGGGTTTTGCCGAATTAACGTAGCACGAGTACAGGCACTTGAGAGTGTGTGAGCACATGTTGTGTCTCGCTGCCCAGCAGCAGGCGCTTGATACCCTTGCGGCCGTGCGAAGCCATGATGATCAGGTCTGCATTTTGCTTATCGGCTGCTGCAATGATGGACTCCGCAATCAAGTCAGACTTGGCAATGCTTGTCTTGACTTTTACGCCAACTGCTTTGCCATCGGCTTTGATTTTGTCCAGCACGGCTTGAGCCTGTTCGGTCCACTGTGCTTCGATGCGCTTAATTTCCGAAAGCTCAACGGTTGCGCCGCCTTCTAGGTAGCTGCGGGGGTAGCGAGGAATGACCTTCAGGGCGATCAGCGAAGCGCCAGTGAGTTTGGCCAAGTCCATCGCATGGCTGACTGCCTTGTCGGACAGAGGGGAGCCATCAGTTGCAACCAGAATCTTTTCGTACATATTTGATCTCCAAGTTTTTATTAAGGGAGTGTGATGCCTAGAGCTTAGGCGAGTGGTGTAAAGGGTTCTTGATGCACATCAAGATACTTGGGGTGTTTGTGGATACGCTTGCGGCCATGTCTGCAAACTCCCAACAGCCGTCTCTGGATTTAGAGAGGGTTGATTCATCTTGCCTAAATTCTGCTTCTACTGCTGTAGGCGAGTTGCACCTGCTTGATGATCCCGGTGAATGGGCAAGTTTTGGTAAACCGTATGGCGAGCAGGGTGCTCAAGTGGTTCCGCCTGAGGATGTCGAAGTCTGGGAGTCACAAGTTGCGCTGGATGGCATGTACTGCGCAACGTGTGCGTTAACAATTGAAGATGCTTTACGTGCTGTGCCAGGTGTGCAGCAGGTAGAGGTCAGTGCAGCAGCTAAGCGCGCCAAAGTTGTCTGGTCACCTGACAAAGTGTTGCCATCGGAATGGATCAAGGCCATTGAAAAAGCAGGCTATCAAGCGGTGCCTGCTAACGATGCTTTGGCGCGTGAATTACGCCAAGCGCAGCATAGAAAGGCGCTGTGGCGCTGGCTGTTGGCAACGTTTTGCATGATGCAAGTCATGATGTATGCATGGCCTTCTTATAGCGCCAATCCTGATGATTTACTCATGGAGTACGAGCGGCTTTTGCGCTGGGCCTCTTGGGTGATTTGTATTCCCATGCTGATTTTTGCTTGCGGCCCATTCTTTAGTGGCGCATGGCGTGACCTTAAGCAGTTTCGAGTCAGCATGGATATGCCTGTGGCTCTGGGCATGATCATTACCTTTATCGTCAGCTCGATAGGTACGTTCGCGCCAACCGGGATATTTGGTAAAGAAGTTTTTTACGACTCTTTGACCATGTTCGTCTGCTTTTTGTTAACGGGGCGATGGCTGGAAATTCGTTTGCGTGATCGTACGGCAGGGGCTTTGGATGCTGTATTAAACCGTTTGCCTGATAGCGTTGAGCAGCGTCAGCCTGATGGTGGTTTTATACGAGTGCCGTTGCGGAAAATAAGTGTGGGTGATGTTTTGCGCGTCTTGCCTGGAGAAGCGTTTCCTGCGGATGGGCTGATTATTGCTGGGCGTACGCAAGCAGACGAGGCGTTGCTAACGGGGGAGTCTCGCCCGGTCTCGCGTGGCGAGGGCGAGCGAGTGATCGCAGGCAGCTATAACTTGACGGCACCTGTGGAGTTGCAGGTTGAGCACGTAGGTGGGCAGACAAAGTTTGCACAGATCGTGGATCTGATGGAGAGTGCATCCACGCAGAAGCCGCGCTTGGCTCAATTGGCAGATAAAGTTGCCGCACCTTTCTTGATTGTGGTGCTGGTATTAGCTGCTGCCTCAGCCATGTATTGGTGGTCAGAAAGTCCAGGGCAGGCATTGATGGTAGCTGCCTCGGTACTGATTGTGACGTGCCCATGTGCGCTTTCTTTGGCAACTCCGGTGGCCATGCTCACATCAGCTGGTACTCTTGCGCGCCAAGGGGTGTTGGTGCGCAATTTGCAGGGCTTGGAGGCGCTGGCATCCATTGATACCTTGGTATTTGATAAGACGGGCACGCTCACCAAGGACGGGATGGAAGTCTCTGGAATGGCAGTGCTCAATCAGTCTAAAGCGAAGGATTGGCAAGGATTGGCGGCTGCGATTGCTCTGCAATCTCGTCATCCTGTATCTAAAGCAGTTGCTGGCTTTGGTGTGGCCCTTGCTGCTGAGTGGCAGGTTTTGTCGTTAGAGGAAATCAGTGGGCAAGGACTGCGTGCCCAGGTTCAAAAAGCGAACGATGCGGCGGTTTCCATGTGGGTGCGCCTTGGATCGCAAAAATTTGCTGGAACAGGGCAGTTGTGCAGTGAAAAGCAGGCCGTCTATTTGGCGCAAGAAATATCGGCTCAAGAAGTGCGTTCGCTCGCATTCTTTGAGCTCAATGAGAGTGTGCGTAAAGAGGCTCAGCAGGTGGTGACTGCTTTGCAGCAAAGCGGAGTTGATGTTCAGTTGCTGTCTGGTGACGGGCGTCAAGCGGTATCACGTATTGCTGCACAGCTCGGTATTGAGCGCTATGACGCTGAGTGTTCGCCAGAGACTAAGCTCAAGACCATCCTCACTGCACAGCAGGCGGGCCATCGTGTCGGCATGGTAGGGGATGGTCTCAACGATGGGCCGGTTTTGGCGGGAGCGGATGCGTCGTTTGCTTTTGGTAAGGCGGTACCTTTGGCCCAGGCAAAGTCTGACTTTGTGGTGTTGAGTGACAACTTAGAGTTGGTGTTGCAAAGCATATTGCTGGCCCGCAAAACTTTGCGCATTGTGCGTCAAAACTTGTTTTGGTCAGCGTTCTATAACGCTGCCTCTATTCCGTTGGCCATGATGGGGCTTATGCCGGCGTGGCTGGCAGGGCTTGGGATGGCTTTGAGCTCTTTATTGGTGGTTCTGAATGCGGCGCGATTGGCCAAACCTTCGACATTCGCCGCTGTGCAGTTGAGCGCAAGCACGTCTTTGCAGACTCCTGGCGTGGTGGCTCTGGCTAAATAAAGGGCATTCCGTGGAAATTCTTTATCTACTTATTCCTTTGTCCGTGATTTTGGTGTTGTTCATTGCAGGTGGTCTGTGGTGGGCAATTTATCGCGGCCAATTTGAGAGCGTCGAGCAAGAGGCAGAGCGCATTCTTCGAGACGATTGATGTTTGTCAACAACGAAAAAACCATAACAGTGAACACTTTCGACTGCATATTAAGAGGTGCCCGATGGATTCTCTAAAAACTAGTGCTGCACACTACAGTGATACCGTAGTTAGGCAGTTTTCAATCATGGCCGTCGTGTGGGGGGTAGTAGGCATGTTGGTCGGCGTTTTTATCGCCGCCCAATTGGCTTGGCCCGAACTCAACTTCGGTATTTCTTGGCTTAGCTTTGGTCGCTTGCGCCCATTGCATACAAACGCGGTAATTTTTGCGTTCGGCGGAAGCGCCTTGTTCGCAACCAGCTACTACGTGGTTCAGCGTACCTGCCAAACCACGTTGTTCTTGCCTAAGTTGGCTGCATTTACCTTCTGGGGTTGGCAGTTGGTTATTGTGGCTGCAGCTGTTAGCTTGCCTTTGGGTTTTACCTCGGGCAAAGAATATGCTGAACTGGAATGGCCTATCGACATCTTGATCACTTTGGTGTGGGTGTCTTACGCGATTGTGTTCTTTGGCACGGTTGGTACACGTAAGGTTAAGCACATTTATGTGGCTAACTGGTTCTTTGGTGCCTTCATCATCGCCGTAGCTTTGCTGCACGTAGTGAATAGTGCTGCTATTCCTGCAGGCTTCATGAAGAGCTACTCCGCTTATGCCGGCGTGCAAGACGCGATGGTGCAGTGGTGGTATGGGCACAATGCGGTGGGCTTCTTCTTGACCGCAGGTTTCCTGGGCATGATGTACTACTTCGTGCCTAAGCAAGCTGGCCGTCCTGTCTACTCGTATCGCCTGTCGATCGTGCACTTCTGGGCGCTGATCTTTACTTACATGTGGGCAGGTCCTCACCACTTGCACTACACCGCGCTGCCTGACTGGACGCAGTCCGTTGGTATGGTGTTCTCACTGATTTTGTTGGCACCTTCTTGGGGCGGCATGATCAACGGTGTGATGACGCTGTCTGGCGCATGGCACAAGCTGCGCGAAGACCCCATCCTGCGCTTCCTGATCGTGTCGCTGTCGTTCTACGGTATGTCCACTTTCGAAGGTCCGATGATGGCGATCAAGACAGTGAACGCACTGTCGCATTACACCGACTGGACCGTGGGTCACGTGCACTCTGGTGCATTGGGCTGGGTGGGTTTAATCACCATGGGCTCTTTGTATTACCTGATCCCGCGTTTGTTCGGTAAAACCGAAATGCACTCCAAGTCTGCGATTGAGCTGCACTTCTGGATGGCCACGATCGGTATCGTGCTCTACATCGCCGCGATGTGGATCTCCGGTGTGATGCAAGGCCTGATGTGGCGTGCTGTGAATGCTGACGGTACTTTGACCTATACCTTTGTGGAAAGCGTGAAGGCTTCTTACCCCTTCTATGTGATCCGTGTGATCGGTGGTCTGTTGTACTTGTTTGGCATGTTGATCATGGCTTGGAACGTTATGAAGACAGTGGCTTCGGGTCGTTCTGTGAAGGTGGCAGTGCCTGCCGTTAACCCTGCTCACGCCTAAGTACGAGGAGCCTGAAAAATGTCCGCAAACAACAACAAAGGGTTCACCCACGAGAAGGTCGAAACCAGCAATTTCTTGATGATCGTTTTGATCTTGCTGGTAGTGGCTGTGGGTGGTCTGGTGGAAATTGTTCCGCTGTTCTTCCAAAAATCTACGACAGAAGCTGTGCAAGGCGTAGAGCCTTACCAGCCTTTGCAGTTGATGGGTCGTGATGTTTATATCCGCGAGGGCTGCTACAACTGCCACTCGCAGATGATCCGTCCTTTCCGAGCAGAAACCATGCGCTACGGCCACTACTCGGTGGCGGGTGAGTTCGTGTACGACCATCCCTTCCAGTGGGGTTCCAAGCGTACAGGTCCTGACCTGCACCGCGTGGGTGGCAAGTACAGCGATGAATGGCATCGTATCCACTTGAACAATCCACGTGACGTGGTGCCCGAGTCGAACATGCCTGAGTACCCTTGGCTCAACAAAAATACGGTTGACCATACGGTAGTTGCTCAGCGTATGACGGCCTTGCGCACTATTGGCGTGCCTTACACCGATGAGCAAATCGCCGGTGCTGCAGAGCAAATCAAGGGTAAGACTGAGATGGAAGCAGTGATTGCTTACCTGCAAGGTCTGGGTACAGCGCTTAAGTAAAAAGGATAGGGCTATGGACATCACCACAATGCGCATTGTTGCAACATTGGTATCGATGGCGCTGTTCATCGGCATCTGGTGGTGGGCGTATGCCCGCCGCAATCAGGAGCGTTTTGACGAAGCGGCACAGCTGCCGTTTCAACAAGACTGATTCCCCATCCAGAACGAGAACATCCCATGAGCGATTTCGTAAATAACTTCTGGTCGGTCTACGTCGCTGGCATTACTGTGGTGGGCATCATTGCTTGCTTGGTACTGCTTATCATCACTGCCCGTAAAAAGGTTGTGGCTGACGGCGATAACACCACTGGCCACGTGTGGGACGAAGACCTGCGCGAATTGAACAACCCGATGCCACGTTGGTGGGTCTGGATGTTTGTGATCACTGTTGTCTTTAGCCTGCTGTATTTGCTGGCATACCCAGGTTTGGGCTCTTATGCTGGCAAGATGCAGTGGAGCCAGGTGGGTGCATATCAGGCAGAGGTTGAAAAAGCAAATGCAGAGTTGGAGCCTCTGTATGCGCGCTTTACAGCCATGAGTTCGGAAGATATGTCCAAAGACAGCCAAGCAATGGCTGTTGGTGAGCGTTTGTTCATGAACAACTGCGCCCAGTGCCACGGCTCGGATGCTCGCGGCAGCAAGAGCTTCCCTAACTTGACCGACGGGGACTGGCTGCATGGTGGCGCGCCTGCAAACATCAAGCAAACCATTACTGAAGGCCGTGTGGCGATGATGCCGCCTCAGGCTGAAGTGGTCGGCACTCCTGATGATGTTCGTAACTTAGCGCACTACGTGATGAGCTTGTCGGGCAGCCCCCATGACTCTTTGAAGGCTGCTTTGGGCAAGTCCAAGTTCACCGCGTGTGCGGCATGCCACGGTACGGATGCCAAGGGCAACACCATGCTGGGTGCACCTAACTTGACCGATGATATCTGGCTGCATGGCTGGGGTGAGCAAGCCATTGTGGACATCATCACTAACGGCAAGATGAACGAAATGCCTGCACAGAACAAGAAATTGACTCCTGCGCAGATTGACGTTTTGACTGCTTATGTTTGGGGCTTGTCTAATAGCAAGCCTGGAGCAACCAACTGATCGTTGTGGCGATCGTGAAGGCGGCACTGTGTGCCGCCTTTTTCTTTGGTGCGATTTAGGGAGTTTGACTCATGAGTTCCGAGCAAAAAAAACCGCAAAAAATCATTCCTATCAAAGCGGATAGCCAGGAAAAAACCATATCGTTTTTTGAAGCGCACAAGAAGATTTATCCGCGCTCCATCAGCGGACGTTTTATGAGCTGGCGCTGGGCCATGGTGTGGCTGACGCAGCTGATTTTTTATGGTTTGCCGTGGCTGGATTGGGGCCAGCGCCAAATGGTCCTGTTTGACCTGGGTGCGCGACGCTTTTATCTGTTCGGCTACGTGCTGTATCCGCAAGATTTCATTTACCTGACGGCCTTGCTGATTGTCAGTGCGCTGTCGCTGTTTTTATTTACTGCGGTGGCCGGGCGCTTGTGGTGCGGCTTTACGTGCCCACAAACGGTATATACCGAAATATTTATGTGGATCGAGCACAAGGTCGAGGGTGACCGCAGTGCGCGTATTCGCTTGGACCAAGGTGGCTGGACGCTGGAAAAAATCTGGCGCAAAACCCTCAAACAATTTTTGTGGATTGCCTTGGCGCTGTGGACGGGCTTTACCTTCGTAGGCTACTTTGTGCCTATCCGCGAGTTGGGTGGAGAGTTGCTGGCGCTCCAAGGCGGCTGGCAGATTTTCTGGGTGTTGTTTTACGGTTTTGCGACGTATGGCAATGCGGGCTACATGCGTGAGCAGGTTTGCAAGTACATGTGCCCTTATGCGCGCTTCCAAAGCGCGATGTTTGACAAAGATACATTGGTCGTCAGCTATGACGCCAAGCGTGGTGAAAACCGTGGCCCTCGCAAAAAAGACCTGGATTACAAAGCCCAAGGCTTGGGCGACTGTATCGACTGCAAGTTGTGTGTACAGGTCTGCCCGGTTGGAATCGACATTCGCGATGGTTTGCAGTACGAATGCATCGGTTGTGGCTTGTGTGTGGATGCATGTAACAACGTGATGGACAACATGCACTATCCGCGTGGGTTGATACGCTTGACGACACAAAACGCGGTGAGCCAAGGCTGGACCGGCGCGCAAATTTGGCGCCGTATTGCGCGTCCCCGCGTGCTGATTTACACCATGATTTTGGTAGGTTTGACGTCGGCCATGGTCTTTAGTATGGCGGTGCGAGAGCCCCTCAAGGTTGATGTGATTCGGGATCGTGCATCGTTGGCGCGGATTGTGGCCGGTGGCAAGCTGGAGAATGTCTATCGTTTGCAGGTGATGAATGCTACGGAGCAAGCCCAAACTTATAGCGTTGCTGTGAAGGGGCTGGAGGGCATTGCGATGGCAGAAGGCACTACCGTGGACGTGGACTCCGCCCAAACGCGCGGTGTCGCCGTGCGTGTACAAATTCCGTATGGAACTGCTGAACCTGGTTCACATCCTATTGAGTTTGAAATCACGGCGCAAAGTGGCAAAGGCCATGTGCTTGAAAAATCAGTTTTCTTAGTGCCTCGCTAAGAACGCAGCATTGTTGGTGTGCAAGACTGAGTGCTTGCACACTGCGTTTGATGGAAAGAGAGTGGGTTATGTCTCAGGTAGCAAAAAAGCTGGAAGTGCCATCAGGTCCTTGGTGGAAATATGGCCACGTATGGTTGGTGTTCGCAGGGCCTGCCGTGGTGGTCGTGGCAGGTATTGCGACGGCCATGATTGCCATGAATGGCGCGGATCCCGTTGTGGACAACGATTACTACCAAAAGGGCCTGAATATCAACCAGGAACTGCGCCACATCGAAAAGAGCTTGGCGCCAGCGGGTGCTGCGCGTAACCATGTGACAACCCCCGATGCTGATTTGCCCAATCTGGCACCTAAATAACGGTTTATTTTAAAAAAAGTAGCTGCCTGCGCTTTAAATATGCTGACTTCAAGTGCTTTTAATGCACAAGTCATTGTGAATATTGCGCTGGCAGCTATTATTTTTATTTAGCGTTTGTCCCACGCAGCCTGGTTGGGAATGGTGCTCACAATGTCCACATGATTCACGCAAAGGAGTGCACATGTGGACACGACGTTTAATGTGGATTGTTTGGCCCGCTTTTTTGGCAGCTGGTGTGATGGAAATGCTGGTGTTTGCCGCATTCGACCCGCACGATATGTTGTGGCTGGGGCAAGGGATTGAGCTATCTCGCACGGCGATTTATACCCTGGCCTTTTTTGCTTTTTGGGTGGTTTTTGTGGTTGCTGGATATTTGACGGTTTTGCTGTCTATTTCTGCTTCAGAAGTGAACGCCCAGCCTAGCATGTAACGAAGATAGTGTTGTGGCAGTCGCGGCATAAAAAACCGCCCATAAAAAAACCTCCCAGCGTAGGCTTGGGAGGTTTTTTTATGGGAAAGCCAGAGCGCTTACTTGTTGCACTCGTGCTGGCTGTTGACCAAGCGCTGCAGTGCAGCAGTGTCCAAAATGCGCACGTGGCGCTGTTTCACCTCAACCATGCCTTCTTCCACAAATTTGGAGAAGGTGCGGCTGACTGTTTCAAGCTTCAGGCCCAGGTAGCTGCCAATTTCTTCGCGTGTCATACGTAGCACCAGTTCAGACGAGGAGAAACCGCGTGCATGCAGGCGTTGTACCAAGTTCAGAATAAAAGCAGCCAAGCGCTCTTCGGCACGCATGCTGCCCAGCAGTAGCATGACGCTGTGTTCACGCACAATCTCGCGACTCATGACCTTGTGCACATGGCTTTGCAAGGCCGTCACTTCACGCGAAATTTCTTCCAATCCGTCAAAAGGCATGACGCAGACTTCGGCATCTTCCAGTGCTACGGCATCACAGGTGTGGTGGTCATTGACGATGCCGTCCAGGCCAATGATTTCACCAGCCATCTGGAAGCCAGTCACTTGGTCGCGACCATCCTCTGTGGCCACGCAGGTTTTGAAAAAGCCCGTGCGAATGGCGTACAGCGATGTGAATGCTTCTCCGTTGCGAAACAGTGTTGCTCCGCGTTTGACTTTGCGGCGGGTAGCCACAATGTCATCGATGCGCTGCAACTGTTGCTCATTCAGGCCCATGGGCATGCAGAGTTCACGCAAATTGCAGTTGGAGCAGGTAACTTTGATGGTTGGAGGAGTCATGTACTCGAAAGCCCAAGAGTCTTGTGTAAGAAGATGACTTGTGCAGTTAAAAAATCAGATAAGAGACTATGGGATAGCTCGAAGGAGTAAGGAATGATGTCGCTCAAATTGTGACATTCCTTGTACATCAACCTCTTGATTCACGTCAAGGATAAACGTGGCCGATTGTTGCAAAGTATGGTCATCAAGGAAAAGATTCATTCATGACCGTCGTCACCCCCGAACTCTTGCGTCGTTATGACGTGCCAGGCCCGCGCTACACCTCTTATCCCACTGCGGATAGGTTTGTGGAGGCGTTTGGTGATAGTGACTATATCTTGGCGTTGAAGCAGCGCAAAGTTGCAGCTGCTGTAAACCAGCCGATGTCGCTCTATGTGCACATTCCATTTTGTGACTCCCTGTGTTACTACTGCGCGTGCAACAAGATCATCACTAAGCACCATGAACGTGCTGTGACATACATGCGCTATTTGGAGCGCGAAATTGATTTGCATCTGCAGCACTGTGGTCGTGGGCAGGTTGTGAGCCAGTTCCACGTGGGAGGCGGCACGCCCACTTTCTTGACAGACGATGAGCTGCGTAACCTGTGGCGCATGCTGCGTGAGCGGTTTGTGTTTGAGGCGGCGGGTGAGTACTCGATCGAAGTTGATCCACGCACAGTGACGCGTGAACGCCTGGCAGTGCTCAAAGAAATAGGCTTTAACCGCTTGAGCTTTGGGGTGCAAGACTTTGATCCGGAAGTGCAAAAAGCGGTGCACCGTGAGCAGCCTGCGGAGCAGGTGTTTGATTTGGTGGCTGCTTCGCGCGAACTGGGCTTTCAGTCGGTGAATGTGGATTTGATTTACGGCTTGCCCAAGCAAAATCCCGAATCGTTTGCTCGCACGCTCAAACAGGTGACAGAGTTGCGCCCAGATCGTATTGCGCTGTATGCCTATGCGCACTTGCCAGAGCGCTTCAAGCCACAGCGCCGTATCTTGCAAGCAGACTTGCCATCAGCCCCCGACAAGGTGGGTATGTTGTCTTCTGCCATAGAAAGCTTTATTGAAGCTGGCTACGTTTATGTGGGAATGGATCACTTTGCGTTGCCGGAAGACGCATTGGCGATTGCGAAACGCCAAGGTCGCTTGCACCGTAATTTCCAAGGCTATAGCACGCAGCCAGACTGCGATTTGATCGCCTTGGGCGTTTCCGCGATTGGTCGCGTGGGTGCAACCTACAGCCAAAATGCCAAGACGCTGGAAGAGTATTACGACCTTCTGGATCAAGGGCGGCTGCCTGTTGTCCGTGGGCTCGCGTTGACCCGCGACGATACGATTCGCCGTGCCGTCATCATGACGATCATGTGCCAGGGCGAGCTGTTTTTTGAATCTATCAACAGCGCTTGGCTGATTGATTTCAAGCAGTACTTTGCTGCTGAAATCGAAGCTTTGGCTGCGCAGCAAGACGAAGGTTTGGTAGAAATTACGGACGACTGCCTCACGGTGACTGCCAAGGGCTGGTTCTTTGTGCGCGGCGTAGCCTTGGTCTTTGACCGTTATTTGCAAGCAGACCGCAACAGAGCCAGGTTCTCGCGGATCATCTGATCCCTATGACTTTTTCTTTGCTTTGGACCGCTTTCTTTATGGGGCTCGTGGGGGGGCCCCATTGTCTTGCCATGTGTGCAGCCCCTTGTCATGCCGTCATTCAAGGCCATGGCACGGCGGTGCAAATGCACGGCAAGTTGTCGCGGCACACCACGGTATGGAACTGGAGTGCGCTTCAATTCCATATGGGCCGTCTGGCTGGCTACGGTGTCTTAGGAGCCATTTCTGCTTTTGCCATGGAGCAGGTAGCATGGTTTTCTGATCAAACTTCTGCCTTGCACCCGGTGTGGGTGGTGATGCACTTGGCGATTTTGGCTTGGGGGCTGTTGATGCTATTCCAAGGCCAGCAGCCAGCTTGGCTGGAGCGCGCTGGCCGGGCTATGTGGCAGAAGGTGCAGCCCGTACTTTCGATGCGCGGTGGAGCGCTTTTTGCAGGTATGTCTTGGGCGTTCATGCCTTGTGGGCTGCTGTATTCCGCTATCTTGGTGGCCGCCTTAAGCGGTGCTGTCTGGGCGGGTGCTGTCAGCATGGTGGCATTTGCCGTCGGTGGGGCATTGTGGCTGGCAGGAGCACCTCTGGCTTGGCGCTGGCTCAGTGGCAGAGTGGGGCGCTGGCGTGCAGACTGGGGTACACGCGCAGCAGGCCTGATGTTGGTGGCGGCGTCACTATGGGCACTGTGGATGGACTTGATCTACAAGCCATCAGTGTGGTGCCGTTAATTTTTTGGGAATGTGGCAGATGCGCCGAGAAGGTGTCTGCAAAACCGCCGAGCCCTCAACCTGAACCGGGGGTTCAGGTGGGCGAGAGCAACCTAGCGTTGGGTTCGTCTGACGCGAGACGATCACGCTTGCTAGGCAATGTATCAAGCCCGTGCTCAATGAGCATTGGTTCAAGGCAATATAAAGCCCGGCGGATTGCAGACGGTTCTGATTTTACTGGTTTTCAGGGACTGCGAAAGGCAAGTCCACTTCACTCGCGTTGTCTAAATGGGTGACCAAGCTCTCGGCGACTTCTTTTGCCTCGGGTGGGGCAGCAAGGTCTTGCAAGGCAGCTTCTGCGCTGGTTGGTGCTGTGGGTTTTTCGTGCAGAGCTAGCGCTTCATCCAGGCGCAGGGTGAGCTGGCGGGCGGCTGCATGCTCTTGATGCAGTTGGGCCTCGAGGTTTTGCAGGCGCTCTGCTTGAGCATCCGCTTGGGCTGTATCCGTGGTGCCTTGCAGTTGCGCTAACTGTTGCTGCAAGGCTTGGAGTTGTTGACGGAGCTCCAAATTTTCAAAAGCCAAATTCACAGCCAGCAAAACACCCACACGCTCTCTAGAGCGCAGCTTGGTGGTGTCGAGCATCTGCTGAAATTGCTGATCCACGCGCTCAACAGCTTCTAACAGCTGTGCTTCTCGCCCATCTGGGCAGGAGAGCACGTAGTGTTGGTGCAGGATTTGCGTGTCTAGCTGGCTCAAGACGCCTCCCGGTTGGCTGGTAATCGTTCGATCAAGTCATCCACGCGCGCGCGCGCTGCTTTGAGGCGAGATTGCAAGGAGTCACGCTCTTTGCGCACAGCCTCAATTTCTTCGGTAAGCAGGCGGTTGGTCTGCACCAAAGCCTCGTACTTGGCTAGCAGCAGCTCGACGCGCTCAGCAACGGGGTCAAGAATGGATGTCGTCGTCATGGATGCTCGCAATTGTAGGGCGCGCCCTCAGAGAGAATTGCAAATTTATGGCAGATCACGGGTTATGGTCACAAAAGCTTGTTTCAAGCTGTCAATGACTCAGCTTAGAAGTCAGTAGAGTATTCGTGGCGTGAGGGGCACTACTGTTTGAGATGTGTTTTGGGTGATTAGAATCAGCGCCTATATGTTGGTGCCCGCAACTTGGTTCACAGGTTGCAGTTCAACGAGAAGCAGGGTGGAGATGCTGGCCTTCAGCACTTCCTAGCCTGCGCTGCCCCCGCAACGGTGAGTTCTTGGCGTTAGCACGTAACGCACACACCATCTCATAAGCCACTGAGTGCCTTGAACAAGCATTTGGGAAGGCGATGGTGTTGAGGAACCAGCCCGGATACCGGCCAACATTGGTGCATCTGTCTGTCAGGTGCGTTGTACCCATTGCTGGCGGGGAGGCTGGCGCGGGTGATTTTGCATTTTGTTCTATGCGTTCCAATACTTTACAGGCCCGTTCCTGCGCGCCTGCATGCGCTTATTCTTCCATCATGCTGGCGGTGTGCTGCGCTTATTCTGCGGGTGCTTACGCGCAGTCATCCGCTGCCACGGGTGTCGTGATGGAGGAGACTGTGGTGGCTGCAACACGGTCATCACAGCCGTTGTCGGATACGTTGGCAGATGTCTCGATTGTGGATCGTGAGACGCTGGATCTGAGTGGTGCCGCAGCCTTGGAGGATGTGCTCTCGCGTCTGCCAGGGGTTGAGATGGTGCGTAACGGTGGCCCTGGCTCGACCACTAGCGTGTACCTGCGTGGTGCCAGCAATGAATTTACGGCGGTGTATATCGACGGGATTCGGGTGGATATGCAAAGCGGCTCTGGTGGTGCTCCGTGGGAGGCCATGCCCCTGGAGGCTATTGAGCGTGTGGAGGTGCTGCGTGGTCCAGCCGGTGCGGTGTATGGCTCGGATGCGATTGGTGGCGTGATTCAGATCCTGACCCGCAAGGGCGAGGGGCCTGCACGCCCTTCGGTCAGCGTGGGGGCGGGCAGCTACGGCACCCGCAACGGTGCGGCGAGCCTCAGCGGTGGAAACGGTGTGGTGGATTACGCGCTGGGTGTGTCGTACGCCGAGGCGGATGGATTCAGTGCCCGTACCCGACCCCAGGACAATCCGGATGATGATGGCTACCGGCGTAAGTCGGCACGTGCCCGTGTGGGGCTGCAGTTGAATGCAGACCATCGCCTGGAAGGCACGTTGCTGCACAGCACGTCGAATGTGGGGTATGACACTTCCAAGGCGGATGATCGTGCGATCAATTCTTTGAATGCCGCAGGCCTGAGCTGGAGCGCGCAGTGGAGTGCGCACTATCGCACCAAGCTGTCGCTGGGGGAGTCGCGCCAAGAGTATGAGACGCAGCCTTCGCCCTATCAGACCAAAACCCTGCTGCGCAATTATCTGTGGCAGAACGAGTGGCAGGCAGGCATCCACCGATGGAGCGCGACACTGGAGCGGCGTGAGGATCAGTTGACGAATGCCTCCATCACGCCACAGCAGCGGCAGCGCCATCAGAATGCGCTGGCGCTGGGCTGGGGCATGCAGTCGGGAGCGCACACACTGCAGCTGAGCGCGCGCCACGATGTCGATAGTGAATTTGATGGCAAGACCACAGGCAGTGCTGCGTATGCGTATGCGTTGACACCGCAGTGGCGTGTACATGCGTCGACCAGCACAGCGTTTCGTGTGCCCACGCTGTACCAGCGCTTTAGTGCCTATGGCGATGCCAGATTGCGCCCACAGGACAGCAGTAATGCCGAGATCGGCGTGCGCTGGGCGCAAGGCAGCCAGCAGTTCTCGGCTACTGCCTACCGCAACCGTGTGCGCAACCTGATTACGTATGTTGAGGGGAAGGGGGCCTGTGCGAATAAGGGTGGCTGCTATGAAAATGTACAGGCAGCTGTGTATGAAGGCATCACTTTGGCTGGTGCTTACAAGCTCGGTATGGTGCGCTGGAGTGGTTCGCTGGATTTCCAGAATCCGCGCAATGAAACCCTGGACAAGCAGCTGGCACGCCGTGCCAAGCGCCATGCAGTGCTGGCTGCGGACACCATGCTGGCAGGCTGGAATCTGGGGGCGCAGATGCAGGCTTACAGCCAGCGCTTTGATGATGCGGCCAACCGCAAGACTCTGGGCGGCTACACCTTGTGGAACCTGTATGCCAGCCGTAGTCTGGGGCGCGATCTGACCCTGCTGGCACGCGTGGACAATCTGGCGGACAAGCACTACCAACTGGCCGATACCTACGGTGTGGCAGGGCGTGCTTTCTATGTCGGTTTGAAATGGGAACCTCAGTAACATGACGACACCCCCTGATGTGCACACCTGTGTGGCTGTGCTGATTGCGGCCCCGGCTTCGGGGCAGGGCAAAACCACGGTGACAGCAGCGCTGGCCCGCTGGCATACGCGCCAAGGCCGGCGTGTGCGGGTGTTCAAGTGCGGGCCTGATTATCTGGACCCTTACTGGCACCAACTGGCCAGTGGTGCCACGGTGCACAACCTGGATGGCTGGATGGTCGGCATGCCCGAGGTGCGTGCACGCCTGCATGCGGCGGCAGCGCAGGCCGATGTGATCTTGATCGAAGGTGTGATGGGCTTGTTTGATGGCAGCCCCACAGCCGCCGACCTGGCAGCCCAGCTGGGCATTCCGGTGTTGCTGGTCATGGATGCTTCGGCCATGGCTGGCAGCTTTGGTGCGGTGGTGCTGGGCATGCAGCAGTACCAGCCGAATGTGCCGTGGGCGGGCGTGCTGGCCAACCGGGTGGGCAGCAGCATGCATGCACAGATGTTGCAAGCCAGTTTGCGCGATCCTGCGGTGTGGCTGGGCGCATTGCAACGTATGGGCGAGGGCAAAGACGCGCAACTGCTGCCAGAGCGCCACTTGGGCCTGGTGGCGGCGCATGAGCTGCCCGATGCCATGGCGCGCCTGAATGCGGCAGCCGATGCGCTGGCGGATACCCCATTGGGCCAAATGCCGTGGGAAGACTGGCAACGCTGGTCGGTGGAGTTTGCGCTGGATGCCAGTGCGCCCACGCCGCAGATTGAGCCTTGGCTGCAAGGTCGCACCGTCGCTGTAGCCAGTGATGCCGCATTCAGTTTTATCTACCCGGCCAACCTGGATTGTTTGCAGGCCATGGGGGCGAAGCTGGTGTTTTTCTCTCCGTTGGCCGCAGAGCGCTTGCCCGCATGTGATGCCGTGTGGTTGCCCGGTGGTTATCCTGAGCTGCATGCCCACAAGCTGGCTGCCAACACAGGCTTGCAGGCTGACCTGCAGGCGCATGTGCAAGCGGGCAAGGCCGTGTGGGCGGAGTGTGGCGGCATGCTGGCCTTGGGGCACAGCATTCACACGGCGCAAGGCGAGGCTTTGCCCATGTGGGGCATTTTGCCGGGCACTGCGTCTATGCAGCCGCGTTTGGCAGGGCTGGGCATGCAGGAATGTGTGCTGCACGGCGGCCAACTGCGCGGCCATACCTTTCACTACTCGCGTTTTGACAGCGCTGCTGCCGAGGTGGCGCGCACCAGCCGTGCAGGGCAAAGCGTACAGGCGGACAAGGGTGAAGCCGTATACCAGCACGGCAGCATCTGCGCCAGCTATTTCCACGCCTGGTTTCCATCGCACCCCCGCGCGATTGCCGCCTTGCTGGGCGCAGAGGCAGTGCAATGGGCCGATGTGGCTGCAACGGCATAATTTGCGGCGCTTATGAATCTGATGAACCCCCATGCCATGCAGCCCTGGCAAGAATTGATTTTGGGCGGCCAAAAAAGTGGCAAAACCCGCCGTGCCGAGCAGGCTGCCCGCGATTGGGTGGATGCGGGCGCAGGCCGCTATGCGGTGTACCTCGCCACGGGCCAGGCATGGGATGCGGAGATGCAAGCGCGCATTGCGCGTCACCAGGCCGACCGTGCGCTGCGCGTGCCAGGCATGCAGACTGTGGAAGCGCCGCTGCACCTGGGCCAAGCCTTGCAGGCGCACAGCAAGGCGCAGACCTTGGTCGTGGTCGATTGCCTGACTTTGTGGCTGACCAACTGGATGATGCCGATGCAAAGCGTCGAGCAGGCGGCTTCAGAAGATCAGCCAAATCAGGCTCTAGCCCTTGACTGGCAAGCGCAACGTGCTTTGTTTTTAGAAGTTTTACCGCAGTGCCCCGGGCCGGTGGTGGTGGTGGGCAATGAGATCGGCCTGGGTGTCATTCCGCTGGGGCGCGAGGTGCGCGCTTTTGTGGACGCACTGGGCACTTTGAACCAAGACGTGGCACGTGTGTGCAGCCGCGCTACTTTGATGGCGGCAGGTTTGCCGTTGCAACTGAAATGAATGCTTTGTTACGCCGTAGCCTGCGCGCAGTGATCTGCGTGGGAGCACTTGCACTGGTGGGGGTGGCCCATGCAGCGGGTGCCCCAGCAGGTGTGCCTGCCAATGCCCTGAAAGACGAAAGAGGGCGTGTGATTGCCAGAGCGCAGCAGCCCCAGCGCATCGTGAGCCTGCTGCCTTCGCTGACCGAAACAGTCTGCGTTATGGGCGCATGCGACAAATTAGTCGGGGTGGATCGCTATTCCAACTGGCCTGAAAGCCTGCTGACGACCTTGCCGGTGCTCGGTGGCGGGCTGGATCCGAATGTGGAAGCCATCGTGGCGCTCAAGCCTGACGTGGTGCTGCTGTCCAACGCTGCGCGCGTGGTGGATCGGCTAGAAGCCCTGGGCTTGCGCACCGTGGCGCTGGAACCACGCACGCAAGCCGATGTGTACCGTGTGCTGCACAGCATTGGCTTGCTGCTGGGTTTGCCACCCGAGCAGGGGGCAGAGCGCGAATGGCGCCGCATGCAAGCGGGCATCAATGCCGCCGCGCAATCGCTGCCTGCGGGGGTGCACGGCGCCAAGGTGTACTTTGAAGTCAGCCGTGGGCCATTTGTGGCGGGGCCTTCATCGTTCATCGGCGAGTTGCTCACGCGCATGCAGATGGGCAATGTGGTGCCCAATGAGATGGGGCCGTTTCCACGCCTGAACCCAGAATTTATTTTGCGTGCCCGCCCCGATGTGATTTTGATGGGCAACCACAGCATGCAGGTGGCGCACACCTATCCGGGCTGGTACACGCTGGATGCTGTCAAGCACCAGCGGGTGTGTGCCTTTGATGCGCGCGAGTCGGGCGTGATTGTGCGCCCGGGCCCGCGCATGGATGAGGCGGCCCGCATCATTGCCCGTTGTCTGGCAGAGAAAGCGCCACGCCGTGCGGGTTGAAGCCAATTTGTCCCAAGCGCTGGTGCGCAGCCGTTGGTTGGCGGTGCTGCTGCTGGCCGCGAGCGGTGGTTTGCTGCTGCTGGGCGCCAGTGTGGGCAGTACCGGGTGGGAGAGCGTGTTGCGCATGCACAGCGATCCGGTGGCGCAGCAAATTGTCTGGGACATCCGCTTGCCTCGCACCCTGGGCGCGTGGCTAGCCGGTGCCTTGCTGGGGCTGGCCGGTGCCGTGGCGCAGGGGCTGTTTCGCAACCCGCTGGCAGATCCGTACTTGCTGGGCAGCGCCTCGGGGGCTGCGCTGGGTGGGGCCGCGGCCATGGTGTTCAGCGGCACAGCCGCCATGGGCATGGAATGGCTGCAGCGACTGGGCATGACAGGCATGGCCTTTGCCGGTGCGGCTGCGGCCGTGTTGCTGACGCTGATGCTGGCCCAGGGCGTGCAAAACAGCTTGCGCCTGCTGCTGGCGGGCGTGGTTGTGGGCGTGGTGCTGGGTGCGGTGCGCGACATGCTGGAGCTGCGCTACCCCGACATCTTGCAGCCGATGAAGGCCTTTGGACTGGGCAGCACGGCCTTCATCGGCTGGGCTTCGTGTGCGTTGATGCTGGGCGCCTGGGCGCTGTGCGCGCTGTGCGCGTGGGGGCTGTCGCGCGTGCTTGATGGGCTGACCCTGGGTGAATCCACTGCCGCCAGCCTGGGGCTGCCCTTGGCGCCCATGCGCGCAGGTTTGATTGCCGTGATGGCACTGGCCACCGGCACTGCCGTGGCACAGACGGGATTGATTGCCTTTGTGGGGCTGGCTGCGCCGCATTTGGTGCGCAGCATAGTCAGCGTAGGCCATGCGCGCAGCACACTGCTGAGCAGCTTGATGGGTGGCGTGGTGCTGCTGGCGGCCGACATTTTGGCGCGCTGGGTGATGGCCCCCGAAGAGCTGCCCGTGGGCGTGCTGACGGCCTTGCTGGGCGGCAGCTATTTGCTGTGGCTGATGCACCGTGGCCACGCCGCGCGGCAGATAAGGGGTTGACCATGGGCATGCAACAACCCCCCCAAGCTCTGCCAGCGCATGCAGCCGTGGCCCTGCAAGCGCACGATGTGCGCGTGCATGCGGGCAAGCAGTGTTTGCTGCACGGTGTGGACGTACAACTGCCCGCCCGGCAGTGGACCGCGATTGTTGGCCCCAATGGCGCGGGCAAATCGACCTTGCTGCGCGCGCTGGCGGGTTTGCAGCCGCGCAAAAGCTGGAGTGGGCAGGTGCACCTGCTGGGCCAGCCGCTGGCCGACTGGCCGGTGAAAGCCCGCGCTCGGGCCTTGTCGTGGCTGGGGCAGAACGAAGCGGTTTCGCAAGAGCTGTGCAGCTACGACGTGGTCATGCTGGGGCGCATGCCGCACCAGGCGTGGCTGGCGCCACCCAGTGCGCATGACCATGCGGTGGTGGAGCAATGCCTGCGCACCACGCAGGCGTGGGACTGGCGCCACCGCCCTTTGGGTGAGCTGTCGGGCGGAGAGCGCCAGCGCGTGCTGCTGGCGCGTGCCTTGGCGGTGCAGGCGCAGGTGCTGCTGATGGATGAGCCGCTGGCCAACCTTGACCCGCCGCACCAAAGCGCCTGGATGGAGACCGTGCAGGGTCTGGTGGCTTCAGGTCATACCGTGGTCAGCGTGTTGCACGAGCTGGGCATTGCCCTGCAGTCCGACCACATGGTGGTGATGCAAGCCGGGCAGGTGCTGCACCAGGGCGCCACGCACGCTGGCGACACCCACGCTGCACTGGAGGCGGTGTTTGAGCACCGCATCCGCATTCGCCAGATTGAGGGCATGTGGATGGCCTTGCCCACCGCTGCCAAGTCTGCTTAATTTTGAACATAAACGGCCGCTAGCCCTTGTTGGGTAAGCGCTAACAGCTATGCAAATTGAAACACCACCTTCTGAAAAACCTTATGAAAAACCCGAGGGCGAGCGCCGCGGGCTGGTCATTGTCAACACCGGCGATGGCAAGGGCAAAAGCACGGCAGCCTTTGGCCTGGCGTTTCGCGCCACAGGGCGTGGCAAAGCGGTCAAGGTGTTCCAGTTCATGAAAGTGCCGACCGCGCGTTTTGGTGAACACCGCCTGGCCGAGCAAGTGGGCCTGCCCGTGGAAGGGCTGGGCGACGGCTTTAGCTGGAAGAGTAAAGACCTGGACCACTCCGCCCAGCTGGCGCGCGATGGCTGGGAAAAGGCCAAGGCGGCCATCCTGTCGGGCGAGTACTTTCTGGTGGTGCTCGATGAGGTGACCTATCCGCTGATTTACGGCTGGCTGCCGCTGCAAGACGTGCTCGACACCTTGAAAGCGCGCCCCAAAGAAATGCATGTGTGCCTGACGGGCCGCCGCTGCCCGCAGGAAATCATCGACGTGGCGGACACGGTGACAGAGATGCAGATGATCAAGCATGCCTTCAAAGCAGGCATTCCTGCACAGCGCGGCATTGAAGACTGAGAATGCAGGCATGAGCCAAGCCCACGACCCCAGCCACCCCGCGCCCCACGATCTGCAGCACTACCAGACGGTGGCGGCCACGCCGTTTTCCGACGAGGAACGCGCTGCGGTGTACCGCGCCATTCATGAGCGGCGCGATATGCGCCACTTTGCGCCCGGCACGGTGGGGGATGACGTCTTGCTGCGCCTGCTGCGTGCGGCACACCACGCGCCCAGCGTGGGGTTCATGCAGCCGTGGCGTTTTATTCGCATACGCTCGCGCGGCATGCGCGAAGGCATTCATGCGCTGGTCGAGCAAGAGCGTGTGCTGACGGCGCAGGCGCTGGGCGTGCGCCAGGACGATTTCATGCAGCTCAAGGTGCAAGGCGTGCTGGATGCGGCCGAGGTGCTGATTGTGGCGCTGCCGCCGGGGCGCGAAGCCCATGTGTTTGGCCGCCGCACCATGCCAGAGATGGACGTGGCCTCGGCCGCCTGCGCCATCCAGAACCTGTGGCTTGCCGCACGTGCCGAAGGGCTGGGCATGGGCTGGGTGTCCATTTACGACCCCGTGGCGCTGGCGCAGTTGCTGCAAATGCCGCAAGGCAGCTACCCCTTGGCCGTGGTGTGCCTGGGGCCGGTGCAGGCCTACTACGCCGAGCCCATGCTGCAGCAAGAAAAATGGGCCACCCGTGCGCCGCTGCAAGAGATGCTGTTTGACGAGCGCTGGGGCCAGCCTGCGGCGACGAACCCTGAAGCCGCGCCGCGCCCATGAACGGTATCGATTTGACGGCCGTGCTGGCCGTGGCACTGAGCCCGCTGGCGTGGCTGTACCAATGGTGGGGCGCAGAGGGCGCTGCGCACCTGTTCTGGGCGCAGCAAATCATGGCCGCCGCCCTGGCGGTGCTGGTGGCCTTGCTGCTCGATCGCCTGTGGGGCGAGCCGCCCGTATGGCTGCACCCTGTGGTGCTGATGGGCAAGTTGCTGGGTCGCATCGGTCAATGCATAGCGCCCAGCGTTGAGAAAACCAGGGATTACAAGGCATTTGTCTACGGAATGCTTGCCTGGTGTGCGCTGGCAGCTCTCTTTTTTGTGATTTATGCCCTGTGCCAGTGGCTGCTGCCGCCCACGCAATGGTGGTGGCAGGGCTTGGTGGTGGGGGTGTTGCTCAAGCCGTTGCTGTCGTGGCGCATGCTCCAAGACGAGGTGCTGGCGGTGGAAGCTGCCTTGCAGCAGTCGCTGCCCGCAGGGCGCGAGCGCTTGAGCTGGCTGGTCAGCCGCGACACCACGCAACTCGATGCCGCCACCGTGCGTGAAAGCGCGATTGAAACCCTGGCCGAGAATTTGAGCGATTCCGTCATCGCCCCGCTGTTCTGGTTTGCCGTGCTTGGGCTGCCCGGTGCGGCGCTGTACCGCCTGGCCAACACGGCCGACGCCATGTGGGGCTACCCCGGCTGGCGCGGGCAGGGCACGCAACGCCGCCACTGGCAGTGGGCTGGCAAATGGGCCGCGCGCGCAGATGATGTGCTCAGCTGGCTGCCAGCGCGCATTACGGCAGCGTTGCTGGCGCTGGTGGCACGCGGCATCTCCTGGCCTGCGCTGCGGCGCGATGTGGCGGTGACGCCTTCGCCCAACGGCGGCTGGCCCATGGGGGCCATGGCGCAGGCGCTGGGGGTGCGCCTGTCGAAACCCGGCGTGTACCAGCTCAACCCGCAAGGGCGTGCCCCGCAGGCCACCGATGTGCAGCGTGCAGTGGGTTTGGCCTCCAAAGTGGTTGG
The DNA here is from genome assembly GCF_030162955.1 of Comamonas jiangduensis. Taxonomy (NCBI): domain Bacteria; kingdom Pseudomonadati; phylum Pseudomonadota; class Betaproteobacteria; order Burkholderiales; family Comamonadaceae; genus Comamonas; species Comamonas jiangduensis. The sequence goes on from NZ_JARXOV010000002.1 coordinate 155,920, forward strand.
GGTGCAGGTTTTGCTTACGTTGCTAGCTATTGTTTTTATGGCGATTATTCTGTGGCCATGGGTGGGTGATGCTGTCTGAAAACACCCTGATGGTGCATGGCGGCACCGACGCGCTGGGCGTGCCCGCGCATGACTTTTCCACCAACCGCAATGCCTGCGGGCCATGCCCAGCAGCCGTGCAGGCGCTGCAAGCGGCGCACAGCGCGCAATACCCTGACCCGCACTACACCGATGTATGTGCGCAACTGGCGGCTTTTCACGGCGTGGCGCCGGAACGCATCGTGATCGGCGGCAGCAGCAGTGAACTGATACACCGCCTGACCCAGCATGCCGTGCGCCACGGTGCCACGGCCATCACGCTGCCTCAGCACCACTATGGCGACTATCTGCAGGCCGCCCAGGTATGGGGGCTGCAAGCACACCCACGTGGCAGTGCGCAGGGTGAAGCAGCAGCGCCAGCGCACTTGCACTGGGCTTGTGAGCCATCCAGCCCCTTGGGGGTGCCAGAAACCATGTGGGGTGACTGGCCGCACAGCGCTGCGCCACGGGGTGGCGAGCCTGCTTGGCATGTGCTGGACTGCGCTTACCGCCCGCTGTGGCTGGAAGGCACTGCGCCGCAGCGCGACAGCGATGCCCTGTGGCAGTTGTGGACGCCGAACAAAGCGCTGGGCATGACCGGTGTGCGCGCGGCTTACGCGATTGCGCCGGTGCATGCCTCGGCCCAAGCACTGCAGGCGCTGCGCTGGCTGGCGCCCTCCTGGGTAGTGGGCGCACACGGTGTGGCCATGCTGCAGGCGTGGGTGACGCCGCAGGTGCAGCAGTGGCTGGCGCACAGCCTGCAGCAGTTGCGTGACTGGAAGGCCCAGCAGTTGGCGCTGTGCGCGCGGCTGGGCTGGCAGGTGGTGCCCGGCCATCAGGCCAACTACTTTGTGGCGCGGCTGCCGGTGGGCGACATGGCGGCGTGTTTGGCAACTTGGCGTGCCCAGGGCATCAAACTGCGTGACTGCGCAAGCTTTGGGCTACCCGGCCATGTGCGCTTGGGCGTGCTACCGCCGGCCTCACAGGCCGCGCTGGAGCATGCCTGGCGCAGCATGCCATGACCTTGCATGCCCCACACACTGGGCGCAAGATGCTCACCTTTCTTTCATGATGGCGGCCATGCCCACCAACTCCCTGAGGCAGCGCTGTGCGCCCATCTCGCGTAGCAGCGCGCTGGGCCGGCGTATGCTGATGGCCCCAAGATTGCGGGTGGTACAGCGCTGCCCGCTCAACCTGACAACCAAGACATGACAGCACGTTGCATCATGGTGCTAGGCACCAGCAGTGGCGCAGGCAAAAGCTGGGTGGCCACGGCGCTGTGCGCCTACTACCGCAGCCAGGGCTTGAAAGTGGCGCCTTTCAAAGCGCAAAACATGAGTAACAACGCGCGCGTGGTTGCCACGCCCGATGGGCAGTGGGGCGAGATCGGCACAGCCCAATACCTGCAAGCCCTGGCGGCAGGTGCCGTGCCTGATGTGCGCATGAACCCGCTGCTGCTCAAACCCGAGGCGGACACGCGCAGCCAGGTCGTGCTGATGGGGCAGGCGAATGCAGAACTCAGTGCCCTGCCGTGGCGTGGGCGCAGTTTGAAGGTGTGGCCGCAGATTGCGCAGGCACTGGATGCGCTGCGTGCCGAAAACGATGTGGTGGTGATTGAGGGCGCGGGCTCTCCCGCCGAGATCAACCTGCACGGCAGCGACGTGGTGAACATGCGCGTGGCCAAGCACTGCCAAGCGCACTGCCTGCTGGTCTCGGACATTGACCGGGGCGGGGCGTTTGCCCACCTGTATGGCACCTGGGCGCTGCTGCCCGAAGATGAGCAAGCCCTCATCCAGGGTTTTGTGCTCAACAAGTTCCGGGGCGATGCAGCGCTGCTGGCCCCGGCGCCTGCGATGCTGGAGGCCAAAACCGGCGTGCCCACGGTGGCTTGCATTCCGATGCAGTTTGACCATGGCCTGCCCGAAGAAGATGGCGTGTTTGATGACCGGGGCAGCACCGGTGCAGGGCAGGCGGTGCACACCACGATTGCCATCGTGGCCTATCCGCGCATCAGCAATCTGGATGAGTTTCAGCCCCTGTTGCAGGTGCCCGGCGTGCGCGTGGTATGGGCGCGTTCGCCAGCACAGATTGCCGGGGCGGACTGGGTGATTTTGCCGGGCTCCAAAGCCACGGCGTCTGACTTGCAATGGATGCGCCACCAGGGGCTGGATGCTGCCGTAGCCGCCCATGCCAAGGTGGGTAAGCGCGTGCTGGGTATTTGTGGGGGGCTGCAAATGCTGGGCGAAGCCTTGATTGACCTGCACGGCGTGGATGGCAACGAAGCCGGCCTGGGCCTGCTGCCTCTGGTCACACTGTTTGAGCGTGAAAAGACCGTGCGCCGAGTGTCTGCGCACCTGCCGGCATTGCGCGGTGCATGGGCGGCGCTGCAAGGGGTGGATCTGCAGGTGTATGAAATCCACCATGGCCAGACCCAGTTGCGTTCTGACATGGAAGCTGGCCAAACCCAGTGTGCCGATGAACCCGTGCCCGGCATGGTGTGGCAAAGCGCCCAAGGCAATGTGTGGGGCACGTACTGGCATGGCCTGTTTGAGAACGCTGCCGTGGTGCAGGCGCTGTGGGGTGCAAAAACCCCGTCGCTGGACGATGTGTTTGCCCGCATGGCGCAGGGCGTAGAGCGCTGGTTTACCGTCAAAATGTAAGTGATTGCTAGGGCTGTAGGCCTGAGACTGCAAGCCTTATTGGGCTGAACCGATACCTGTCTGCAGGCAGGGCGCGCATGATGGGGCATCACTCAGTTATCTCAGGAGAACACTTTGATGAAACTGCCTTTGACCGCTTCCTTGCGCGTGACCTTGTGTGCTGTGGCCCTGTCTGTCGGTGCGCTTGCGCATGCACAAACCCAGCCCGCACCCATGCCCGAGCCAGCGCCTGCCATGAAGTCCTATCCTGCCGGGGAAATGCCCAAGCACCGCCCCAAAGACCACCCCAAAGTCATGCCCAAGCACAAGGGGCATCACCCAGCAGGCCACGGCAAATATGCCACCCCGCAGCACCACGAAGCAGCGGCAGTAGCCGGCGAACGCAGCCGCGGTGCAGGCCCGCACAACCCCGGAGCAGGCCAGCCCAACGAGTTTGAGCGCAATGCGCTGCGCCGCTGTGAGATTTTCAAAACCGATCTGGATCGCCAGACCTGCGTGGAGCGCGTGCGCCAGCCGCAAATCTCCGGCAGTGTGCAAGGCGGTGGTGTACTGCGCGAGTACACACAAACCTACCAGGTGCCCGCGCCTGCATCACCAGCAACCCCAGCCGCGCCTGCGGTCATGCCGCAGACCCACCACAACATGATGCACCCGCCCATGCCGCCTGTAGAGCCCATGGGCAAGTAAACACGCCCTGCAGCGCACTTTGAAACCCGGCCCAGGCCGGGTTTTTTACTGCTGAGTTGAGAAAGTTCATCCACCCAGGGCAGGCACAGGGCGCATACTTGCTGCCAAGCGCTGTAGCGCCCTTGTTGATTGTGAGAAGGTGGATATGTTGCCTGTGATTCCTGAAGTTGTTGCTATCGAAGACGCTGCATTGGCTGCCCATGTGCAGGCCTTGCTGGACGACAAGACCAAACCCGTGGGCTCGCTGGGCATGCTGGAGCAGCTGGCGCACCGCATTGCCTGCATCTTGGGCACGGATGCCCCTGTGCTGCAGCAGCCGCAAATGGTGGTATTTGCCGCCGACCACGGGCTGGCGGCGCTCGGGGTCTCGGCCTACCCCGTGGATGTCACGTGGCAGATGGTGGAGAACTTCATGGCCGGTGGCGCTGCAGTGAGCGTGCTGGCGCGCCAACATGGCATTGCGCTGAATGTGGTGGACTGCGGCGTGGCGCGTGATTTTGCGGTGCGTGAGCAAGACCCTGAAGACAAGCTGCCCAAGTCTGGACAGCCCCGTTTGTGGCGCCGCAAAGTGGCCTATGGCACACAAGACTGCAGCCAAGGCCCGGCCATGACGCAGCAGGAGTGCGCGCTGGCGATTCGCAATGGCGTAGAGCTGGTCAAAAAGCTGCCGGGCAATGCGCTGCTGCTGGGGGAGATGGGCATTGGCAATACCTCGACCGCATCCTTGCTGCTGACCAAACTGTGTGGTGTGCCGATTGAGCAGGTTACCGGCATGGGCACGGGCCTGAGTGCCGAAGGCGTGCAGCGCAAGATTGCTGTGCTGCAGCAAGTGCTGTCACGGCATGCCCAGGTGAGCGACCCCTTGGAGGTGCTGGCTGCCATGGGCGGCTTGGAAGTGGCCACCATGGTTGGCGCGGTGCTGCAGGCTGCGGCCGAGCGCCGCGTGGTGGTGGTGGATGGTTTTATCACCACCGCAGCCGTGCTGGTGGCCAGCCGCTTGCAGCCAGCGGTGCTGCAGCGCTGTGTGTATGCCCACAGCTCCGGCGAGCCGGGGCACGCTTTGATGCTGCAAGCGCTGCATGCCAAGGCCTTGCTGGATTGGCAACTGCGTCTGGGGGAAGGCTCCGGCGCTGCTACGGCATGGCCGCTGCTGCCTGCCGCCTGCGCCATCTTGCGCGAGATGGCCAGTTTTGGCGCGGCGGGCGTGGCGACCAAGAGCGTTTAAAAGGCCCAACGCCCATACGCCATACACCCATACGCTCAGTTGCACAGAGCATTGAGCGCGCAAAGTCAAAGCCTGCGAAGTTGGCAAACCTCAGGGTTGATCGCGTTGAACTACTAAAAAAGAGAGCTGTTAGCGTTGGTATTTGCTGGTTTTTACGGTGTTTTTAGTCGTAAATCCAGTCAAAGAAAGCGCTGACAGCTCTCTTTTTTATGGTGGTATCAATCCAGTCGGATGCAGGGGCGCAGGCGGGAGTTGATCAAGTCCACCAGCCACAACAGGCCGCCGCGCCAAAAGCCGTACAGCCGTGCTTGGTGGGAGCGGTACAGCCAGATGTGGCTGAGCATGGCCATGCGCCCTTTGATCAGGCCGCCGTTGAACAGTCCAAATTTACCCAGCGAGCCGTAGGCGTCGTAGTTGGCCAGCGACACCAGCGCGCCAAAGTCGCGGTAGGCAAAGCCTTTGCCCGCATAGGCGTGGGTGCTGTCCAGCACTTTGGGCAGCAGCTCAATCACATAGCGCGCTTGCTGGTGGGCCACCTGGGCGGTGGGCGGCAGTGGCGTACTTTCACCGGGCAGGGTGTAGCTGGCACAGTCGCCCACGGCGTAGATGTTGGGGTCTGCGGTTTGCAAGTCATCGTTGACGATGAGCTGGTGGCCCCTTGTGGTGGGCAGGCCCAGCGTCGATAGAAATGCCGGTGCTTTCACCCCGGCGGCCCACACACTCAGCCCTGCGGGTATCAGTTCTTCGCCATCCAGCACCAAGCCATCGGCTTGTGCCGCCTGCACCTTGCGGTTGAGCAGCACCGTCACGCCCAGCGCGGCCAAGCGTTTTTGGGTGGCGGCAGAAATTTCTTCGGGGAAGCTGGCCAGAATGCGCGGGCCGCTCTCAATCAGTACGATCTGAAATTTGGCGGCCTTGCCCAGGGCGCCGTAGGCTTCGGCGCTTTCGGACAATTGCACCAGCTCGGCCGCCAGCTCCACGCCTGTTGCGCCGCCGCCCACAATGGCCACTTGCAGCGTTTTGCCATCGGTCATGCTGCGCAGCATGCGCAGGCGAATTTCCTGGTTGAAGTCATCGGCCTTGCGGCGCGAATCAATCATGTAGCAGTGCTCCAGCACACCGGGCGTGCCAAAGTCGTTGGCACCGCTGCCAATGGCGATGATGAGCTTGTCGTAGCGAATGCGGCGCGCGGGCACCAGCTCGCGCCCGTCGTCGGTGATGATGGGGTTCAGAATGATTTCCTGGCGTTCTCTGTCCAGCCCCGACATGGCACCGGGCTGGAAGGCAAAGTGGGCATCGGTGGCCTGTGCCAGATAGGTGGTTTGCTGCTGTGCCAGATCGCGTGTGCCAGCGGCAATCGTATGCAGCATGGGCTTCCAGACATGGGCGGAATCGGCGTCGACCAAGGTCACTGAGGCGCTGTGTGGCAGGCGCTGTTTGCCCAAAGCGGTGGCTATTTCCAGCCCCGCGACCCCGCCGCCGACGATCACCACCCGTGCGGCGTTTTTTTGCTGCGCTAAACCCATTGCTGTTTCCTGCCTGTGCTATCGAATGTTATGGAGGCTGTGTGCATGCATGCAGCATGCCTTGAGAGGCAGGCATTCTGCTTAATTTTTTGATAGCGCTTTGCGTAGGATGGGCTTGGTTTTTCTTGGAATTTATGTCTTACAGCAGAGTGCTTCTCAATGCATAGCGCCAACGCCAGCTGTGCGGCGCAGTGATGGCGCGGCCCCCCTCAGGCGTGCGCAGAAACCCCGTTGTAACCATTTTTTGAAAATGGCTATAAGGCAGCAGTGCCAGGGGGCTGCGCAGGGGTCGACTGGACTGCAGCAACCGGCAGGCAAGCCGCCGCTTGCAAGCCAATGATGTGCGGCCCTTGGTAGCGGTTGTGCAGATCCAGGCTGCCGTGCAAGGCCTGCACAATCTCCAGGCAAATGGCCAGCCCCAAGCCAGAGCCTGTGCTGGCGCTGCCTGCTGAAAAAGGCTGGTACAGGCGCTGCAGCAACTCTTCGGACAGGCCCGGGCCCTGGTCGATGATGTGCAGGCAGGCGTGCTGTCTATCGGCCTGCAGGGTCAGCGTGACCAGCAGGGCGCTGCCGATGGGGGCGTGGCGGATGGCGTTGTGCAGCAGGTTGCGCACCAGCTCACGCAGCATCCATTCGTGGGCGCACAGCGGTATGGCGGTGTCGGCTTGCAGCTCAAAATCCAGCAATTTGTCGGCAATCAAAGGTGCCAGGTCCAGCGCCACCTCGCGCACGATGGCATCCCAGGCGGTCAGCTGGCCGGTTTGCGGCTGCTGGCGCAACTGCTCCACCTTGGCCAGCGACAGCATCTGGTTGGCCAGCTGCGTGGCGCGGTCTACCGTGGCTTCAATTTCTTGCAAGGCCGTGGCCGCAGGCATATCGCCCTGGCGGGCCGACTGCACCTGCACCTTCAGTACCGCCAGCGGCGTGCGCAACTGGTGCGAGGCATCGCGCACAAAGCGTTTTTGGTGGCTGAGCAGATCGCGCAGCCGCTCAATCGCACGGTTCATGCCGTCGATCCAGGGCTGCAGCTCGCGCGGCACGGCGTTGCGCTGCAGGGGCTGGAAGTCATGGTGCGGCCGCTGGCCGATGGCGTGGCCCACCTCGCGCACGGCGCGCGTGACGCGCTGCACGACGATCATGATGGTCAGCACCAGCAGGCCCAGCAGTACGGCGTTTTGCCACAGGGTCTCGGTCAGCAGGTTCAAGGCCAGGTTGTGGCGCAGCTGCAGGGTTTCGGCCACCTGGATGACGGCCATGCTGCGCCCCGTGGCGCTGGCCACGGGCTGCAGCAGCACGGCAATGCGCACCGGCTGATCGCGGTAGGTGCTGTCGTAGAAGTCCACCAGCGCCGCGTAGGGGGGCTGGGCCGGGATGGTGCCGCGCCAAAAGGGCAGGTCGTCAAAGCCGGAGATCAGCTGCCCATCCAGGCTGGACACGCGGTAGTACAAGCGCGTGTGGGTGTCGGCCTCGAAGGCCTCCAGCGCCGAATACGGCACCAGGGCGTGGATGCGGGCGTGCTCGTCGTAGCCGTCCACGTCCAGCTGCTCGCCGATGGTCTTGGCCGATGCCAGCAGCGTGCGGTCATACGCGGTGTGCAGCGCCTGCAGCGAGGCGCGGTAGGACCACAGCATGTTCAGCGCGATGCAGGCAATCACTGGCAGCAAAATGCCCACCAGCAACTGGCTGCGCAAAGACCAGATGGGCTTGCGGGAAGGGGTGCTCATGCCGCGGCACCCGCTGCGGTGGGTTTGAGCAAATAGCCCAGTCCGCGCAGCGTGACCAGATCCATGCCCGTGCCAGAGAGTTTTTTGCGCAGGCGGTAGACCACCACTTCAATGGCTTCGTACTTCACATCCACCTCACCGGGAAACACCAGGTCGTACAGGCGCTCCTTGGCAATCGCTTGCCCGGGCCGTGCCAGCAGTGCCTGCATGAGGGCGCGCTCCCTGGGCGTGAAATCCATGGGCAGCCCCAGGTGGTAGATGGCGCCGCTGGCAGCATCCAGCCGCAGCGTGCCAAAGCTGGTGTGATGGGCTGGCTGGTGGGCCTGGTTGCCGCCGCCATGGGCACGCCGCTCCAGCGCACGCAGGCGCGCTTCCAGCTCGTCCAGATCAAAAGGCTTGGCCAGGTAATCATCTGCACCAGCATTCAGGCCCAGTACCCGGTCGCCCACGGTGCTGCGGGCAGTCAGGATGAGTACGGGCGTGGTGGCGTGCAGCGCACGCAGTGCGGCAAGTACCTCCAGGCCGTCACGCCCGGGCAAGCTCAGGTCCAGCACCATGACATCGGGCTGCAGGGCTTGCCACTGGGCAATCGCCTGCAGGCCATCAGCACACAGGCTGACATGGATGCCACGGCGCGCTAAAGCGCGCTGCAAGCTGGTTTGCATGGCGGGATCGTCTTCGACCAAAAGAATGTGCATGGCGGTGACGTTAGCACTGCGCCGTAGGCTTGTGAGTGAGGACGGGTGCGGGTTTTCACGGTGATGGCGGGACAGCTGTTTGACAGGCAAAACCTTCATCATCGCGCTGGGCTCGCAGGGCCGGAGTCTCTGCAGCATCCATCCGAGATGAAACCATCGACAGGAGACAAAACAATGCGACGCGATACCTTTTTGAAGAGCATGGCAGCTTTGGCTGCCGCAGGCCTGGCACCCACGGCCAGCTGGGCCCAGCAAGCGGCGGCCATGAAGATGATGCTGCCCGCCAACCCCGGTGGCGGCTGGGACACCACGGGCCGTGCCCTGGGCAAGGCGCTGCAGGATGCGGGCGTGGCTTCGTCCGTCACCTATGACAACAAGGGCGGCGCGGCCGGTGCCATCGGCCTGGCGCAGTTTGTGAACGGTAGCAAGAACGATCCGAACGCGCTGATGGTGATGGGCGCGGTCATGCTGGGCGGCATCATCACCGGCAAGCCCCCGGTGACCCTCAAGCAGGTGACGCCCCTGGCGCGCTTGACCAGCGAATACAACGTGTTCGTGCTGCCCGCCAATTCGCCGTTCAAGAACATGGGCGAAGTGATCGCACAGCTCAAGAAAGACCCCGGCAGCGTGAAGTGGGGCGGTGGCTCGCGCGGCTCAACCGAGCACATCGCGGCCGCGATGATTGCCAAGGCCGTGGGCGTGGACCCTGCCAAGATCAACTACGTGGCTTTCCGTGGGGGCGGTGAGGCGATCTCGGCCATTTTGGGCGGCAACGTCACCATTGGCGGCAGCGGCTACAGCGAGTTTGCCGAGTACATCGCCAGCGGCAAGATGAAGCCCGTGGGCGTCACCTCCGGCGAACGCTTGGCGTCGCTGAATGTGCCCACGCTGAAAGAGCAGGGTATTGACGTGGAAATTGGCAACTGGCGCGGTGTGTACGGCGCGCCCGGCATCAGCAAGCAGCAGCGCGACGAGCTGATTGCCAAGCTGGAAAAGGCCACCAAGAGCGCAGCCTGGCAAGAAGCGCTGAAGAAGAACGACTGGACACCCGCATGGCTGGCCGGCGATGCCTTCGCCAGCTTTGTCGATAAGGAATTTGAAAGCCTGCAAGACACCATGGCCCGCGCCGGCATGGTGTAACGCGCGGTGCAGCAGCACGGTGCACCCACCGCGCTGCTGAACTTGATAGCTAAAAGCGCTTGCTGCACAAGCGCTAGAGCCTTTTTTCTCTCATAAAGGAGCTCTGCATGTCTGAGAGCTTGAACCCTGTGCCCGCCGAGCAGGCCTGGCACAGTTCGATTCCGCCTGCGCGCTGGCAAGCTGCCGTGGGCGCTGGGGTGGTGCTGGTCGCCGTGGGCATGGGCGTTGGTGCCAGCCAGATTACCGGCGACGCCGGTTATGGCGGCGTGGGCCCCAGTTTTCTGCCCTGGTTGTGTGCCGTGGTGCTGGCCCTGTGCGGCGTCTGGCTGGTCTGGGAAGCCACTACGGGCGGCTACCGCAAGGCGGGTGAGCCCGGCGGCAGTGCCAAGGCCGATGTCGGCCCCTTCGTCTGGGTCTCGGCGGGCCTGCTGCTCAATGCCGGACTGATCGAGCACCTGGGCTTCATCATCAGCTGCACGCTGTGCTTCACCCTGGCCGTGCAAGGCCTGCGCCGGGCCCAGGGCCAGACGGGCACCCTGAGCGGCAAGGCCCTGCTCAAGGACGTGTTGGTGGGCTTCACGATTGCGGCCCCGGTGTTCTGGGCATTCACACAGTTCCTGGCCATCAACCTGCCAGGTCTGACGCAAACAGGGTGGCTGTGATGGACATGTTCGACGCACTGATGCAAGGCTTTGCCACGGCGGCCACTCCGATCAATCTGCTGTGGGCGCTGCTGGGCTGCGCCCTGGGCACGGCCGTGGGCGTGCTGCCGGGCATCGGCCCCGCCGTGGCTGTGGCCATGCTGCTGCCAATCACGGCCAAGGTGGAAATCACCGCCTCCATGATCTTCTTCTCGGGCATCTACTACGGTGCCATGTACGGCGGCTCGACCACCTCCATTCTGCTGAACACGCCGGGGGAAACCGCCAGCATGGTCACGGCCATGGAGGGCAACAAGATGGCCAAAAACGGCCGCGCCGGCGCGGCGCTGGCCACGGCGGCCATCGGCTCCTTCGTGGCGGGCACGGTGGCCACTGTGGTGGTGACGCTGTTCGCGCCCACCGTGGCGGACTTTGCAGTGAAGCTGGGCCCGCCCGAGTACTTCATGCTGATGGTGCTGGCCTTCACCACCGTGAGCGCGGTGCTGGGGCAAAGCAGCCTGCGCGGCATGACGGCCCTGTTCATTGGCCTGGCCCTGGGCTGCGTGGGCATGGACCAGATCACCGGTTCGGCCCGCTACACCGGTGGCAAGATGGAACTGATGGACGGCGTGGACATCGTGCTGGTGGCCGTGGGCCTGTTCGCCGTGGCCGAGGTGCTGTACGCGGCCCTGTACGAAGGCAAGGTCGACCAGTCGCAGAATAAGGTGACGCGCGTGCACATGACGCGCCGTGACTGGAAGCGTTCCGTGCCGGCCTGGCTGCGCGGCACCATCATCGGCACGCCGTTTGGCTGCATTCCCGCCGGTGGCACAGAAATCCCGACTTTCCTGAGCTACGCCACCGAGAAGAAGCTGGCCAAGGGCGAGGACAAGGCCGAGTTCGGCGGCAAGGGCGCCATCGAAGGCGTGGCCGGCCCCGAAGCGGCCAACAACGCCACGGTGACGGCGGCGCTGATTCCGCTGCTGACCCTGGGCATTCCCACCAGCAACACCACGGCCGTGCTGCTGGGCGCGTTCCAGAACTACGGCATCAACCCCGGGCCCCAGCTGTTCAGCAGCGCCGGTGCCCTGGTGTGGGCGCTGATCGCCTCGCTGTACATCGGCAACCTGATGCTGCTGGTGCTGAACCTGCCCATGGTGGGTTTGTGGGTGAAGCTGCTGAAGATTCCCCGCCCCCAGCTGTACGCCGGGATCCTGATTTTCGCCACCGTCGGTGCCTATGGCATGCGCCAGAGCACGTTCGACTTGTTCCTGCTGTACGGTATCGGTTTGCTCGGCGTGCTGATGCGCCGCTTCGACTTCCCCACGGCCCCCGTGGTGGTCGGCATGATCCTGGGCCCGCTGGCCGAAGCGCAGATGCGCAACGCCGTGTCGATCGGCGAGGGCAGCTTCTGGATCTTCCTGCAGCGCCCCATGTCGCTCACGCTGGTGGTGATCGTGCTGCTGGTGCTGATCGTGCCGCGGGTGTTGCAGCGCTGGGCGCAAAAGCGGGCTGTATACCGCGATGCCGCTTTGGATGCTTAGCAACTGGTGCGCAGCTGCAGCGTGCGCCTGTAAAAAAGCCCTGCCACCACTGGCAGGGCTTTTTGGTAGAGGGCTGCTACTGATTAACCAGCGCTAGGCAGCGTCATATAGCCCATCATCGGCCAGTAGGTCAGCGCAAAGATGACCAGCAGCACAGTGGCAGCCAGGGTCAGCATCAAGCCGGTGCGCACATAGTCTTTGATGTCAAAGGTGTCGGTGCCGTAGGCCAGCATGCCCTGGGGCGAGTTCACGGGCAGGATAAAGCCAAAGCTCACCACAAACTGCAGCAGCATGGTCATGCCAATCGGGTTGATGCCGGGTGTCTCCACCGCCTGCAGCACGCTGATGATGATGGGAATCATGGTCGAGGCCAAGCCCGTGGCACTGGCAAAGCCCAGGTGGATCACGATCAGGAACAACGACAGCAGCATCAAAATGGCAAATGCCGTGGCGTTGGCCAGCCCCAGGTTTTGCACAATCAGTTTGGCCAGCCATGGTGCAGCCTGGGTTTTAAGCAGGGCGGAGCCCATGGCGATACCGATGGCAAACAGCACCACGGTGCCCCAGGGGAAGCCCTTTTGTGATTCTTTCCAGCTCATCACACCAATGCGGGGCATGAGCATCAGCGCAATCGCTACGATGGTCGACGAGGTGGTGTCCACGCTGTGCAGCACGCCTTCGGTGGCCCAAAATCCCAGCAAAATCAGGGTGATGGCCAGCAGCTTCCATTGGTTGAGGGTCATCTGCCCCAAGGCCAGCAACTGCTGGCGCACAGCGTCACGGCCACCCTCGATGTGATCCATCTCTGGCTTGAGCATCCGAGTCATGATGAAGTACAAGGCCACGGTCATGGCTGCCGAGAACGGCGCACCGGCGATGAACCACTCTCCCCAGGTGATGGTCTGGCCAAACTGGCGTTCAATAAAGCCGATGGCCACCATGTTTTGTGCCGCAGCCGTTTTGATGCCGACGTTCCAAACGCTGGCAGTCTGTGCAGCAGTAATAACCACCAAAGCAGCAAACTTGCTGCGGCGGTCTGCGCCAAAAGCGGTCAGAAAGCCCAGCATGATGGGCATCAAGCAAGCGACGCGGGCGGTGGCGCTGGGGACGATGAAGGACAGCAAAAAGCCCACCAAAATCGCGCCCATCACCACGTACTTGGCCCGGGCTGGCACAAAGGACAGCACTTGCAGGGCAATGCGCTGGTCCAGGCGGGTCGCTGTCATGGCTGCCGCAATAAAGCAAGCTGCCGCAACAAGCACGGCTGCACTATTGCTAAAGCCGCTCAGGGCATAGGGCAGCGCCGCCTTGGTGCCCATGGCAACGGCGTCTGCAGCTTCTTTGCCCGGTACAGGGCTGATGGCCAGCAAACCCACCATCAAAGCGCCAATGACCAGCGCGGAGACCGCGTAGTCCAGTGCTTCCGTCATCCAGACAATCACGGCGAAAGCCAGGATGCCCAACATCATCTGCCCTGCTTGCGGCAGGCCTGCGATGGGGGGCATGAAAACAATCGCCAATAAGGTGATGAAAGCAGCGGCTAAACCAATTTTTGGCATCAGCTTGGGAGGGGGAGATGCCGCTTGGGGGGTGTTAGCAGAGGCGCTTGACATGGTGTGTTCCTCTTGGTCGATGTGTGTTTAGGACTGTGCTAAATATAGAGGCTATAGGGTTAACACTTATTGCCTTACATCAAGCCTTAACCAAAGTCAAAAGCAGGTGACATTTCGTGACGCTCTGCACACCATTGCCTTTACTTGGGCGCTTCGCTCTTGGGCTTGAAGTCACATTGTGCCGCCACCAAGCATTCCCAGCACTTGGGTTTGCGCGCTTGGCACACATAGCGGCCCAATAAGATCAGCCAGTGGTGGGAGTCCACCGCAAACTCAGCGGGAACGCGTTGGAGGAGCTGTTTTTCGACTTCCAGCGGCGTTTTTCCCGGCGCCAGACCGGTGCGGTTGCTGACTCTGAAGATGTGGGTATCCACCGCCATCGTCGGCTGACCAAATGCCACATTCAGCACCACGTTGGCAGTTTTCCGGCCCACCCCGGGCAGGGCTTCGAGTGCTTCACGGGTGTCTGGCACTTTGCTGCCATGGCGCTCCACCAAAATGCGGCATGTCTCCATCAGGTGTTTGGCTTTGCTGCGGTACAGACCGATGGTTTTGATATAGCTCTCTAAGCCTTCAAGGCCTAAATCCAAAATAGCCTGGGGCGTGTTGGCAACGGGAAAGAGCTTGCGCGTTGCTTTGTTCACGCCCACGTCGGTGGCCTGTGCGGACAGCAGTACGGCTGCCAGCAATTCAAACACGGTGGTGTACTCCAGCTCGGTTTGTGGGCTGGGGTTGGCTTCACGCAGGATGGTGAAGAAGGGTTTGATCGCAGATTTTTTCATGGGCATCAAAAAGGATGGCTGCATTGTCTACCAATGCATCCTGGGGATGCGTCTGGAGTGCATGTTGCGGTGCTTTTGCACGATGGGTGAAGGGCCGTGCTTTCCACACGCCCCTTGTCACACTGCCCACAACATCGGTAACTTGGCACCCGGTTTCAGGTGCGTACGCCCGTTTTGGGACAACAGCTTGCTGCGGGATTGCTGATGGCGCTTGCGGGGCATGGTGCCCTTCTTGCCTTAGATGGGGCAGAACCGCGGGATCTGCAGGCGGTGAGCGCCGAAGCGCCAGCAGAAACCGCTAACATTTGGGCAGTCCGAATGCAGTGAGAAGAGGGTGAGAAGAGGAAGTACGCATCGCTGGCGCTAGGGGGGGTAACCCAGCAAGTGAATGCCGCGAAGCATTGCACAGTGAGCCGATTAATATTTTTGAGAAATTTTTGATATTTGAATAAGCTGGATTTGAATATTTCAAAAATAAATATATTAAAAGGCGCTTATTGATGTGTTTTTGTTGCAGTGCAGCAAATTCTTCTCACTGATTTCGATGAAAGATAAAGATACGGAAAACAGCGCGTTTGCAAGCAAAGCTGTTGAATGGAAGAAATAGATAAGGCATTGAATTTTTAAATGAAAGGAAATTCTTAATGCAATTTGCGAAACGTTTAGATAATGTAGAAACCTCCGCCATACGCGAATTATTCAAGTTGCTGGGTAAACCGGGGATTATCAGTTTTGCAGGGGGTTTCCCAGACAGTGCCATGTTTGACGTGGCAGGTATTCAAGAAGCCGCCAACAAAGCACTCACTGAAAATGCAGGTTTGGCGTTGCAATATGGCGCGACAGAAGGTTTTGGCCCTTTGCGTGAGCAACTGGCGGCCTTCATGGCCACCAAAGGGGCTAAAGACGTCTATGCAGACAACCTGATCGTCACCACGGGCAGCCAGCAGGCGCTGGATTTGCTGGGCAAATGCATGATCAGCCCCGGCGACAAGGTGATTGTGGAAGGGCCCACCTTCCTGGCCACCATCCAGTGCTTTCGCCTGTATGGCGCAGAAGTGATCAGCGCCCCGGTGGATGCCAACGGCGTGATCGTGGAAGCGCTGGAGCAGCTGATTGCCGAGCACCAGCCCAAGCTGGTGTATCTGATTCCTACTTTTGGCAACCCCAGCGGTGCCACGCTGAGTCTGGAGCGGCGCAAGCGTGTGCTGGAATTGGCGGTGCAGTACAAGACCTTGGTGGTGGAAGACGACCCGTATGGCGATCTGTACTTCGACGCACCGCCGCCCGCGAGTTTGCTGGCGCTGTCAAACGAAGTTTTGGGCAGCCGCGAGTGGCTGGCGCACTGCGGCTCGCTGTCCAAAGTGCTCAGCCCTGGTTTGCGCATTGGCTGGCTGATCGCCAACGCGGAGCTGCTGGCCAAGGCGGTGATGTGCAAGCAATTCAGCGATGCGCACACCAGCACGTTTGCGCAGGCTACGGCAGCGCAGTACCTGCTGGCCGGGCATATGCCCGCGACGCTGGCCAAGATGCGCAAGGTGTATGCCGCGCGGGCCCACACCATGATGCATGCGCTGCGTGCCGAGCTGGGAGATGTGGTGTCGTTCACCGAGCCGCAAGGTGGCTTGTTCTTGTGGGTCAAGCTGACAGGCCAAGGCGGCAAGCTGGCCGACGCGAATGTGCTGGCCAAGAAAGCGATTGAGCAAGGCGTGGCCTTTGTGCCGGGTGCGCCGTTCTTCAGCCAGAACCCCGATGCGTCCACCCTGCGCCTGTCGTTTGCCACGGCCGACGAGGACAAAATCCGCGAAGGCGTGGCACGCTTGGCCAAGGCGATAGCCGCATGAGTGACGCCTTGAACGCCGAGCAGCTTGAGGCGCGCATCATGGAGCTGGAGGTCAAGGCCAGCTACACCGATGACTTGCTGGAAGAGCTGAACATGACCATCTACCGCCAGCAGCAGCAAATTGATGCGCTGCTGAATGAAGTGCGCCAACTGCGCCAGCAAGTGCCGGAAGGGGGCCAAGCGGCGCCGCGCAATTTGCGTGACGAATTGCCCCCGCACTACTGAGCTGGTTGAGATAAAAAAGTAGCGCCTGGTGCTGGTATTTAAAGCATTTCAGATGGTTTTATGTCTGAAATGCTTGTGTATCCAGCGCTAGGTGCTCTTTTTTTGTGCAAATGCTTTGCTAGGCAAGCGTTCCGGCTGCCGCGTTGCGAAGGTGGCTGCGTTCACTGCATGCGTTCACTCTTGCAGCATCTGCACCAGCTCGGTTTCAATTTGCAGTTGCTTGGCGTTGTTGGCCAGGCTGGAGCCTTGCACCAAAAAGCTGTCTTCTACGCGTTCGCCCAGCGTAGAGACTTTGGCCAGTTCCACGCTCAAGCCGTGCGCTGCCAAAATGCGCGCCACGGAATACAGCAAGCCGGCGCGGTCGCTGGCTGAGATGTTGAGCAGCCAGCTTTGCGCTTTTTCATCGGGCGTGAGGGTGACGCGCGGCACCATGGGAAAGCTGCGCACCCTCCGTGACAGTCGGCGTTTGATGGGCTCAGGCAGCGGTTCTTTGCTCTGAATGGCCTGGGGCAAACCGTTTTCAATCAAGGTGGTCAGCTCGCGGTAGTGCATATGCAGCTGCTCGGAAGCAATCTGGAACGTATCCAGCGCATAGCCATTGCGCGCCGTGTGGATGCGTGCATCCACCACCATCAGCCCGGCCTTGTCAAAGTAGCCGCAGATGCGGGCAAACAAGTCGGCCTGATCGGGGGCATACACCAGCACCTGCACGCCTTCGCCCGCCAGCGATTGGCGCGCCCGCACCACCGGCGTGGGGCTGCCCACGTGGCGCGAGAGGTGGCGCGTGTGCCAGGCAATGTCGGCAGGCTCGTGGCGCATGAAGTAGCTCACGTTCAAGGTGTCCCATAGCGCTTTGTGCGATTCATGGGGCTGCGCCGACAGCGCCAGCTGCACCAGCGCGTCGCGCTTGCGCGCTTCCACCATCGATTGCGCATCGGGCGCTCGCCCGCCCAGCACGCGCATGGTGTTGTGAAAAAGGTCTTCCAGGAGCTTGGCTTTCCAGCCATTCCACACCTTGGGGCTGGTGCCGCGGATGTCGGCCACGGTTAGCAAGTACAGCGCGGTCAGCTGGCGCTCATTGCCCACACGCTGGGCAAACGCGCAGATGACATCCGGGTCGGAAGTGTCTTGCTTTTGTGCAACCGTGCTCATTTGCAGGTGCTCGCGCACCAGGAATTCGACCAGCGCGGCATCGGCTGCTTCCATGTCGTGCTGGCGGGCAAAGCGCTTGACTTCGATGGCGCCAATTTCAGAGTGGTCGCCGCCGCGGCCCTTGCCGATGTCGTGGAACAAGCAGGCCAGATACAGCAGCCAGGGCTTGTCCCAGCCGCTGGCCAATTGCGAGCACAGGGGGTATTCGTGCGCGTGCTCGGCCATGAAAAAGCGCCGCATATTGCGCAGCACCATCAGGGTGTGCTGGTCCACGGTGTAGACGTGGAACAGGTCGTGCTGCATCTGCCCGACGATGCGGCGGAATGACCACAGGTAGCGTCCCAGCACCGAGGTGGCGTTCATCAGCCGGAAGGCGTGCGTCTGGCCGCGCGGCTCCTGCAGGATTTGCATGAAAGTGCGGCGGTTGACGGGGTCCTGGCGAAAGCTGCTGTCCATCAGGTCCCGGGCGCTGTACAGGGCGCGCAGCGTGCGGGCTGACAGATCGCGCAGGCCGGGAGATTTCTGGTAGGTCAAAAAGGTGGCCAAGATGGCCTGCGGGTCTTGGTGGTACAGCTCGTCGCTGGCCACTTCGATCAGTCCGTCCTTGTCCCAAAAGCGTTCATCGATGCGCTTGAGCGCCGCGTTGTTGGGGTAGAGGTGCTCCTGGATATTGAGCAGCAAAATCTGCTGCAGCTGCATCACGGCCTTGGCGGCCCAGTAATAGCGGCGCATCAGCACCTCACTGGCACGCACGGGCATGGTCTCGCCCACCGGGGTGTGGCTCTGAATGCCCAGGGACTGGGCCACCGCCGTTTGCAAATCAAAAATCAGGCGGTCTTCGTGGCGCCCCGAGATGGCATGCAGCTTGGCGCGGATCAGGCTGAGTGTGGCCTCGTTGCGCTCAAGCTGTGAGGCTTCAAACTCGGTAGCGATGCCGGATGCCGCCAGCTCGCGCCAGGTGCGCCCCAGGCCTGCGGCTTGCGACACCCACAAAATGGTGTGCAGATCGCGCAAGCCGCCGGGAGATTCTTTGCAGTTGGGCTCCAGCGCATAGGGCGTGTCTTCATGCTTGATGTGGCGCTGGCGCAACTCCAGCGTCTTGGCGGTAAAGAATGCCTTGGGGTTCAGGCCAGCGCGGTATTGCTGTTGAAAGTCGGCAAACAAAGCGGCATCACCATCTATCAAGCGTGCCTCCAGCATGGCAGTTTGCACGGTGACGTCTTGGGCGGCCTCGGCCACACATTCGCTGATGGTGCGCACGCTGGAGCCAATTTCCAGTCCCGCATCCCAGCACGCGCCAATAAAGCGCTCAAGGTGGGTTTTCAGGTGGGCATGCGCCTCGGTGTCTGTGCCGGGCAACAGCAACAACACATCGACGTCGGAGGCGGGAAACAGTTGCTCGCGCCCATAGCCGCCGACTGCCACCAAGGCCACCTCGGCAGGCAGGCCGGAGGCAGTGCGGACGGCACACAAGTGCTTGTCTGTCAAGCGCGAGAGCTTGTGCAGCACACTGCGAATGCTGCGTGTGCTGGCCGCAGGGGTACGCAGCCCCTCGCTGATGGCATTTTTTTCTTGGCGGTAAACGGTACGCAAGGTGCCGAGTTCAGTGTTCATGGCGCGATAACCTGTCGGAGAAAACTGGTCAAAACCTAAGCAAGAAATATGCGCAGTTGCTGGGCGGGGTGGCTGGTGCAAGGTGCGCCGGTATGTGTAGGGTGTGCACCGTGTGCCTTACGGCACGCGTAACGTCCGGAGGTATGCCGTAAAAAAAGGCAGCGTGCGTCGTGCAGGCTGCCTCGTGGGGTTTTACCAGTGGGTGGGCTGCGTCATCAGCAGCGGATGCTCTGGATAAAGTCGGGTGGCGTAGGCGAGCCGTCAGACCAAGTGAGGATATCGTAGCCCGTCTTGGTAACGGCCATCATCAACTCCCACTGTGCCGAGAGGCTGCGGTCTTTGGTGATGATGGTCCAGCCGTCTTGGCCCAGTTCCTTCACTTCGCGCTTGCCCAGATTCAGCATGGGCTCAATCGTGAAGACCATGCCTTCTTCCAGTACCACACCTTCGCCGGGGCGGCCATAGTGCAGCACCTGCGGCTCTTCATGGAATTTCTGGCCGATACCGTGGCCGCAATACTCGCGCACCACCGACAGGTTGTGCTTTTCGGCAAAAGTTTGGATGGCGTGACCAATGTCGCCCAAGGTGTTGCCCGGTTTGACCTGCTGGATGCCCAGCCACATGGCTTCAAACGTCAGCCTGTCCAGGCGCTTGCCCGCAATCGTGCCTTCGCCAATCTGGAACATGCGGCTGTTGTCGCCGTACCAGCCGTCTTCGGTGATGACGGTGACGTCCACGTTCACGATGTCGCCTTTTTTCAGTGGCTTGTCGTTAGGAATGCCGTGGCACACCACATGGTTGGGCGAGGTGCACAGGTGACCCGGGTAGGGCGGATAGCCGGGGGGCTGGTAGCCAATGGTGGCCGACTTGGTGCCTTGGCGGGCCATGCATTCTGCGCCCAAACGGTCGATTTCAGCAGTGGTGATGCCGGGCTTGATGTGGGGGGTGATGTAGTCCAGCACTTCCGAAGCCAAACGACCAGCCACGCGCATGCGTTCGATCTCTTCGGGCGATTTGATGGTGATGCTCATACGCCCGATTATTCCACTGGCGGCAATGGACTGGTGGGCAGGCGGCTCTTCTTGACATTGCTAGCAGGGTGTTGGGGTTTGTGTGCAAGCCCTGTGCCTATTCCCCCTACTCATATCGCTTTCCGTATAGACAGTATTCAGCCCGGTAAAATAAGTACTCTCTCGATTGAGCGCCCAGGCCCCGTTGCTTGCCAGCAGGGCTGAGGCGCTTTTCACCAGCCTTCACATAAACAGGCCGCCACGTGACCTTGCATTTGACACAGTTTGAGGGTGGAAACGCCCTGAGCTCGTTCCGCGCCCAGCAACTCTTGACCGATCTGGTCGCCATCCATCCCAAGATCACGGGTATCAGTGCCCGGTTCGTGCATCTTGTCGCCACCGAGGCGGCCCCGACAGCGGAGCAATCCCAGCGTCTGGCGGCCTTGCTGACGTATGGAGACCCTTACGTCGGTGCTGGCGAAGGCGTGGCTTTTGTGGTCACCCCCCGTCTGGGCACCATCTCGCCCTGGGCCTCCAAGGCGACCGATATTGCGCGCAACTGCGGCCTGCAGGTGTTCCGCGTGGAGCGCATGACCGAGTACCGCGTGGAAGTAAAGTCCGGTCTGCTGGGTGGCAAGCCCGAGCTGAGCGCCGAGCAAACCGCACAGATCGCGGCCTTGCTGCACGACCGCATGACCGAGTCGGTCTTTGCCACCCGTGCCGAAGCCGAGCAGCTGTTCTCCACCCTGCAGGCGCAGCCCATGGAGTTTGTGGATGTGCTGGGCGGCGGTCGCACCGCGCTGGAAGCGGCCAACAAGCAGTGGGGCCTGGCCCTGGCCGACGACGAGATCGACTACCTGGTCCACGCTTTCCACGACCTCAAGCGCAACCCCACGGACGTGGAGTTGATGATGTTTGCGCAGGCCAATTCCGAGCACTGCCGCCACAAGATTTTCAACGCCAAGTTCACCATTGACGGTGTGGAGCAAGACAAATCGCTGTTCGGCATGATCCGCAACACCGAAGCTGTCTCGCCGCAGCACACCGTGGTGGCATATGCCGACAACGCCTCCATCATGGAAGGCCATGCGGTGGAGCGCTTTGTTGCCAAGTTTGATGCCAAATCGGCCTCTGGCGCAGGCGCAGCAAGCGCTCCTAGCTATCAAAAGCAAGCCGCCGTCAACCACGTGTTGATGAAGGTGGAGACGCACAACCACCCCACGGCCATCTCGCCATTCCCCGGTGCCTCGACCGGCAACGGCGGTGAAATCCGCGACGAAGGCGCCACGGGCCGCGGCTCCAAGCCCAAGGCGGGCCTCACGGGCTTCACGGTCTCCAAGCTGTGGGGCAGCGAAGTGGGCAAGCCCGAGCACATTGCCAGCCCGCTGCAAATCATGATCGAAGGCCCGCTGGGCGGCGCGGCGTTCAACAACGAGTTTGGCCGCCCCAATCTGACGGGTTACTTCCGTGAGTACGAGCAGCAGGTTGGTGACATCACCCGTGGCTACCACAAGCCCATCATGATTGCTGGTGGCTTGGGTGTGATTGACGCCGAGCTGACCAAGAAGATCGAATTCCCCGCTGGCACGTTGCTGATCCAGCTGGGCGGCCCCGGCATGCGCATCGGCATGGGCGGTGGTGCAGCCAGCTCCATGGCTTCGGGCACGAATGCGGCAGAACTGGACTTTGATTCGGTGCAGCGCGGCAACCCCGAGATCGAGCGCCGTGCGCAGGAAGTTATCAACCACTGCTGGCAGCAGGGCGCCGAGAACCCCATTTTGGCCATCCACGACGTGGGCGCCGGTGGTATCTCCAACGCCTTCCCCGAGCTGACCAACGACGCCGGCCGTGGCGCGTGCTTTGACCTGCGCGCCGTCAAGCTGGAAGAGTCCGGTCTGTCGCCCAAGGAAATCTGGTCCAACGAATCGCAAGAGCGTTACGTGCTGGCCATTGCCCCTGAGTCGCTGGAGCAGTTCACGGCCTTCTGTGAGCGCGAGCGCTGCCCGTTTGCCGTGATCGGTGTCGCCACCGAAGAGCGTCAGCTGGTGCTGGAAGACACCGCCGTCGAATCGGGCGACCAGAAGTTCCCCGTGAACATGCCCATGAATGTGCTGCTGGGCAAACCACCCAAGGTACACAAGGATGTGACCACAGTGGAGCGCACACTGCCTGCGATGGACTTGACCGGTGTGGCACTGGAGCAGGCCGTGATCGAAGTGCTGGCCCACCCCACGGTGGCATCGAAGCGCTTTTTGATCACCATTGGCGACCGCGCCGTGGGTGGTTTGACGCACCGCGACCAGATGGTCGGCCCCTGGCAAGTGCCTGTGGCCGACGTGGCCGTGACGCTGGCCGACTACCAGGGCTTCAAGGGCGAAGCCATGGCCATGGGCGAGCGCACGCCGCTGGCGGCCATCAATGCCCCGGCTTCGGGCCGCATGGCCGTGGCCGAAGCCATCACCAACATGCTGGCTGCACCGATTGAGTTGCCCAAGGTGAAGATGTCGGCCAACTGGATGGCCGCCTGCGGTGAAGCCGGTGAAGACGCGGCGCTGTACGCCACCGTCAAGGCCGTGGGCATGGAGCTGTGCCCCGCGCTGAATATCTCGATTCCCGTGGGCAAGGACAGCCTGTCCATGCGCACGCAGTGGAATGAGAATGGCGTGACCAAGAAGGTGACCTCGCCCGTGAGCCTGATCATCACCGGCTTTGCCGCCATCGACGATGTGCGCACCACCTTCACGCCGCAGCTCAACGCCGAAGTGGCCGACAGCTCGCTGGTGCTGATTGACCTGGGCCGCGGCAAGATGCGCATGGGTGGCTCCATCATCGGTCAGGTGCTCAACCAGTCAGGCAACGAAGTGCCCGACCTGGACGACGCCAAGGATCTGATCGCCCTGGTCGATGCGGTGAACGAGTTGCGCGCCAAGGGCTTGGTGCTGGCCTACCACGACAAGGGCGACGGCGGCTTGCTGGCTACCGTGGCCGAGATGGCCTTTGCCGGCCATGTGGGCGTGGCGCTGAATGTGGATATGCTGATCACCGAAGGTGACGGCATCAGCGACAGCCGCATGGACAGCGGCGAAGGCAAGAACTGGGGCAAGCAAGTGGCGGGCCGCCGCGAAGAGCAAACCCTGCGCGCGCTGTTCAACGAAGAGCTGGGCGCGGTGTTGCAAATTCGCACGGAAGACCGCACGGCAGTGATGGATGTGCTGCGTGCGCATGGCCTCATCCAGTGCAGCCACATCATTGGCAAGACCCGCCCCGCATCGTCCCCCGTGGACGCTGGCAAGGGCGAGCTGCAAGTGTGGCGCGACGCGAACAAGGTGTTTGGCGCGACATTGAGCGACCTGCACCAGGTCTGGGATGCCGTGAGCTGGAAGATCTGCCAGCAGCGCGACAACCCCGTGTGCGCCGACAGCGAACACGCCGCCGCTGGTGAGCCGACCGACCCCGGCATGCACGTGCACCTGACGTTTGACCCCAAGGAGAACGTGGCGGCGCCGTTCATCAACGTGGCGGCCAAGCCCCGCGTGGCCGTGCTGCGCGAACAGGGTGTGAACTCACACGTGGAAATGGCCTATGCCTTTACCGAAGCGGGTTTTGACGCGGTGGACGTGCACATGAGCGACCTGCAAGCTGGCCGTGCACAGCTGCAGGACTTTGCCGGCGTGGTGGCCTGTGGCGGCTTCAGCTACGGCGACACTTTGGGCGCTGGCATTGGCTGGGCGCGTTCCATCACCTTCAACGACCGCCTGTCCGAGCAGTTCCAGCAGTTCTTTGGTCGCCAAGACACCTTCGGTCTGGGCGTGTGCAACGGCTGTCAGATGTTTGCCGAGCTGGCCGACATCATCCCCGGTGCGCAAGACTGGCCCCGCTTTACGCAAAACCAGAGCAACCGCTTTGAAGCACGTTTGAGCATGGTGGAAGTGCTGGAGTCCCCCTCCATCTTCCTGCAGGGCATGGCTGGCTCGCGCCTGCCGATCGCCGTGGCGCACGGCGAGGGCTACGCCAACTTCAAGTTCCGTGGGAATGCGGATCAGGTGATCCAGGCCATGCGTTACGTGGACAACCACGGCCAGCCGACCGAGCAGTACCCGTTCAACCCTAATGGCTCGGCCGGTGGCTTGACTGCCGTAACCACGGCCGACGGGCGCTTTACCGCCATGATGCCCCACCCCGAGCGCGTGTTCCGCAACATCCAGATGAGCTGGGTGGACTACGACAAGGCAGGCGGCAAGTCCGAGTTTAGCCCCTGGATGCGCGTGTGGCGCAACGCCCGCAAGTGGCTGGGTTAATCGCTCCAAGCCACCGCACGGTGGCTTGATGGGCATGCCACCCAAAGGCTCTGCAACGGCAGAGCCTTTTTTTTATGCGAGTGCGTACATGCGTGGTGCTGGTAGCGCCCACAGTCTTAGAAAAATATAGCTGCTTGCGCTGATTGCATAAGCATTTCAGATGGTTTTGTATCTGAAACGATGGATGGATAAGCGCCAGCAGCTCTGGTTTTTATCCAGGCGCCATCCACTCCAGCAACTGGGCCAGCCAGCGCAGCAGTGCGAGGATGGCTTCCAACAAGTTGGTGGGCGGGTGGTCATTCATGGTCATCAGGGTGGCTGTAGGGTACCGCGGCGCTTGCCGAAGGGTGTAAGCCAACGCCTATGATGTGCGCTTTCCCAAAAAGATTGGCGCGCATTCACACCTTGCGCCGCCAGTGTACGAATTGCTCACCACCTTATTTATGCCACGCAGCACATTGTTTGGGGCGCTTCAGCTCAGCGCGCTTTGCGCCATCGTTTTGACTTCCGGTTGCACCTACGTCAAAGGCCTGTATGGCGGAAAAACCGCGCCCGCCAAGGCCGCGCCAACTGCTACGGCCCCCGTCTTGTATGCGCCGGAGCGCCACTACACGGCCGACATCAGCGCAGCCCGCGCGTATGTCGGCACGCAATTGCCAGCCAGCCAGCGCATGGCCTTGATCGATGTGCGTGACGCCACAGAGTACCGCCTGGGCCACCCCGAGGGCGCGCGCCACCTGCCTTATCCGCGTATTTATCAGCAATGCCAGCCGCACCCCAGCGGCGCCCCGCAAGCGCAGATTCGCTCTGACGACGGCAGCCAGTGCCGCTACGGCGTGGTGCCGGGCAGCGAAGTGCGCCAAGACGCCGCCGCGTTTTGGCAAGCGGTGCAAGAAGCGCTGCCTTACAAAGATGCGCCGGTGGCGGTGCTGTGCCGCACCGGCGCATGTGCGGCCGATGTAGCCAATTTGCTGGCGCGCCCTGACTTGCTGGTGGACAAGGGCTTGGCAGGCAAGGGCTACCAAACCGTTTACGCCATCCGCGAGGGGTTTGTGGGGGAGCCGATGGTGGCCGTAGAGGCAGCGAGCGGCAAAGTCCTTAGCACCGATAAAAAAGGTGAAAAATTCACGTACCCTGCGGGCAAGCAGACCTTCTACAGCGCAACACCCGTGGCTTTGGATGTGAACCAAGACGGCAAACTCACCCAGGCAGACTGGAGTGGCTGGCGCAACTTTTTGGGTTTGCCGTATGTGCTCAGCATGCAGCCCAATTTGCTCAGCGAAGCAGCCCAGAACTATTACGACAAACCCTAAAAACCTTCTGCGCAGTTGCTTGCAGCCTTTTCCTACAAGAAGGGCGTGGCAGCGCGCTGGAAGATGGCGTTTTTTATCCCAAGGATGCAGATATGGCTGGTGCCGGACTTTTGATGCTGCTCGATGACATCGCAGCGTTGCTCGACGATGTGGCCCTGATGACCAAGGTCGCCGCCCGTAAATCGGCTGCAATGGCGGACGATGTCTCGGTCATGAGCAAGGTGGCCATGCAAAAAACGGCGGGTGTGCTGGGCGATGACTTGGCACTCAATGCCGAGCAGGTGGCCGGCGTCAGGGCCAGTCGCGAATTGCCGGTGGTGTGGGCGGTGGCCAAGGGCTCGTTGCTCAACAAGGTCATTTTGGTGCCGGCATTTTTGCTGATCAGCGTATTCATCCCGTGGCTGATTACCCCGCTGTTGATGGTGGGCGGCGCTTTTTTGTGCGTTGAAGGCGTTGAAAAAATTCTGCATTCCCTGCACCAGCGGCGCAATGGCCATGACGTGGTGCAAGAAGCCGCCCAAGCCCAGGCGCAAGGTGTGGCACCGTCGTCAGTGCGCCAAGCCAAAGCACTGCATTTGGAGCCCGCAGCCTATGAAAAGGAAAAAGTCAGCGGTGCCATTCGTACCGACTTTATTTTGTCGGCAGAGATTCTGGCGATTGCACTGAGCACCGTGGCTACGGAGCCTGTAACCAAGCAAGTTGCGGTACTGGTGGTGGTGGCGCTGGCAATCACGGTGTTTGTCTACGGCATCGTGGCTGGCATTGTGCGCATGGATGATGTGGGCCTGTGGCTGATGCGCAAGCCCAGCGAAGCCATGCAATCCCTTGGGCGCGGTCTGATCGCTTTTACGCCGTGGTTGATGAAGGGCTTGTCCATCGTCGGCACTGCGGCCATGTTTCTGGTGGGAGGGAGCTTGCTGGTGCATGGCATTGCCCCGATTCAAACCTGGGTGGATGCCGTGCTTGTGCCCCCAGGTGGTGTGGTGGCAGCCTTGGCACCGCTGCTGGTGCATGTGGGGGTGGGCGCCGTCATCGGCGGTGTAGTGGTGCTGGTGGTGGCCGCCTGGAAGCGATGGCGTCCCAACACTGCAGCCCAGTCTCATTAAAGTGGGGGGTGTTGTCAAATTCCAACATTTCAGAAAATCCTGAAATGGGCCTTCATGGTGCATTTGACCTAAGGCAAACCCTGTGCCGTGTCGCGGTGATGCAATGCATTTCACGGGGGCTGTCCCCGGATTTTTATTCATCACCCATTATGAAAAAGACTCTGCTGGCTGTGGCCGCTCTGTGTGCGTTGACTTCCGGTGCTGCGATGGCGCAGCAGCAAGATGGCAAGTGGCAAGTGCGCGTGCGCGCTGTGCATTTGGACAGCGCCAACAAAGACTCTACAGGTTTGGACTTGTCGGTGAATGACAAAGTGATCCCTGAGTTGGATATCAGCTACTACTTCACCCCTAACTTTGCCGCTGAACTGATCCTGACCTACCCCCAAAAGCACAATGTGCGCGCGGGCGACGTCAAGATCGGTAGCCTGAAGCATCTGCCACCCACTCTGCTGGCACAGTACCACTTCACCAACTTCGGCGCTTTCAAGCCTTACGTGGGTGCTGGTATCAATTACACACGTTTCTCCAATGTAGATATTTTGGGTGGCGCTGCTGACGTGAAGCGCAACAGCTGGGGTGGCGCTTTGCAAGTGGGCTTTGACTATGCGCTGGACAAGAACTGGTCGCTGAACTTTGACGTGAAGAAGGTTTACATCGACACCAACGTTTCCGCTGGCGGTGTCAATGTGGGCAAGTTCAAGGTCGATCCTCTGCTGGTTGGCGTGGGCGTTGGCTACCGCTTCTAATTCCAGCTTCTCTCCTCCAAGGGGTTTTAAACCGCTGCAGCCGCAGCGGTTTTTTTATGCCTGTTTGTGGGGCATATAAAAAAAGCCCGCCGAAACTGGCGGGCTGAGCAAAGAAACTTTTGGCGCAAAGGTGCCGGTTAAACCTGTGCCAGTGCTTGTTCCAAATCGGCCAGCAGGTCGTCGATGTGCTCGATACCCACGGACAGGCGCACCATGCCCTCGGTCACGCCGGCCTTGGCCAGTTCGGCCGCGTCCAGCTGGCGGTGGGTGGTGGAGGCGGGGTGCGTGGCCAGCGACTTGGCGTCGCCAATGTTCACCAGGCGCGTGAACAACTGCAGCGCATCGAGGAAACGCGCGCCAGCGGCGCGGCCGTCTTCGCCTTTCAGGCTGAACGACAGAATGCCGGAGGCGCGGCCACCCGACTGTTTTTGCACGATGGCGTGGTCGGGGTGGTCCTTCAGCCCGGCATAGCGCACCCATTCCACCTTGGGGTGGTTTTGCAGGGTTTCGGCGATCTTCTGCGTGTTTTCGCAGATGCGGTCCATGCGCAGCGCCAGGGTCTCAATGCCCTGCAGGATCTGGAAGGCATTTTGCGGCGAGATGGCCGCACCCATGTTGCGCAGCGGCACGACGCGTGCACGGCCAATGAAGGCGGCTTCGCCCAAGGCCTCGGTATAGACCACGCCGTGGTAGCTGACGTCGGGTTCGTTCAGGCGCTTGAAGCGGGCTTTGTGCTCGGCCCAGGGGAACTTGCCGCTGTCCACGATGGCGCCGCCCACGCTTGTGCCGTGGCCGCCCAGGTATTTGGTCAGCGAGTGCACGACGATGTCGGCGCCGAATTCAAATGGGCGCAGCAGGTAGGGGCTGGGCACGGTGTTGTCCACGATCAGTGGTACGCCATGCGCATGGGCCACATCGGCTAGCGCGCGGATGTCGGTGACGTTGCCCAGCGGGTTGCCAATCGATTCGATGAACACGGCCTTGGTTTTGCCATCGATCAGCTTGCCAAAGCTGGCCGGATCGCGTGGATCGGCAAAGCGCACTTCAATGCCTTGCTGTGGGAAGGTGTGCGCAAACAGGTTGTAGGTGCCGCCGTAGAGCGTGCTGGCCGAGACGATGTTGTCACCCGCTTCGGCCAGTGTTTGGATGGCCGCGGTGATGGCCGCCATGCCCGAGGCCAGGGCCAGTGCGGCAATGCCACCTTCCAGCGCCGCGACACGCTTTTCCAGTACGTCCGTGGTGGGGTTCATGATGCGGGTGTAGATATTGCCCGGCACTTTCAGGTCGAACAGGTCGGCGCCGTGCTGGGCGCTGTCAAACGCATACGCCACGGTCTGGTAAATAGGTACCGCGACGGCTTTGGTGGTGGGGTCGGGGCTGTAGCCGGCGTGCACGGCCAAAGTTTCGATGCGCATGTGGTGTCTCCAAGGCGGGTGTAAAGCTTGGATTGTGAAAAAGATCACCTGCGCTGCCAACTACGCAAACGCTATGTGCTTATGCCCTATCAAAATGGTATTCAAAATAGATAGCAATCACCGCTGATTATGCTTGCCTTAGCGGCATATTTGCGGCTTATTTTTCGCGCGGTGCAGGAGCGTTGAACAACGCGGCTTTGTGGCGCTGGTGCGCAGTGTTTGCTGTTTTGGGATGTGGCTGCGGTGCGGGGTGTGGAGGCGCAGGAGCGGGCTGTGTGGCCTCCCAGGCGGGCAGGGCCGCAAATACCATGGCAGGGCCGTGCGCGTCGTTGGCCGCGTAGCGAATTTGCGCTGGGCTCAGCTGTGGCAGCGCCCAGTTGCTGGTGGATTGCTTTTTGGATTTGTGAAAGTTTTGGCCCAAGACCAAAGCCACCGCCGCGCGCACCCCTGTCGATGCACCATAGCCGTGGCGTTTGAATACGCGGTCCAAGTCCACCACGTTGGCCAGCGCTACGCCCAATCGTTTGGGCAAGGTGCTTTTGTCGTTGTCCAGACCAAAGCCGACCTTGGCAATGTAGGGGCTGCTGATAATTTCGCGCGCCAAGTCCAGGGCTTGGGCATGGCACAGCTGCAAAATCCACGCCGCATCGGGCGTGGCCAGTTGCACCACGTGGGGGCCGGTGTCGACTTGGTGGGTGTGAAACAGGGGCTTGCTCTCGGTGTCAAAGCCCAGGGCGGTTTGCTGTAGCAGCGCGGTGCGTGCAGCCTCCAACTCCGCTGCGGTGTGCGGCACGTAAATGGCATCGTCTGGGAGGGCAGCGAAAGCGGGCAGCAGCTGGCTTTCTTCTTTGGTCGGTGGCTTAAGGCGCGGCATGGCGGGCAGTGTGCCTGTTTTGAAGAGGTTGGGGGGCAGTGTGTGGGGCAGGTGAGCCACCGCAATCACGGTAGCGAATACGGCAGCGCATGCATGCGGGTGGCAGGGTGACTGCTTAGCGGTGGGGAAGCTTCTAAAAGCATAGCTGGCAGTGTGCTATCAGCCTAGGATTTAGATAGCAATCCATCTGAAAGTGATTGAATGCAAGCGCTAGCAGCTATTTTTATCAAAGCAATCAAAGCAATCAAAGCAATCAAAGCGATCAAAGCAAAAGGCCCGCTGCAGGCGGGCCTTGATCGTTCAAGCCACGCCCTTAGGCCTTGGCTTGCGGGGCAGGGCGGGTGCGGTAGAACTGCATGGGGAACTCTTTCATCTCCTTGGCGTGCTGGTTCAGCACCGATTGCTTCATCTTGCCCACCACGTGCATCTCGCAGGGCTTGCAGTCAAAGCGCAGGGTCAGCTTTTCTTTGCCGTTGATCAGTTGCAGCGGCTCGGCCTTGATGGTGCCCTTCACGCCAATCACGCCCTTGGCTTGCTTGGGGCACAGGCTCATCGAAAAGCGCACACAGTGCTTGGTGATCATCAGGCTGACTTCGCCCAGCTCTTCTTTGCTCTCGTAGGCTGCATCAATCACCTTCACGCCGTGCTTGATGTAGAAATCGTGCGCCTTTTGGTTGTAGACGTTGGCCAGGTAGCTCAGCGTGTCTTCAGGGAAGGGCACAGGCGGCTCGACCGGCTTGGCGCGTGGCAGGCGCACAAAACCGGCGGCACGCGCGGCTTCCAGCGCTTGCAGCGCATCGCGGCGCAGCTGGTTCAGGGCCGATGCCGGCACAAACCAGGGCTGGCTAATGCTCAGGCTGATGTCATGGACCGCAAAGATCGACGCACCAAAGCGGCCCAGTTGCTCGCGCAGTGTGGCTTCGGCCTTGCTGGCGTCGGTGGCGGCTTGGTGTTCCTGCACGATGGCGGCCTTGCCTACAAAACCGTCTTCATCGGTCAGCGTCAGCGCAAAGCCATCGGTGGTTTCCTGAAACTCGGCCCACAGGCCAATGCGGCGGTCGCTGGATTTTTTGTCCAGCATGCGCACCCAGTTCATGTCGCGGTTGCGGTTGATTTCCAGGCCCTTGCGCAGGTCCTTAAACTCACTGATCTCGTTCTTGGGGAAAAAGCGCCAGATGCCTTTTTTGGCGTTGACGCACTCGGCACGGTTGATGTGCACGCCCACCAGTTCCTTTTGCAGGTCGTAGTAGCACAGGCCATCACCGTTGTTGAACACCGTGGTCTTGTCGCTGCTCTCCATCTCCAACCACTTGTCGCCCACTTGCGTGACCCAGCCCACGGCGCGCCCTGGGGTTTTGGGGGTGTCAAACGCGCCGATATCGTCTTTGCGGCCGTTGACAAAGTAGTCGGTGAACTCGCGGTTGAAGTTCTGGTCGGGGTCTGGCGTGAAGGTGAATGTGGTCGTGCCCGAGGAGGAGCGCGCCAGTGGCATGTCGGAGAACTCGCGCTCTTCAATGATCTCGTCCAAGATCTTGCGGTAGTGCGCCGTGATGTTTTTCACGTACGCCATGTCCTTGTAGCGGCCTTCAATCTTGAAGCTGCGCACGCCAGCATCCACCAGCGCACGCATATTGTCGGTCTGGTTGTTGTCCTTCATCGACAGCACGTGTTTTTCGTGCGCAATGATGCGGCCGTTGGCGTCTAGCACTTCGTAGGGCAGGCGGCAGGCCTGGTTGCAGTCGCCGCGGTTGGCGCTGCGGCCGGTGTGGGCGTGGCTGATAAAGCACTGACCGGAATACGCCACGCACAGCGCGCCGTGAATGAAGTATTCGATGGTGGTGTGTGGGTCGAGCACGTCGTGCACAGCCTTGATTTGCTTCAAGTCCAGCTCACGCGCCAGCACGATCTGGCTCAAGCCCGCGTCTTGCAGGAACTTGGCCTTCTCTGGTGTGCGAATGTCATTCTGGGTGGAGGCGTGCAGCTGGATGGGGGGCAGGTCCAGCTCCAGCAGGCCCATGTCCTGGATGATCAGCGCATCCGCGCCGATGTGGTACATGTCCCAGGCCATTTTGCGAGCGCCTTCGAGTTCATCGTCGCGCAAGATGGTGTTGAGCGTGATGAAGATGCGGCTGCCAAAGCGGTGGGCATGCTGGATCAAACGTTCCAGATCACGGATCTCATTGCCTGCCGTGGCGCGTGCGCCAAAGCCGGGGCCGCCGATGTAGACGGCGTCCGCACCGTGGTTCACGGCTTCAATGCCGATATCGGCATTGCGCGCCGGGGACAAAAGTTCGAGTTGGTGGGGCAGGAGAGACATAGGGGGCGGATTATCCCAGCGTGCCTGCAGTTTGTGGCGGGTGGGGGGTATTGCCAAGCTTGCGTGCTTGTGGCCGAACGCCGAACGCCGAGCGGCGGTGTAGCGCGGTCATCGCCCTTGTCCTATGGCGGTGTGGCGATAGTTTCAGGCAGGCTAGCGTTTATTTCGTAAAAGCTGGTCACGTTGTATGGATCTGCAACTCAATACCTACTACACCTTGATTTGTGCAGCACTGGTTTTGTTGCTGGGTAAATGGCTGGTGGGGCATCTCCGCTGGTTGGCTAACTTCAATATCCCAGAGCCGGTAGCAGGGGGCTTGGTTGCGGCCGCGCTGTGCTATGCGCTCAATGTCTTGCTGGGCTACCGCCTGGGTTTTGATGTGGACTTGCAAACAGCGTTCATGCTGGTGTTTTTTTCATCGATTGGATTGAGTGCGAATTTCACCAAGCTCAAACAGGGTGGACGTGCGCTGCTATTGTTTTTGCTGGTGATTGCGGTGTACATCGGCGTGCAAAACGGGGTAGGCGTCGCCTTGGCCTCCTTGCTGGGGCTAGATCCTCTGGTGGGGCTGATTGCGGGGTCGATGACGCTACTCGGCGGCCACGGCACGGCTGGGGCTTGGGGCAGTGTGCTGGAGCGCGACCATGGCATACAAGGCGCCATGACGCTGGGCATGGCCTGTGCAACATTTGGTTTGATTATTGGTGGCTTGGTGGGCGGGCCCCTGGCCAAATGGCTGATTCGCCGCCATCAGTTGCAAGGGCCGCAAGTCACGCCCGCTGACGCCGATAACTTGGTGGAAGCCGATGCGTACAACTTTGAGTCGCCCCGCAAAACACGGCTGATTACCACGGATGCCATCATCGAAACCTTGGCCTTGTTTGCGGGCTGCCTGGCGTTTGCGCAGTTGATGACCGCCCTTACCGCAGGTGCCAGCTTTCAGCTGCCCACCTTTGTCTGGGCACTGGCCGGTGGGGTGGTGATTCGCAACACGCTGGACCATGTGTTCCGCTTCAAAGTGTTTGATCGTGCCATTGATGTGTTTGGCAACGCGGCGCTGTCGATTTACCTGGCGATTGCCCTGCTGTCGCTCAAGCTGTGGGAGCTAGCGGATTTGGCGGGCCCCTTGGTCATCATCTTGGCGGCGCAGACAGTGGTCATGCTGGCCTATGTGGCCTTGGTGACTTTTCGCGTCATGGGGCGCGATTACGACGCTGCCGTGCTGTGCGCGGGCAATTGTGGCTTTGGCATGGGCGCGACCCCGACGGCCGTGGCCAATATGCAGGCCATCACCAACCAGTACGGGCCCTCGCACAAAGCGTTTTTGATTGTGCCCATGGTGGGGGCTTTCTTTATCGACTTGCTCAATGCCGTGTTCTTGCAAACCTTTATCAAGTTCTTGGGCTGATGAGTAGGCCTGTGCCGCTGGATAATGCGCGGCTATGCATGCCCACCCTTGCGCTCCCCTCGATCACGCCCACTGGATGCGCCACGCCCTGCGCCTGGCGCGGCAAGCGGCGGCTGCCGGCGAGGTGCCCGTGGGCGCGGTGGTGGTCAAAGATGGCCAGGTGGTGGGGGCGGGCAGCAACGCCCCGCTGGCGGGCCAAGACCCCACCGCCCATGCGGAGGTGCTTGCCCTGCGCGCTGCCGCGCAACGGCTGGGCAACTACCGGCTCGACGGCTGCACCCTGTACGTGACGCTGGAGCCGTGCACCATGTGCAGCGGTGCCATGCTGCATGCGCGGATCGATACGGTGGTCTATGGTGCGCCCGAGCCCAAAACGGGCGCGGCAGGCTCGGTGCTCAATGTGTTTGGCTATCCGCAAATCAACCACCACACCCAGGTGGTGCGCGGCGTGCTGGCCGATGAGTGTGCGGCGGTGCTGGCGCAGTTTTTTCAGCAGCGCCGTGCGGCCAACAAGGCCAAGACGCTGGCCAGCCACCCGCTTAAAGACACGGCGCTGCGTCATCCAAACAGTGTGTTTGCTGATGCCCCCGACTGGCCCTACCCACCGCAATGGCGCAGCGATTTGCCTGCGCTGGGTGGTTTGCGCATGGCCGTGGTGGATGAAGGCCCGCGCGATGCACCGCTGATCTGGCTGTGCCTGCACGCAGCCGCCAGTTGGGGCTGCAGCTTTGCCCATGCACTGCCGCACTGGTTGCAAGCCGGGCAGCGTGTGCTGGTGCCAGACTTGCCCGGCTTTGGCCGCAGCGATCAGCCCAAGCGCGACAAAGCACACACTGCCCAGTGGCATGTGCAGGTGCTGCGCGAACTGCTGGAGCAGCTGGATGTGCACCGTGTGGTCTTGGTAGGGCAGGGCGATGGTGCGCGTCTGGGGCTGGCGGTGGCGCAAGCCCTGCCGCAGCGCTTTGTGGGCGCTTGGCTGATGGATGCGTGGCCCACTGCCGATGTACCCCAGCCTTTGGCGCAGTGGTTGCAGGCGGCCGCCAACAAGCCCACGTGGGATGTGGCGCAGGGTTTGGTTCAAGCAGGTTTTGGGCCGCTAACGCATGAGCAGCAAGCGCTGGCAGCTATTCCTTTTGCACAAGCAGGTCACCGTGCAGCTCTCAAAGCGTGGCCCAAGGTGCAGGCGCAGCTGCCGGCCGTGCCCCAAGCGCTGCTGGCAGCGTGGCTGGCACAGGGGCGCTGCTTGATCAGCCACAGTGCCAGCAACCGCCTGATGCCATGGAATGCGTGGCACGCCGCGTGGCAAACCGCAGTGCCTGCCTTGCTGCAGCACCCGCAGGCGCTGCGCCAGACCCCCATGTCTCCTATGGTTCCTGATCTGGCAGCCACCAGCGTGCAGCAGGCTATGGAATACTTTGCCGCATCAGCGAAGACAGCCGTCTAGCAAACAGATGATTTATACGGAGCATGCCACCCGCAGTGGCGTGGAAGAATTTGGCGACATCCAGCAAGAAAAAAACACCCGCCACCCCTGTAACTGCCACGAAGCACGCACACGATCACCCAGCGCAAGCCCAGTCCCCTCACTGTGACCACGACCATGCCCATGGTGAACACTGCAGCCACGACCACCCTGCACACGCACACCACGACGGCTGCTGTGGCCATGACCACAGCGTGCGCCCCAAGCACATCTATGTGTATTCGCCCTCGGGTGCGGTGCGCGACAAGGCAGCGTTCAAGCGCGCCATCAAGCGTTTGGAAGGCATGGGCCACCAGGTGGAAGTGGATGCCGATGCGTTGAGCAGCCACCAGCGCTTTGCCGGTGACGATGCCACGCGCATTGCGTCCATCCACCGTGCGGCCGCCATCGGCGCCGATGTGGCACTGATCAGCCGTGGCGGCTATGGCCTGACGCGCATCTTGCCCGGTATTGATTACCAGGCCGTGGCCAAGGCCGTGGAGCAAGGCACGCATTTTGTGGGCTTGAGCGACTTCACCGCCTTTCAAAACGCGCTGCTGGCACAAACCGGCGCCATCAGCTGGGCGGGCCCGGCGCTGATTGCCGACTTTGGCCAGAAAGAGGGCGTGGACGACATCATGCTCGACTGCTTTGAAGACCTGATTTACGGCCATGGTGAAGGCACAGGCTGGCGCATGCCCAAGCAGCCTGTGGGCGCGGTGCCTGATGACTTCTATATTGAAGGCGGCGCTACGCTGTGGGGCAGCAACCTGGCGGTGCTGGTGTCGCTGCTGGGCACGCCGTACTTCCCGCAGGTGGAAGGCGGCATTTTGTTCATCGAAGATGTGGGGGAGCACCCCTACAAAATCGAGCGCATGCTCACCCAGTTGCTGCACGCCGGTGTGCTGGCCAAGCAAAAGGCCATCGTTTTTGGTCAGTTCACCGAGTTCAAGCTGACCAGCCACGACAAGGGCTACAAGCTGCAAAGCGTGATCGACTGGCTGCGTGCGCAACTGCGTATTCCGGTGCTGCAAGGCCTGCCTTACGGCCATGTGGAAACCAAGGTGCTGCTGCCTGTGGGTGCGCCCGTGTCGTTGTCGGTGGAAGGGCGCGATGCGCTGATCTACTGGGGCCATACACATTAAAAGAAAGATAGCTGTTAGCGCTTGCTGCATAAGCGCTAGAGGCCGTTTTGACTGTAATAACTGTGCATTCACCACCAAGGTAAGGTATGGGCAAAGCCGCATTGCAATGGACACCCGAGATGCTGGCGCTGCTGGGTACGGACAAAGATGCCGTGCTGGCACAGCGCTGGGGCACCACGGCCAAAACCGTGAACCTCAAGCGCAATGCGCTGGGTATTCCTGCGTTTGGCTGGGTGCAGTGGACACCCGCCATGCAGGCGGCCTTGGGCACGGACAGTGATGCGGAGTTGGCCAAGCGCTGGGGCATGAGCAAAGCCAGCGTGGTGGCCAAGCGCAAGGAGTTGGGCATTGCCTCACTGACTGAAAAGCAAGGCACGGGCTTTGTCTGGAACGACGCGGCCGTGGCTTTGCTGGGCACGGCTTCCGATGCCAAAGTGGCTGCGCAGTTGGGGGTGACGCGGCTGACCGTGTACAACGCCCGTGTCGCGCGCGGTATTGCTGCGGCGCCGCGTGGCGTTGCCAAGCCGGACGCTGACTGACGCTGCTTCGTAGGCTGCACAAACTAGCCTGTGCAAAGTTGCCTGCGCAAAGCGGGGCACTGTCAGAGCACAGCCGCTGCCTACCCATCGCTGCAAATCACCAGATAGCTTGCGTCATGGTGCGCAGCACCGATGGTGCATGCCATGGTGGCACAGCACCTGTGCAAGCCGCCTTCCAAGATCGCTTCAAAGCAGCGCCTGCAAGGTGCGCAGGCTGCTTGCATCGTCGGCCATGGCCACGGGTAAACGCAGCATGGTGGATGCCTGCTGGTGGGCAGAAAACAGCACTCCGGGCGCCAGCAGCACGCCTTGTGCAGCGGCCTTGCGGGCCAGTACTTCGGTGTCTTGGTGCAAGGTGTCTACCCAGGCAAACATGCCGGCCAGCGGTTCTTGGTGCACCACCAGGCCCATGTGCTCCACCAGCTTCAGGCAGCGGTGGCGGGTTTCATCGAGCCGCTCACGCAGGCGTTGTACGTGTTTGCGGTAGTGGCCGTCCGCCAGGATGCGGTGCACCACGCGCTCACCCAGTTCGGGGCTGGTCAGGCCGCTGAGCAGCTTGGCGTCCGTCAAAGATTGAATCCGCGCGGGCGATGCCGCGATATAGCCCACGCGCAGGCTGCCCGCCAAAGTTTTGGAAAAACCACCGATCAACAGCACACGGCGCAAGCGGTCCAAGGTGGCCAGCCGCGTGGGCTGAACCACAAAGTCGGCATAGGTGTCGTCTTCCAGGATCAGAAAATTGTGCTGCTCGGCCAAACGCAGCAGGTCATACGCCACAGGCAGCGACAAGCCAAACCCCGTGGGGTTGTGCACCACCGAGTTGGTAATAAACAGCTTGGGCTGGTGCGCCTGGGCCAGTTGCTCCAAGGCCTGAATATCGGGCCCGTCGCGCAGGCGCGGCACGGGCACCACCCGCACCCCCAAAGAGCGCAGCAGGCCAAATACCAAAAACCAGGCCGGGTCTTCCACCAGCACGGCATCGCCGGGGCGCAGCATGCTGCGCAGCACCAAATCCATGCCTTGCGTGACGCCGGTTACGGTCATCAACTCTTGCTCAGGGTCCACCGCCAAGCCCTGTGTCAGCAAATACGCGGACAACTGCTGGCGCAGTGGTGCGTAGCCTTGTGGGGCGCCGTAGCTGAGCAACTGCATGCCCGCGCTGCGCCCCACGGCGCGCACGGCGGCGTTCAGCATGTCGTGATCCATCCAGCTGGCAGGCAGCATGCCCGTGCTGCCATCGAAATGCACGCCATCATGCTGGCGAAAAATGCTGCGCAGCAAAAACGGCGTATCAAAAGCGGCGTCGGGTGCCAAGCTGGGGGCTTGCAGGTTTTTGGGGCTTGAGCCCTTATGGGGTATGCGCTGGGTGCTCACATAAAAGCCAGCACCGGGGCGTGAGTGAATACCGCCTTGGGCCACCAAGCGGTCATAGGCCTGCACCACCGTATCGCGGCTGACGCCAGCGCTATCAGCCAGTTGGCGCACCGAGGGCAAGCGCGTGCCTGCGCGCAGGCTGTGGCTTTGCAGCAATTGCTGGCAGTGGTGCACCAATTGATCCACCAGCGGCGGCATGCCGGGCGTGCGTTGGGGCTGCCAGCCCAGTGCATTGCTGGCAACTGTCTGGGTGTTTGGAGCCATACAGTAGGTAAAGTGATTTGGTGATGTGTACCGGTACTGTATGGGTGAATGCCCCTAG
The DNA here is from genome assembly GCF_030162955.1 of Comamonas jiangduensis. Classification (NCBI taxonomy): domain Bacteria; kingdom Pseudomonadati; phylum Pseudomonadota; class Betaproteobacteria; order Burkholderiales; family Comamonadaceae; genus Comamonas; species Comamonas jiangduensis. The sequence continues at coordinate 194,398 of NZ_JARXOV010000002.1, forward strand.
CATGCAAGCATTGCCTTCCCGGAGTCTTGTATGAATTTGCCGCTTGATGTGGCTGCGCTGACCAGCAGCCCTGCTTTGTTGCCCTTGGCGACGTTTATTTTTGTCAGCTCCATCACGCCGGGCCCCAACAATGTGATGCTGACGGCTTCGGGCGCCAATTTTGGCTACCAGCGCAGCATTCCCCATATGCTGGGGATTACGCTGGGCTGCGCATTGATGCTGCTGATGGTGGGCGCAGGGCTGGGTGCCGTGTTTGAACAGATGCCCCAGTTGTACACCGTGCTGCAGTATGTGGGTGCAGCCTATTTGGTCTGGCTGGCCTGGAAAATTGCCACCTCAGGGCGCGCGCAGTCCAGCGCTGCCAAGCCCCAGCCCTTGAGTGTGTGGCAGGCAGCGGCTTTCCAGTGGGTGAATCCCAAGGCGTGGCTGATGTCGGTGGGGGTGGTGGCGGCCTATACCTCACCGCATGCGTACTGGAGCAGTTTGTCGCTGGGCGCGGTGGTCATGCTGGTGGTGAACTACCCGTGCATCAGCGTCTGGACCCTGTTTGGCAGCGGCATTGGGCGCTGGCTGCAATCTGCGCGCGCGCTGCAGATTTTTAATGGGGTGATGGCATTTTTATTGCTGCTGTCGCTGTACCCGCTGCTAGCGGGCATGCACTGAGGCAGGGGCGTCGCAGGAGATTGGTCGGCATCGACATCGATATGCACAGCGACAGCTCAAGCTGCCTGCATGGCAACCCCGGCGATCACGGTGGCGCGTTGCGCCCTTCAGGCCACACTGGTCAGCGTGGCATAGCGGCGCACTTGGGCCAGCAGCTCGTTGGGTGAATAAGGCTTGGTCAAAAACGCTTGCGCACCCATGCTGATGGCTTTGTGGCTGACAGGGCCTGCGGCATGCGCGGTCAGCATCACCACCGGCAAATGCTGAAAGCGTGCATCGGCCCGCACGCGCCGCAGCAGCTCCATGCCGTCCATGTCGGGCATTTCCACGTCCACAATCAGCAGCGCTGGCAGATGGCCTTCTTCCAGCAACTGCAGGGCTTCGAGACCGTCGGCAGCGGTGGCGACACGGTAGCCACTGGCTTGCAGCAGGTGCTGCGCCAGGCGGCGCACACTCATGGAATCGTCGGCCAGCAAAACCAGGGGGCGCTCGGGTTCGTGGTGTGGCTCCGCCACAGGCGCCTGGGCATCATGCTGGTTCAGCAAGCGTATTTCATGCGCGCTCAGCACCGCCGTTGGCTCATAAACTTGCAGCACTTGGCCAGACGGCTGCGCCGCAGTGCCCAGCAGCCCGGGAATGGGCACTTCCAGATCGGCAGGCGCTTGCAGCGTCACTTCCTGGGTGCCCAGCACCTCATCCACGATAACGCCCCAGCGTGCCGTATCGCCGCGCACAATCAGCAAGCTGCGCTGGCCATCAAGCGGCGGCTCAAGGCTGCGGCTGGATTGCTGCCACACAGCCCCAGCCCAATAGATGGGCAGGGGTGCAGCGGCTTTGTCTTGCAGCACCCCTTGGGCCAGGGCCTGATCGGCCACGGCGGCGGGAATGCGGCGCACTGTCTCCAGGCTGCGCGCAGGAATGGCAACACGCCAGCTGCCCGCACGCAAGGCCAGCACTTGCTCCACCTGGGGGGGGGCAGGCAAGGTGATGTCAATGCGGCAGCCTTTGCCAGGGTTGCTGGACACATGCAGCTTGCCGTGCAGTTGATGGATAGTGTCAACGACGGCATCCATGCCAATGCCACGGCCCGCCAGTTCGGTGACGCTGCTGGCGGTGCTCAAGCCCGGGTGCAAGATCAGCGCTGCAGCGCGGGCGTGGTCTACCGGCTCCTCGGCGGCGATGAGGCCCAGCGCCACGGCTTTGCGGCGAATGGCTTCGGTGTTCAGGCCAGCGCCATCGTCAAAAATACTCAGCACCTGCTGGTGACCGGCGGTGTGCAAGCGGATCAGAATTTTTCCGGTGGCGGCTTTTTGGGCTGCTTTGCGCTGCGGCGCCGTCTCAATGCCGTGGGCCACGCTGTTGCGCAGCAGGTGCTCCAGCGCGGGCGTCAGCGCGGCTTGCACATTGCGCTCCATCACGGTTTCGGCACCTTGCCAGAACACATCCACGCTCTTGCCCGCGTCTTGCGCTGCCAGCTGCACGCAGGCCGTCAAACGCTCTTGGATGTGGGTCAGGGGCAGCAGCCGGGCATACAGCAAAGTGTGTTGCAGGGCGCGCAAGTGCCCTGCGTGGCTGGTGAAGGCTTGCTGCACGTCGGCCACGCCATGTTGCAGCTGCTGCTGGGCGGTGCCCAGATCGTCGGTGCAGTCATTGAGGGCGTGCACCAAATCGTGCAGCTCTTCGTGCCATTCGTAAGGCAGCTCGACATCGCCGTGCAGCATCAAGGTGTCGGCCCAGGCCGCGCAGTCTTGAATTTGGGTGCGCAGCTTTTGCAAGCTGCTGGCAATTTCTTGCAAAGACAGGGTGCTGGCGGTCAGCGCCTGCTGGCCCGTGTCTTGGCTGTGCCACAAGGCTTGTGCGTGGCGCGCTACCGCTTCCAGCGGGTTCAGGTTCAGGCGACCGGGTTGGCGCTCTGGGTGCCGGTCAGCCATTTCCTGTTGCAAGGCCACAAAGGCAACGCGCAAAGCCTCCAGGGGCTGCGGCAGCGCAGCGGGGCCACGTGGGCCTTCGATGGATGGCACCTCCAAAGCCAGTCCCTCCAAGGCATGCACCTGGCTGGCCCAAGGCATGGCCCCGGCCAAGCGCGCACTGCCTTTGAGGGTGTGCAGGCTGCGCAGCAAAATCTGCCGGGCGCTGCTGTCTTGCGGCACCTTGACCCACTGCTTGAGCGCGCTTTGCAGCTTGGGCCAGATGGAGAGCATTTCCTCTTCAAACACCGAGAAATGCATGGCATCCAGCACCGGTGCGGGGGATGCGGGGGCGGGCTCTGCAGTGGCTGCGATGGCGGCTTCGTCGTCCATATCGACGTCGGTGTCGAGGACGAAAACATCACCGTCACCGTCGCTGTGATTGCCGTCAGCGCTATGCGAAGGGGCTTCAGGCGCCTCAGGTGCCACCGGCATGGAAGCTGCTGCACAGGGCGCAGGCGCCGCTGCCGCGACGGGCTCGGGCAATTGCGCATACAGGCTGTGCAAGGCATCCATCACCTGCGGGTGCGCGCGGCGCATAAAACCGGCAGCAAACTGGTGCAGCAGGCGGCGAATTTCTTCGCTGGCATGCTGGCAGGTTAGGCGCTGGGGCGGCGCAGCATCGGCGGGCATGCGCAGCAAGCAGCGTTGCAGCAGGTGGGCCAGTGTGGCAATTTCAGTGCAGCCCGCAGCCCATGCCAGTCGAGAGAGTTCCCCGGTGTTTTCAGGTGTTTGCGGGCACAGCGTGGTCTGCGCATCGTTTTGCCAGGCCGCGATGCTGGATTCCAGTTGCTGGGACAGCGTTTCTGCGGTTTGCAGGAAATCGAGGTCAGGTTCAATCTGGGCCGATGACGCCAGCCCGTGCACCAAGGTTTCTGCCGGGTGAATTTCCGGTGCTGCCTGAAACGCAGGCAAGTGCACGGTCGGCGCTAGCGCTGGCTCCGCGCTGGAGCTTTCCGCCGTGATGCCTAGGGGCTGGGTGGCAGCTTCGGTAGCCGTGGCATCAGAGCCTGCGCCTGCGCCTGCGCCGGGCTGGCAATGCTGGTAGACCAGCGCCAGCGTATCGGGCAAGGGTCGCTTGCGCTGCTGCGCCGCCTCCACCGCCTGGGCACAGAAAAAAAGCAAATCGCGCACCAGGGCGGTCGAAGGGGTTTCGTCGCCCTTGGCAAAGCTGGCGTAATGCGCCAGCAGGCGCGAAGCCAGGCGCTTGGCGTAAATATCCAGCTCCAACAGGCCGTATTCCACCGCCTGCAGCCATGCTGCGGCCAATTGCCAGGTGGTGCCATCTTGCGCATGGGCTGCCAAGCCCAGGCTCAGTTGCTGCAGCGTGGTGCAAAAGCTGGGGTTGCTGGTTTGCAGCAGCGCCAGCACGTGCTGGTCAAACTGGGTGCGGATTTCTGCGCTGGGCGGGGTGGCGCTGGCACCGGCCGGAGCTGCGATGGTGGGGGTGGGCCACGGTGCATCCCACAAATCTGCCGGGTGGGCGCTGTCTTTGCCGCTGAGTTTGGTGATGGCGCGGTAGCTGGCAAACAGGTCTTGGGGGTGCGCTGCTGCACCGCTGTTCAAGGCCTGCAAGAAGGCTTGCATGTCGCGGGTGGCCAGTTGCAGCAGCTCGCCTGCTTTGTCGCTTGGTAGCTCGCCCGTGCTGGCATAGGCTTGCAGGGGCGCTTCCATGGACTGCATGAGCTTGCCCAGGCTGGCAAGCTCCACCACCTGCACGGCCTGGGCCATTTGCTGCAGCAACTGCCTGGCCTGCAGGGCGTGCACCACGCTGCTGGGGGGCAGCATCTGCGCCAAGTCGTGCACCATGGCCGTCAACGAGGGCAAAAGCAGCTGGCGGGGATGTAGCGGTGCAGTGTCTGCGGACGGCTGCGCAGTCTCAGTCATGGGTCAAAGCGGTGCAAGAAGGTGGTGGCGTGGACTATAGAGCGCAGCGCGGCTGCGTGTCGCCTTTATTCGACAAACTTGCCGTTTTCTTTGCGGCGCTGGCGTATGCCTTTGCGGATAAACATTTCGGTGCCGTCCAAGGCGATAAATGGCAGCGTCATATCAGACTGCACGTGCGCGCGCAGGCGTTGGGGCAGGTCTGCCAGCACGACTTGCACGGTGTGTACGGCCGGTGTGCTGCGGTCGTGCTGGGTGCTGAGAAAGTCTTCCAGGTAGCTGCGCACGCCGGCCTCCAGCTGCTCCAGGGTAGCGGGGGCGCCCACGTATTCGGGCTGGTTGCTGCCTGAAACTTCGGTGCCGTAGAAGTAGCAGCCGATGTAATCGCGGAAGGTTTCGCCCACGTCCGGGCCTTTGGTGAGTTTGCGCAGAAGATCTTTAAGCCACATGGCAGCAGGCTTTCATAGCGAGCATGCGCAAAAACAAGAGCGGCTTGCGCGTGCAGATAAAGGAATGCAGCATGAAATGTACCGCAAACCTTTGAAAATCCAGCGTAAGCCGCTTCTGATTTAGTGTTGGCAGAAGTCTTCCATCAGCTGTGCCACGATGGCCGGCTGGTCGTGGTGCAGCATATGCCCGGCATCGTCCACCTGGGCCACACGGCACTGGGCAATGGCTTGCAGGCGCTGGTGGTATTCGCTCAAGCGGTACTGCGCTTTCCACCACTGACCCAGGCTGTCCTCTGTGGCTTCCACCGCCAGTACGGGGGCGGTGATGGCGGCATAGTGCGCCAGGGCTTCGTCCACGCGGAACAACTGGGGGTTCACCACTTTGTGGGCCGCATCGCCCAAGATGGCCCAGCGGCCTTGTGCATTGGGGGCTGCCCATTCGTGGGCCAGCCACAGGGCTTTGTCTATGTCCAGGCGGCGGTTGGTTTTTTGCAGGCGTGTGGCCACCGCTTGCACGCTGTCATAGGTTTTGAGTTCCATCTCTTGGGCGTGCAGCGCTTTGAGCTCATCCAGCCACTTGGCGATGCGCTGTGGCGCTTGCGTGGGCTGCGTGGCAGGAAGGCCAAAACCTTCCAGATTGACCAGGCGCCGAATGCGCTGCGGGCGCGCGCCTGCGTACAGCATGGCCACGTTGCCGCCCATGCTGTGGCCGACCAAGTCCACGGGTTGATCGCCCGGCGCGTAATGGTCGAGCAGGGCGTCTAAATCACCCAGATAGTCGGCAAAGCTGTAGTGGTCGCAGGGTGCGGGCAGCATGCTGTGGCCAAAACCGCGCCAGTCGGGGGCAATGATGTGCCGCTGCTGGAAGAAGGCTTCACTTAAGGCGTCCACCACAAACTGCCAGGAGGCACCCACATCCATCCAGCCGTGCACCAGCACCAAGGGGGCCATGCCGGGCTGCGGCTGGCCCCAGGTGCGCACACGGTAAGTCATGTGGCGGATGGGCAAATCTTCAGTCTGAGAGGGGCGCTGCGGTGTGTACATGCGGCACATTATTTGCGCAGTCGGTACTGACCACAGTCAAGAGCGTGACGCAGCGCTCTACACTTGCTAGCCATGAATAGCCCAACAATGAACCCTGTGCGGCTGGGCCGCAGTGATGTGCTGGTCAGCCCTATTTGCTTGGGCACCATGACCTTTGGTGAGCAAGTGAGCGAGCGCGATGCCTTCGCCATCATGGACCGTGCGCTGGAGCGCGGTGTGAATTTCTGGGACACGGCCGAGATGTACGCCGTGCCCGCGCGCGCCGAAACCTATGGCGCCACGGAAACCATCATTGGCCGCTGGCTGGCGGCCCGCCCCGGTGCGCGTGCGCAGGTGGTGCTGGCCAGCAAGGTGGCCGGCCCCTCGCGTGGCATGCCCTGGATTCGCGAAGGCAAGGGCATGACGGCGGCAGACATCATCGCGTCGTGCGAAGGCAGCTTGCGCCGCTTGCAAACCGAGGTGATTGACCTCTACCAAATCCATTGGCCCGAGCGCCATGTGCCCGCTTTTGGCAATCTGTACTACGACCCGGCCAAGGAAGTGACGCAAACCAGCATCCACGAGCAGTTGCAGACGCTGGCCCAGCTGGTGCAGCAAGGCAAGGTGCGTGCGGTGGGCTTGTCCAACGAAACCCCGTATGGCGTGCATGAATTTGTGCGTTTGGCCGAGCAATACGGCCTGCCCCGTGTCGCCAGTGTGCAAAACCCGTACTGCCTGATCAACCGCAGCTGGGACAACGCCATGGACGAAACCTGCGACCGTCTGGGCGTGGGGCTGCTGGCGTATTCGCCTTTGGGCGTGGGGCTGCTGACGGGCAAGTACGACCAGTCGGGCTTGACGGGGCCTGCGGCTCCGCAAGGCACGCGCCTGTCCTACCCCTCTGTGCAAAAGCAGCGCTGGGGGCGCCCTGAAGCGCTAGAGGCCGCACGCCACTACAACGCTTTGGCGCGAGAGCATGGTTTAACGCCGACGCAGCTGGCGCTGGCATTTTGCTATCGCAGCTGGCGCGTGGCCAGCACCATCATTGGTGTGACCAGTGTGGCGCAGCTCGATGAGAATCTGGAGGCATGGGGCGTGCAGCTGTCCGAGGAGGTGCTGACGCAGATTGATGCTTTGCGCTGGAAATATCGCGACCCCGGACAGTAAAAAAACGATGGCCAAAAAAGACAAAACGCATGTGAGCGAGACGCCCGCCACCCAGTTGCTCAAGGCGCACCGGGTGGCGTTTACCGAGCACCCTTATGACTATGTAGAGCACGGGGGCACCGCTGAATCCGCCAAACAGCTGGGGCTGGATGAGCATGCGGTGGTCAAAACCTTGGTCATGCAAGACCAAGATGCCAAACCGCTCATCGTGCTGATGCACGGTGACTGCACCGTATCCACCAAAAACCTGGCGCGCCAGATTGGCGCCAAGAGTGTGGAGCCGTGCAAGCCCGAGGTGGCCCAGCGCCACAGCGGCTACCTGGTAGGCGGCACTTCGCCGTTTGGGGTGCGCAAGCAGATGCCGGTCTATATCGAGCAGACCATTCTGGATTTGCCACGCATTGCCATCAACGGCGGGCGGCGTGGTTTTTTGGTGCAGCTGCAGCCCCGGGTTTGTGTGGAGTTGCTGGGCGCCCAGCCGGTGCAGTGCGCGCTGGCACAATAGCGGCCTTGGTACTGGCGGCTTGGGCACAGGCGTAGCCAGCACGCTCTATATAACAAGAGCCAGCCTGATGGCTGGCAAGGATTGCAGTCTTGAATTCCACACTTCCTCTCGTCGCCACCGTGGTGGCGTATTTGATTGGTTCGCTGTCTTTTGCGGTGATCGTCAGCGCTGTCATGGGGCTCAATGACCCCCGTACCTACGGCAGCGGCAACCCCGGTGCCACCAATGTGCTGCGCTCAGGCAGCAAGGCGGCAGCGGCATTGACGCTGCTGCTGGATGCCGTCAAGGGGCTGGTTCCGGTGCTGCTGGTCAAATATGTCGGCCCCGACTACGGCTTGCATGATGGCACCTTGGCGCTGGTGGCCATTGGCGCGTTCCTGGGGCATCTGTTCCCGGTGTTCTTCAAGTTCAAGGGTGGCAAGGGCGTGGCGACGGCGCTGGGCGTGTTGCTGGGCATTAGCGGCTGGCTGGGGCTGTTGGTGCTGCTGACATGGCTGGCCGTGGCGTTGACCACGCGGTATTCATCGCTGTCGGCCTTGGTGGCCGCAGTGCTGGCGCCGGTGTACTACGTGCTGCTGGGAGGCAGCTTGTGGAACTATGACCAATCCGTGCTGCTGGCGGTGATTGCCATGTCGGCCTTGCTGCTGTGGCGCCATGCGGAAAACATCGGCCGTTTGCTCCGGGGCCAGGAAAGCAAAATCGGCAGCAAAAAAGACAAAACCGCTCCTGTCGCCAAGCCGGTCAGCCAGAAAAAGCGCCGCCGTTAAGCCCCGTACGGTGTTGCACCCCAGAAAAGCCCGCCATGTGCGGGCTTTTTTGTGCCCATCTGTGTGTTGCATAGCATGTGCCGCGTGCTTGCGCACATCAAGCGAAGCAATAAATCAATAGCTGCTAGCGCTTGTCATATAAGCATTTGAAGCACTTTTCATGCATATTTTTTTGAGCGCCCAGTAGGGCAGGCAATCACGACTGGCAGTCGACGTATCCAGACTTACGCGGATATGAAAAGCACGGTCGTGCGTTCCTAATGCAGATTTTGCATTGTTTGCTGTTTGGGACACCTCGGATGACTGCTGCTTACCCCCACCTGCTTGCCCCTTTGGATCTGGGATTTACCACCTTGCGCAACCGCGTGCTCATGGGCTCCATGCACACCGGGCTGGAAGACGACCGCAAAAATCTGCCGCGTTTGGCAGCCTACTTTGCCGAGCGTGCGCAAGGGGGCGTGGGCTTGATAGTCACCGGGGGCTTTGCGCCCAACCGTGCGGGCTGGGTCAAGCCGTTTGCGGGCACGATGAAAAGCAGCGCGGATGCCAAAGCCCATCGCCCGATCACCGAGGCCGTGCATGCCCACGGCGGCAAGATTGCGCTGCAAATCTTGCATGCGGGGCGCTATGGCTATCACCCAATCTCGGTGGCGCCTTCGCGCATCAAGTCGCCGATTACGCCATTCACGCCCTGGGCGTTGAGCACCTCCGGGGTGGAAGGGCAGATTCAAGATTTTGTGGATTGCGCCCGCCACGCCCAGGATGCAGGCTATGACGGCGTGGAAATCATGGGCAGTGAGGGCTATTTCATCAACGAATTTCTGGCCACGCACACCAACCGCCGCACCGACCGCTGGGGTGGAGACTATGCGCAGCGCATGCAACTGCCCGTGGAGATCGTGCGCCGCACGCGCGAGGCGGTGGGACCGAACTTTATTTTGATTTACCGCCTGTCGATGCTGGATTTGATTCCCGACGGCAGCGACTGGAGCGAAGTTGTGCAACTGGCCCGAGCGATCGAGGCGGCTGGTGCCACCATCATCAACACCGGTATTGGCTGGCACGAAGCGCGGGTGCCCACGATTGCCACCTCCGTGCCGCGCGGTGCATTTGCGTGGGTGACGCGCAAGCTCAAAGGGGCGGTGGGTATTCCGCTGGTGGCCACCAACCGCATCAACACGCCCGAGATGGCCGAGCACATTCTGGCCCAAGGCGATGCGGACATGGTTTCCATGGCGCGCCCGCTGTTGGCGGACAGCCACTTTGTGGCCAAGGCCGCGCGTGGCAATCCGCAAGACATCAACACCTGCATTGCTTGCAATCAGGCCTGCTTGGACCATGTGTTCCAGAACAAAACCGTCTCTTGTCTGGTCAACCCCCGTGCGTGCAGAGAAACGGAGCTGAACTATCTGCCCACCCAGCACCCCAAGCGCATTGCCGTGGTGGGGGCAGGGCCGGCCGGCTTGGCGGCGGCAACCACGCTGGCACAGCGCGGTCATCGGGTTGAGTTGTGGGATGCGGCGCCCGCCATTGGCGGGCAATTCAACATGGCCAAGCGCATTCCGGGCAAAGAAGAGTTCTCCGAAACCTTGCGTTATTTTGAGCAGCGCCTGCTGGCAACGGGCGTGCGCGTGCAACTGGGTCAGGCAGTCACTGCCGAGCAGTTGGTGGCAGCGCAGTACGACGAGGTGGTGCTGGCAACGGGCGTGGTGCCGCGCAATCCGCGCATTCCGGGCCAGGAAGAAGCGCAGGCTGCTGGCATGGTGCTCAGCTATATCGATGTGCTGGCGCAGCAAAAGCCGGTGGGCCAGCGTGTGGCGGTGATGGGGGCAGGGGGCATTGGCTTTGATGTGGCGTACTACCTGGCTAATGGCCCGCACTCGACGGCCACCGACTTGCCCGCCTGGCAAAGCGAGTGGGGCGTGGCAGACCCCGCCTTGCACCGCGGTGGCTTGCAGCCCGCGCAACCTTTGCCAGCGCTGCGTGAGGTGACGCTGCTGCAGCGCAAGCCCACACAGGTAGGCAAGGGCCTGGGTAAAACCACGGGCTGGATTCACCGCGCAGAGTTGCGCATGAAGCGCGTGAAGATGCTGGCGGGGGTGAATTACGAGCGCATCGATGCGCAGGGCTTGCACATCAGCTTTGGCAGCAAGCGCGAAAACCCCAGCTTGATTGCCGTGGACCACATCATTGTGTGTACCGGCCAGGAGCCGCAGCGCGCTTTGCAGCAAGCATTGCTCAACGCCGGTGTTTCCACGCATATTATTGGCGGGGCCGATGTGGCCGCAGAGCTGGATGCCAAGCGTGCGATTGCACAGGGCAGTGAATTGGGGGCGCGCCTTTAATTTTTGTGCAGCGGCGGCTCGGTGCCCGGAGAAACTGATGACACAGCACCATTTTGTGGCATGCACCCATGCCCGCCACGCCCAAGCGATTGTGGATATTTTCAATGAGGCCATCTTGACCTCTACGGCTTTGTACGACTACCAGCCCCGTACGCTGCAGAGTATGGCGCCGTGGTTTGCCACCAAGCAGCACAGCAACTTCCCGGTGATTGGCGTGGAAGACGAGGGCGGCACTTTGCTGGCGTTTGGCAGCTATGGCACGTTTAGGGCCTATCCCGCCTTCAAGTACACGGTAGAGCACTCGGTGTACGTGCACCAAGACCATCGAGGGCAAGGCTTGGGGCTGGCAGTCATGCAGGCCCTGATTGCGGTGGCCCGCAAGCAGCAGATGCATGCCATGGTTGGCGCGATTGACGCGGCCAATGCCAGCAGCATTGCGCTGCATACCCGCTTGGGCTTTGCACAGGTGGGCACCATGCCGCAAGTGGGCTTCAAGTTTGGCCGCTGGCTGGACTTGGCGCTGTACCAACTGCTGCTAGCAACCCCGGACCACCCCGTGGATGGCTGAGGTAGCGGGGCACACCGTGCGCCGGGGTATTCCAGCAGCGATACACATCATGCGCATTTAGCGGCAGCGCTGCGGCAAACGCGTATCTTTTTTGAGATTAGTATGCATCCTTAGCAACCTTGAAGCCTGCGCACACCCTGCGAACAGGCATGTTGATATGGAACTGCAGTCTCTACAGCCCTTGGCTCAGCAATTGTTTGCGGACATTCGTGGGCTGACTTTTGATGGCGTTGGCGTCACCCGTGCCAGCTATGGCGAAGGTGAAAACGCGTGCGCCGCGTACTTGGAGAAGTTTGCGCGCAGCGAGGGCCTGGACGTGGTGACGGACCGCGCAGGCAACTTTGTGTATTTTGATCCGGCAGACACGCGCAGCGGCGCGGCGATCTGGACGGGCTCACACCTGGACTCCGTGCCGCAAGGCGGCAACTACGATGGCTTGGCCGGTGTGGTGGCGGGTCTGCTGGTGCTGATTGCCGCCCGGCGCGAGGGTGTTACCTTGCCCGCACCGCTGAAGGTGATTGGCTTTCGCGGTGAAGAAAGCGCATGGTTTGGCAAGGCCTACATGGGCTCGGGTGCGTTGTGGGGCAAGCTCAGCAGCGCCGATCTGGCCTTGCAGCGCCGGGGCGACGGCATCAGCTTGTACGATGCGCTGAGCGCATGCGGTGCCGATATGGCTGCCATCAGCCGCCAAGAAAAACTCATCAACCCTGCCGAGATTGCCGCCTATATCGAGCTGCACATTGAACAAGGCCCGGTGATGGTGGCGCGCGAGATTCCGGTTGGCGTGGTCAGCGGCATTCGCGGCAATGTGCGCCACAACAAGATTGAGTGTTGGGGCGATGCCCAGCACTCGGGCGTGGTGCCGCGCTGGCTGCGTAAAGACGCGGTGTTTGCCGTGTCAGATTTGATTGTGCGGCTGGACAACCACTGGCGTGCCCTGCTGGAGCGCGGTACGGACTTGGTGGTGACCTGCGGCGTGGTGCAGACCAACCCTGCAGAGCATTCCATCTCGCGCGTACCTGGTTATGCACACTTCAGTTTTGAAGCGCGCAGCAAAAGTAGTGACACGCTGGAGGCCTTCTACCAGTTGGTGCAGGCAGAAATGCATTCGATTGAGCGCGAGCGCGGCGTGAAGTTTGTGCTGGACCGCCGCCTGATGAGCGAGCCCGCCGTGTGCGATGCCCAACTGTGCGACTTGATGGCCCAGGCTTGCCGCACCCGGGGCATTGCGCATGAGCGCATTCCCAGTGGCGCAGGCCACGATGCCGCCTTGTTTGCCAACGGCGGCGTGCCGTCGGCGATGGTGTTTGTGCGCAACCAAAATGGCTCGCACAACCCGCATGAAGCGATGGAGCTGGCAGACTTTATGCTGGGCACGCAGGTGATGGCAGACACCATTGCCGCCATCCCCGCAGCGCAGCCACGAGTCGGCGCTTCGCTATAGTCGCTCGCCATGACAGTGCCTGCGTTTACCTCCCACCTTGATTACAGCGCCATGGGGGATCGCCTGCGCGCTTATCGCATGGGGGCAGGGCTGCAGGCCGATGAAGTGGCCGAGCAACTGGGGGTGTCGCGCGCGGTGGTCTACCGCATGGAAAAGGGGGAGATCGTCAAGATTGAAACCCTGGAGCGCCTGGCACAGCTGCTGGGTACCAGCTTGGCATCGCTGCTGGGGGTGGAGGCGGAGTATTACGCCTCGGCTCTGGCGCTGTTTGAGCGCATGCGCCAAATTGAGCAAAGCACGGATCGCATTTTGGCGCACTTTGAGCCGATTTCCGTCTTGCTGCTGTCTGAGAACTACCTCAACTATTTGGCGCTGATGCTGCAAGAAGCCTTGCCCCAGGGCGCAGACGCCCAGGTGCAAGCACGGCAGACGCTACAGATGGTGGAGATTTTGCGTGCACGCCAACGCAATTTTGAGCAGCGCAAGCCCCACATCGTGAGCCTGATGGGGCTGCGTGATTTAGAGCGCTTTGTGCAAACCGGCTTGGTCGGGCGCATGGATGTACCCGCTGCCGTGCGGCGCGAGCGCATTCAGGCGGCCCACATCGAGGTGGCGCGCATTGCCGAGCTGATGGAGCATGCGCCGTGGTTTGCCCAGATTGGGCTGGTGGATGACGCCATGCCCTCGGCCACCTACCAGGTGCTCACGGGCGCGCACCACCGTGTGCTCATGCAAAGCCCGTTTCGCCTGGGGGAGCTGCCGAATGTACGCAACGGTATTGCCACCGTGACCGCATCGCCCGAGGCCGTGGCACTGCACGAACAGATGACGACACAGCTGTGGGCCCACGCCAGCAAAGGCTCCGAAGGCGCGCAGCGCCTGCGCGCCATGTTGCAGCGGGTTCGCAGCGATTGAACAGTAAGAAAGCATTTGAGATGACAAATCCTATGAGCCAGCAAGCTGCGGCTTGGTTGTTGGAAGCCGGCTGTGTGGAAGTGCGCACCGATGCGCCGTTTGTGCTGCCCTCGGGCTGGGCCAGCCCGGTGTACATGGATGCCACGCGGCTGATTTCCCTGCCCACCATCCGCCGTGAGTTGATGAAGCAAGGCGTGCAGCGCCTGCTGGATGCCGGTGCCCTGCAAGGGCTGAGCGCGGTGGCCGGGGGCGAGTCCAGCGGCATTGCCTTTGCGGCGTGGTTTGCCGAAAAGCTGGATATGCCCCTGCAGTACGTGCGCAAGCGCGCCGTGGGCAGCCGCCAGATTGAAGGCGTGGTGGCGCAAGGCGGCAAGGTGCTGCTGGTGGACGATATGGTGTCTGCCGGGCAGTACAAACTGAATTTTATTGATGCGCTGCGCAGCGAAGGCGCGCGCGTGGAAGATCTGTTTGTGGTGTTTGATTACGCGTGCTTTGGCTCGGACGCGGTCTTGGCACAGCACGGCGTGCGCGTGCATGCGCTGTGCAACTGGCAGGACGTGCTGGCCATGGCGTTCCAGCGCGGCGGTTTCTCGGTCGAGCAACTGGCCGTATGGCAGGCGTTTTTGCAAGACCCGGCCAAATGGTCGCTGGCCCATGGTGGCATCGGGAAGTAATCGAAATTTTAAAAATATGAGCTGATGGCGCTTATCTAAATTAGCTTTCAATCACTTTTATAGTTGAAATATAAGTAATACAGGCGCTGGCAGCTCACTTATTCATGAGCAATCAGAAGGGCGACCGTGTTTGTTGTATCGAAATTGCTCTCGGCCATCACGCAGCCGCTGTTTTGGCTGGCGCTGTGGTGGCTGCTGGCCTTGCTGCTGTTGGGGAAAAAGCCGCGGGCAGCAAAGCGCATGCTGTGGTCAGGCTTGGTGCTGCTGGGGGTGCTGGGCTTTCAGGCGCTGCCTGATGCATTGCTGCGTGCGCTGGAGCGCCGCTATCCCGCTCAGCCGATGGCCGCAGCGCTGGAGCAGCACGCCGGCATGCTGGTGCTGGGTGGCGCAGTGGAGCACCCAGCCAGTTGGCAAGCCCACGGGCAAGTGCCGCTGGGGCAGTCGGCAGAGCGCATGACGGTGCCGGTGGGCTTGATGCGGCAGCACCCGCAGTGGCAGCTGATATTCAGCGGGGGCGAAGGGCGATTGCTGGCCACGGGTATTACCGAAGGGCAACTGGCCCAGCAGTTCTATGCCGAGCAAGGCGTGGACATGGCGCGCGTGCAGATCGAGCAAGGCGCACGCACCACCCGAGAGAACGCGCTGCGCGTGGCCCAAACGCTGGGTGAGCGCTGCAGCCAGCAGCCTTGGCTGCTGGTGACATCGGCATGGCACATGCCGCGCTCCGTGGCGGAGTTTGAAGCGGTGGGCTGCAAGGTGACCCCTTATCCGGTGGACTTTCGCACCGGCACGCACACCGCTTGGTACCGCTACCACATGGCAGACAGTTTGCTGCGCTGGCAAGTGGCACTGCATGAGTGGCTGGGGCAGTTGGCTTACGCGCTCACGCGGTAATGCGTTGTGCGCTTTAAGCCGTAGCAAGCCCTTGCGTATGAATGGCTGACGCAGTCGCAAAAAACGCCTGCTGAAATCAATCAGCAGGCGTTTTTTGTATGGAAAGGGCTGGTGCCCGCGCTTATGCGGCGGTGACGGCCTTCACGTCATTCGCAGCGCTGGCAAACGCAGCGGCCACTGCGTCGGGGCCCATGCCCAAGCCTTCAGCGCGCACGATGCGCACGTCGGTGACGCCAAAGAAGCCCAGCACCACTTTCAGGTAGCTTTCTTGGTGCTCCAAGGCCTGCATGGCTTCGGTGGTGGAGTACACACCGCCACGCGACGAAGCCACGATCACGGTCTTGCCCTTGGCCAAACCTTCAGGGCCCGCTGCGGTGTAGCGGAAGGTGCGGCCAGGCTGTGCCAGGCGGTCGATCCAGGCTTTGAGCTGCGTAGGAATGCTGAAATTGTAGAAAGGCGCGCCAATCACAACCACATCGGCAGCCAAGAACTGGCTCACCAGTTTTTCAGACACGGCGTTTTCAGCCACTTGCTCGGCACTCAGGCCATCGGTTTGGCCGGTGCGGGGTGCCATGGCGGCGGTGGTGAAGTGGTTGGGAGCCTCGGCCACCAGGTCCAGGTATTCCACTTGGGTGTCGGGGTGCTTGGCGGTCCACTCCGCCACGATTTGTTGGGTCAGCTTGCGCGAAGCCGAGTTTTCACCAGAGATAGAAGAGTCAACGTGCAACAGTTTCAAGGGGTGCTCCTAAGCAATGTTCGAATCAATGGCAGTGATTGTGGATTACACGCGAATATTTGATAAGTCACTAAAAACACGATAGATTGTTCTGAATTTGGGACAATTGGTGTTGAGTGATTGGAAACAGAACAGGGAGTGCTGATGCAGGACTTGAATGACATGCTGTACTTTGCCGAGGTGGTGGAGCGCGGCGGCTTTGCGGCAGCGGGTCGCGCACTGGGCATTCCGAAATCGCGCCTGTCGCGCCGGGTGGCGGAGCTTGAGGCACGGCTGGGGGTGCGCTTGCTGCAGCGCACCACACGCAAGCTGTCCTTAACGGAGGTGGGCTCTGCCTACTTGCGCCATTGCCAAGCCATTCGCGATGCGGCGATGGCCGCCCAAGATACGGTGGAGCAAGTGCAAAGTGAACCTCGAGGTACGGTGCGAGTGAGCTGCCCCGTCACCTTGTCGCAAACCGTACTGGCCCCGCTGATGCCGCGTTTTTTGGCCCGTTACCCCGAGGTGCGCGTGGAAATGCTGGTGGTGAACCGGCCGGTGAATGTGGTGGAAGAGGGCTTGGACGTGGCGCTGCGGGTGCGGGCCTCGCTGGAAGACAGTGCCAGCATGGTGGTCAAGCGCCTGGATGTGGCACAGCAAATTTTGCTGGCCAGCCCGCAGTATCTGGCGCGCAAGGGCGTGCCACAGTCGCCGCAGGATTTGCTGCAGCACGATGTGTTGTCCATGTCTGCCTTTGAAGGCGTGGCGCACTGGCGGCTGCGCAGTGATACCGGGGCGGAGATGCAAATCCAGCCCCAAACCCGTTATGTGGCTGATGACTTGATGACGCTGAAGCTGGCCGTGATGGGGGGCGCGGGCGTGTGCTATTTGCCTGACTACATGTGCCAGCCCGAGATAGAGCGTGGCGAGTTGGTGCATGTGCTGCCCCAGTGGCGCTTTCCGCCCGGCATTGTGCATGCGGTATTTAGCTCTCGCCGGGGGTTGACGCCCGCAGTGCGAAGTTTTCTGGATTTTCTGGGGGAGTACCTTCCGGGCGCGAGTGGCATTGGCGCAGCGTAAGGGTGACAGCGGTTGTCCGAAGGCGGGTGTCTGTGTACGGCAGCCTGCTGTTGGCGGCCCAGTTTGCTGCGTTGCACACATGACCAGCAAGGCCGGTTGAAGGCAGACACAAACTAGCCCAATGCGGGTGCGGGGGGGATCCGTGCGATGGACGCCCTACCAGTGCGGCAGCTGACCGTCTGCCATGCCGAGTGCTGGTTGGCTGCGCAGTAAAAAAAGACTGTGTGCACACTGCGACAGTGGATAAAAAGCGCTGAAAAGTTGGATTAGAATAAACGAATAGGAATTATTCTTATTAATTGTTTGGTTCTGCCTGACATCCTCATACCCCTTGGTGGGGTCGCGGTAGCGCTATCGAAAGTGGCGCTTTTTCTCTGACTGAAAGCTTTTCAAAATGAAACTTTGGAAGACAGCTCTGTGCATGGGTCTGGTTGGTGTTGCTACTTTGGCCCAAGCGGCCCAGCCCCAAGCGGTGACGGTGTACTCCTCACGCATCGAGGCTTTGCTCAAGCCTACGTTGGATGAATACACCAAGCAAACCGGTGTCAAGATCAATCTGTTGACGGATCGTGGCGGCTCTTTGTCGGAGCGCTTGGCTGCCGAAGGAGCAAGTTCGCCAGCAGACGTGTTGATTACCGTGGATGTGGGTAATTTGTGGAGTGCCGCCGAGCGTGGTTTGCTGCAAAAAATTGACTCTCCCACATTGAATGCCAATGTGCCAGCCAACTTCCGCGACGCTGGCAGCCGCTGGTGGGGTTTGTCGCAGCGTGAACGTACGATTTTCTACGCAGCGGACCGCGTCAAGCCAGAGCAACTGAGCACCTATGAAGACTTGGCAGACCCCAAGTGGAAGGGCAAGCTGTGCCTGCGTACTTCCAAGCAGGCATATACACAGTCTCTGGTAGCGATGTTGCTTGCAAAGCATGGCGTGGAAAAGACTGAAGCCATTACCAAGGGCTGGGTGGCCAACTTGGCGGGCGATGTTTTCACCAATGACAACAGCTTGCTCAAGGCGATTGCTGCTGGTCAATGTGACGTGGGTATTGCGAACACTTACTACTATGGTCGTATCTTGGCCAAGGAACCTGACTTCAACAAGCAAGTCAAACTGTTCTGGGCAAACCAAGGTAAAGACGAGGGTGGCACCCATGTGAACCTGTCTGGTGCTGGCGTGGTCAAGCACGCCAAGAACCCAGAAGGCGCCCGCAAGCTGCTGGAGTGGCTGTCTTCCGCCAAAGTGCAGACTGCTTACACCCATGGCACTTACGAAAGCCCCATCAACAAGCAAGCTGAAGCCGATCCGATTGTGAAAGCTTGGGGTAAATTTACGCCTAGCTCACTCAATGCTGGCGACATTGGCTCGCACCAAGCTGAAGCCATCAAGTTGCTGGATCGTGTAGGCTATCGTTAATCGCTTTTCTTCATTAGGTTAGCTATTTGTCTGCTGTAGACCGTACCGCGCCAGCTCACCGCTGGCGCGGTTTTGCTTTTGCGCTTCCCGTGGCGTTGCTCACCTTGGTGCCTTTGCTGGCCGTGGTGTGGATGGCGGTGACGCCGCAACCTGAAATTTGGCAGCATTTGTGGAACTATGTATTGCCCCGCGTGCTGGGCAATACCTTGTTGCTCATGCTGCTGGTGGGCGTTGTCGTCTCTGTGGTGGGGGTTCCGCTGGCGTGGCTGACGGCCATGTGTGACTTCCCTGGCCGTAAGTTTTTCTCATGGGCATTGGTGCTGCCGTTGGCAATTCCAGCCTATGTCCTGGCTTTTGTGCAGATGGGGATCTTTGAGTACGCGGGCCCGGTGCAAAGCTTTGTGCGCGACGTGTGGGGCAACAGTCGCTGGTTTCCTGACATCCGTGGCAGCCTGTGGGGCTTGGTCATGGTGCTGGTCATGGCTTTCTACCCCTATGTGTATCTGATGGCGCGCAGTGCCTTTCTTACGCAGGGGCATCGCAGCATCGAAGCTGCGCAGGCCCTTGGATATAGCCCTGTGCAGGCGTTCTTTAAGGTTTCATTGCCCCTGGCGCGCCCCTGGATTGGTGCAGGTTTAGCGCTGGTGCTGATGGAGGTGCTGGCCGACTTTGGCGCCATCGCTGTTTTTAACTTTGATACGTTCACCACGGCGCTGTACAAGTCGTGGTTTGACTTGTTCAACATGACAGCGGCTGCACAGCTGGCATCCATCCTGGTGCTGGTGGTGCTGCTGTTGCTGGCCGCAGAGCAGCGATCCCGCAGCGCACAGCGCTTTCATGTGAGCAATCCACAGCGGCACCGCGTTGTGCTCAAAGGCGCCCGTCGGTGGCTGGCTCTTGTGGCATGTGCCTCGGTTTTTGCCGCGTCTTTTGCAATTCCGATGGTGCAAATGCTGGTGTGGGTCGGGCAGATATGGCGCGAGAACCTGCACAGTGACTACTGGGGTTATGTGTGGAATACGCTTTGTCTGGCGTTGATTACCGCCGCAGTGGCCACTGTGCTGGCGCTGTTGCTGTCTTGGACGCGTCGCCGTCACCCGGATGGCCTAACAGCTTGGACGGTGCGTTTGGCCGTCTTGGGCTATGCCATGCCCGGTGTGGTGCTGGCAGTGGGGGTGTTTGTGCCCATCGCTTGGCTGGATGAGCGCCTCCTGGCTTTGCTGGCACCGCTGGGTATTGAAAGCCTGGGCATTCTCAAGGGCAGCCTGGCCGGAATGTTGCTGGCGCTGGCCGCACGCTTTTTGGCGGTGGCCTACAACGCCACGGATGCCGCAATGCAGCGCATCACGCGCAGCCAAGAAGAGGCTTGTGCCTCTTTGGGGCTGGGGCCATGGCAAACCTTGCGTCGTTTACATTTGCCGCTGCTGCGCACGGGCTTGCTTTCCGCGTTTTTGATGGTTGTCGTGGATGTGATGAAAGAGATGCCCATCACATTGATGATGCGCCAATTTGGGTGGGACACCTTGGCGGTGCGCGTATTCCAGCTCACCTCCGAATCGATGTGGCAAGAGGCCGCCTTGCCTGCGCTGGCCATTGTGCTGGTGGGCTTGCTACCTGTGATTTTGCTGGTGCTGCAAACAGAAAAAACACCGACTTCGGCCGGTTAAGAAATGCCGGATTGAGTAATGCTTGAAGTTAAAAACGTTTCCTTGGGATATGGCAACCACATCGTGGTGCAAAACGTGAGCATGCGTCTGGACCAAGGGGAGATTGGCTGCTTGCTTGGCCCCTCTGGCTGTGGCAAGACCACTCTGCTGCGTGCAATTGCAGGTTTTGAGCCTGTGCGCGCTGGACAGATTGACCTGCAAGGCAAAACAGTGGCCAGCCTTGCTCAGCATGTGCCGCCTCAGGCGCGTGACATCGGAATGGTGTTTCAAGACCATGCCTTGTTTCCGCACCTGAGCGTGGGTGACAACATTGGTTTTGGTCTGCACCGCATGGCCAAACCATTGCGTGCTGCGCGTGTCCAGGAAATGCTGGAGCTGGTGGGGCTGGAAGGCATGGGCCAACGATGGCCCCATGAGCTGTCGGGCGGGCAGCAGCAACGTGTGGCGCTGGCGCGGGCCTTGGCCCCCAGGCCGAGCTTGCTGTTGATGGACGAGCCATTTTCCAGCCTGGATACCAGCATGCGCGAGAGTATTGCGCGCGAAGTGCGAGCGATCCTGAAGCAGGCCAAAGCCACAGCGTTGATGGTGACCCACGATCAAAACGAGGCCTTCGCCATGGCTGATAACGTGGGTGTCATGGCACGCGGCCAGCTCATGCAATGGGGCAACGCGGTGCAGGTGTACTGTGCACCCGCTACGCAAGATGTGGCGCAGTTTGTGGGCGATGGTGCGTTGGTGCCTGCGCAGGCCACCGCTGGCGGCCAATGGCAAACCGCACTGGGGCTGCTGCCTGCGGGACACCCGCATTACCAGACGGCCCAAGGGGTGCAGGTGTTGCTGCGGCCAGAGCATGTGACCGTGGTGGAAAAAGGTGTCCGTGCGCAAGTGCGCGAGCGCACCTTCCGCGGCAGCCACTTTGTGTTTGAGCTGGAGTTGCCCGATGGCCAAGCCGTGATGGCGAAGGTTTCACTCAATGCTTTGTATGGGGCCTGTGAAAGCGTGCAGATTGCTTTGTCGCCGGAGCTTTGAGGCGCTCTGCATGGCACTGTAGCAAGTCCATCCCCTGCCGAATGCGCTCCTTGCCCTAAGGAGCGCATTTTTTATGGATTGGCGGGGGAGGGTGTAGCAGCTGGATCAAGTGGATCAACTGGCGCATGCCGCAGTGCGACGGCTGCAGCGAAATCCGCAAACAGTCGGTGGGCGACGGATGGCCGGTGTGCAAACGCGCGGATGCAGATGCTTATGTGCATAAGAAAACAACCAATCATTCGTTGGAGTTTGGGCACGCGGCTTGGACAATTTGCGCCTCCAAAGGAGAGTTCTGCATGTCCCATCCCACGCCGCGCATCATCATCGTCCCAGGCTGGCGCAATTCAGGCGCAGAGCACTGGCAAAGCCTGTGGGCGCAGGCGCTGCCCCACGCGGAACGTGTAGAGCAAGACGACTGGCTCACGCCCAAGCGCGAAAATTGGGTGCGCACCCTGGAGCAGCTGCTGTTATCGCAGCCAGAGCCTGCCATCGTGGTGGCGCACAGCCTGGGTTGCATCACCACCGCGCATGTGTCGCCACAGGCTGCAGCGCGTATTCAAAGTGCGTTGCTGGTGGCGCCTGCTGACCCGGAGCGCCGCGCCCATTTAGCGGACTTTGCCCCGGTTCCCAGCCAACCCTTGCCTTACCGCAGTGTGCTGGTGGCCAGCACCAGTGACCCGTACTGCCCGATTCGTTTGGCTGGGGCCTACGCGCGGGCGTGGGGCAGTGAGTTTGTTCGTCTGCCCAATGCGGGCCATATCAATGTGGAATCAGGCCACGGGCATTGGCCTTTGGGCTGGGCGCTGTTGCAGTCTTTGGTGCAAGACATGGCTTGGGGTGGGGCCAAACGGGTGGCAGTCGCTTAAATTTTGCATGAAATAGCCCAATAGCGCTTATGGATAGAGCGTTGATAGCTCACAATTTCTTTATTCCGAATTCTGATAAATTTAAAAAAATATATTCTTTTGAGTTTTAAGAAGTTCTCTTCACAATGCGCTGCATCTCTTAAAAACACGCATTTGTGCAAGGCGGCAACACCATGACATCTTTGAAGCTCAAGACCCTGTTGGCAACGATTGCGCTGGCTGCCGGTGGCATGGCCAGTGCCCAAGACCAGTTGCTCAATGTCTCGTATGACGTAGCGCGTGAGTTCTACAAAGACTACAACCAAGCTTTTGTAGCCCACTATAAAAAGACCACGGGCAAAGACATCAAGATTGACCAAGCGCACGGCGGCTCCAGCGCCCAGGCACGTGCCGTCAATGACGGTCTGCCCGCCGATGTGGTGACTTTCAACACCACCACCGACATCGAATTTCTGGCCAACAACGGCGTCGTGGCCAAGGACTGGGCCAAGCAGTTTCCGTACGATGCATCGCCCACCACCTCGACCATGCTGTTCCTGGTGCGCCACGGCAACCCCAAGAACATCAAGGACTGGAAGGATTTGACCCGCCCCGACGTGAAGGTGGTGGTGGTCAACCCCAAGACCGGTGGCAACGGCCGTTACGCCTACCTGGCAGCCTGGGGTTCGGTGCGTGAAGCCGGTGGTACCGACGCGCAAGCCCAGGAATTTGTCAAGCAGCTGTACAAGAACGTGCCCGTGCTGGGCAAGGGCGGGCGTGATGCCACGGCCATCTTCTTGCAGCGCAATATTGGCGATGTGCTGATTACGTTTGAGTCCGAAGTGATTTCGGTGGACCGCGAGTTTGGCAAGGGCAAGGTCGAAGCCGTGTACCCGTCCAGCTCCATCGTGGCAGAGAACCCCGTGGCAGTGGTGCAGCGCACCGCGCAGAAAAAAGGCTCTGGCGCATTGGCCAAGGCATATTTGGACTACTTGTACACCGATGAAGCCCAAGAAATTGCAGCCAGCCACGCGTTGCGCCCCCGTTCGGAAGCTGTGCTGAAAAAGCACGCCGACATCTTCAAGCCTTTGAAGCAGTTCACCGTGGCCAAGTACTTTGGTTCGTTGAGCGAAGCGCAGAAGGTGCATTTCAACGACGGCGGCAAGTTCGACGAGATCTACACCCCCGGCAAGTAATTGCTGCGCGGACTCAGGCAACTTTCATCACAACAATCACAGGCTGTCAGGGACATCATGGCTTTTGCATCCCCCGTCAGCCCAAGTCTTGGCGCTACTGCCCCGGCCCGCCGTGGGCGTGGCGCCAAGCGCGTTCTGCCCGGTTTCGGGCTGACCTTGGGCTACACACTGTTTTATCTCAGCATCATCGTGCTGATACCGCTGTCGGCGCTGATCTTTAAAACGTTTGAACTCACCTGGGAGCAGTTCTGGGAGGCGGTGAGCGCCCCGCGTGTAGTGGCTTCCTACAAGCTGACGTTTGGCGCCTCGTTCCTGGCGGCCGTGGTGAACCTGGTGTTCGGTTTGCTGATTGCCTGGGTGCTGGTGCGCTACAAGTTCCCGGGCAAAAAAATTGTCGACGCGCTGGTGGACTTGCCGTTTGCACTGCCCACAGCGGTTGCGGGCATCTCGCTGACAGCCTTGCTGGCCGGCAACGGTTGGGTAGGCCAGTACCTGGAGCCGCTGGGCATTCAATTGGCTTTCAACCCCAACGGTATCGTGATTGCGCTGATTTTTATTGGGCTGCCTTTTGTGGTGCGCACGGTGCAGCCGGTGCTGGAAGACTCTGAAAAAGAGCTGGAAGAAGCCGCCACCAGTTTGGGGGCCAGCCGCTGGCAAATTTTCTACAAAGTGATTTTGCCCAGCATCTTGCCCGCCCTGATGACGGGCTTTGCCATGGCATTTGCACGTGCCGTGGGGGAGTACGGCTCGGTCATTTTCATCGCGGGCAACATGCCCATGATTTCAGAGATCACGCCGCTGATCATCATCGGCAAGCTGGAGCAGTACGACTATGCCGGCGCAACGGCAGTCGCCGTGGTCATGCTGCTGATTTCGTTTGTATTGCTGCTGGTGATTAACGCCCTGCAAGCCTGGCAACGCCGTCACGCAGGAGCACCCGTATGAACGAACAACACTACTTTTTGCTCAAGGTGCTGCTGGCGGTGCTGGTACTGCTGGTGATCGCCTACCAGCTGACTGCGCCCAAAAAAGGCAGCAAACCCGAAAAGCTGTCGGTGACCGAGCCGCGCTGGGTACGTTGGGTGCTGATCGGTGTGGCGATGAGCTTCATCTTGTTGTTTTTGGTGCTGCCACTGGCGGCGGTGTTTACCGAAGCGTTGCGCAAAGGCTTGGAGGCGTACTGGCAGGGGCTGCATGAGCCCGATGCGTGGGCTGCCATCAAGCTCACCTTGCTGACCGCCGTGATTGCCGTGCCCTTGAATTTGGTGTTTGGCGTGGCAGCAGCCTGGTGCATTGCCAAGTACGAGTTCAAAGGCAAGGCATTTTTGACCACGCTGATTGATTTGCCCTTCTCAATCTCCCCCGTGGTGGCCGGTTTGATGTACGTGCTGGTGTTTGGTGCCAACGGCTGGATGGGCGCTTGGCTGGCTGAGCATGACATCAAGATCATCTTTGCGGTGCCGGGCATTGTGCTGGCTACCGTGTTTGTCACCTTCCCGTTCATTGCCCGCGAGCTGATTCCGCTGATGCAGGCCCAAGGCAATGACGAAGAACAGGCGGCCATCGTGCTGGGCGCCAGCGGCTGGCAAACCTTCTGGTACGTGACGCTGCCCAACATCAAATGGGGCCTGCTGTACGGCGTCATTCTGTGCAACGCCCGGGCCATGGGTGAGTTTGGTGCGGTGTCGGTGGTCTCGGGCCACATCCGTGGGCAGACCAACACCATTCCGCTGCACGTGGAAATTCTCTACAACGAATACCAATCGGTCGCGGCATTTGCGGCGGCATCTTTGCTGGCCTTGCTGGCGCTGGTGACGCTGGTCATCAAGACCTACGCCGAATGGAAGCATGAACAACAAGTGCAGGCGGCAGCCAATATGCCGCCTGAGCGCCCCAGCCACTAAAGCGCGGTGCAACTGAAAGAGACAGATCATGAGCATTGAAATTCGCAATGTCAGCAAGCAGTTTGGCGACTTCCAGGCCCTGCGCGATGTGAGTTTGGACATCCAGTCCGGAGAGTTGATTGCGCTGCTCGGCCCCTCGGGCTGCGGCAAGACCACGCTGCTGCGCATCATCGCCGGGCTAGAGACGCCCGATGTGGGCAGCATCCACTTCAGCGGCGAAGACACCACCGACGTGCACGTGCGCGAGCGCAACGTGGGCTTTGTGTTTCAGCACTACGCACTGTTTCGTCATATGACAGTGTTTGAGAACGTGGCCTTTGGCTTGCGGGTGAAGCCGCGCAAAGAGCGCCCCAGCGAAGCACAGATCAAAGAAAAGGTCATGAACCTGCTCAAGCTGGTGCAGCTGGACTGGGTGGCAGAGCGCTTTCCATCGCAACTGTCGGGGGGGCAGCGCCAGCGTATCGCCCTGGCCCGCGCCTTGGCAGTAGAGCCCAAGGTGTTGCTGCTGGATGAGCCCTTTGGCGCGCTGGATGCCAAGGTGCGCAAGGAGCTGCGCCGCTGGTTGCGCCGCCTGCACGATGAGCTGCATGTGACCTCGATTTTTGTGACGCACGACCAAGAAGAAGCCCTGGAAGTGGCCGACCGCGTGGTGGTAATCAACAAGGGCAAGATCGAGCAAGAAGGCACACCGCAAGAGGTTTGGGAAAACCCCGCCAGCCCCTTTGTCTATGGCTTCTTGGGGGACGTGAACCTGTTCAAAGGCCGCGCCCAAGATGGACAGGTGTATCTGCAAGAAGGCATGCAGCTGGAGAGCAGCGAAGCCAAGGGCGCGGTCGACAAAAATGCCTTTGCCTATGTGCGCCCGCACGAGCTGGACGTGGCGCGCTACTCGCCCGGCCAAAACACCGACGGCAATGGCCGCACCACGGGGCTGGTGGTGCAGCTCAGCCGTGCGATTGTGGTGGGGCCGATTGCCCGTTTGGAACTAATTGCCGCAGAAGATACCCAAGCCGGAGACAATGCACAGTCCGAGCATTTGATTGAGGCGCAAATACCCGCCGAGCAGTTCCGTGAAATGGGCCTGCGCGAAGGAGAGACACTGGTGGTCACGCCACGTCGCGCCAAGGTATTCTTGGACGAAGCAGCAGGCATTTAACGCAGCCATCTGCACCAGGCAGGGGCGGCAGATGCCGCCCTTTATTTTTCAGAGAACAACATGCAGGTTTTGAACTGGATTACCACCGCCCCGCGCCGCACTTTGGCGCTGATTGCCGCAGCCTGTGTGGCGCTGCTGGCTTTTGGCATGTATTTGCAGCACGTGCAAGGTCTGGAGCCTTGTCCCATGTGCATTGTGCAGCGCTATGCTTTGGTTTTGGTAGCTGTCAGCGCAGGACTGGCAAGCCTTAGGGGCTCAAAAGGCTGGTGGATGTCTTTCGGCGTTCTGGCACTGGCCGCTTCGGGTTTCGGTGCATTTGTGGCGGCGCGCCAAACCTGGCTGCAGTGGTACCCCCCGGAGTTCGCCAGCTGCGGGCGCGACTTCTACGGCATGATTGAAAACTACCCCGTCAGCCGCGCCATTCCCATGATTTTCCGTGGCTCGGGCGACTGCGCTGCCGTGGATTGGACGTTCTTGGGCGGCTCCATCGCCAACTGGTCGTTCGTATGCTTTGTGGGTTTTGCGGCGGTGTTGCTGGTGCTGCTCCTCAAGGGCGGTAAACGCGCTTAACACTACCCACTCGTTCATTGCCCCAAGCCCCGGTATGTACTGCATGCCGGGGCTTTTGCTTGTGGCCCACAATCGCATGTTTTGCAAGTTGGTTTTTTGGGTATGCCTCAGTACATCCTCTTTCACAAGCCGTATGGCGTTCTGTCGCAGTTCACGCCAGAGGATGGCGCACGTTCGCTGGCGGAGTTTGATCTGCCCAAAGGGGTGTATCCGGCCGGGCGGCTGGACAAAGATTCTGAAGGCTTGCTGCTGCTGACCGATGACGGGCCGTTGATTGAGCAATTGCTCAATCCGCGCAACCAAAAGCCCAAAACCTACTGGGCGCTGGTAGAGCGGGTACCCGATGAAGCTGCGCTGCAGCGCATGCGCGATGGGCTGCGCATTGAGGACTACACCACGCTGCCCTGCGAAGTGCAGATGCTGGACCCGCAGCCTGACGTAGCGCCCCGCGATCCGCCTGTGCGTGTGCGCAAAAGCGTGCAAGACGTGTGGCTGGCCATCACCGTGGTGGAGGGTAAAAACCGCCAGGTGCGCAAAATGACAGCGGCCATAGGCCATCCCACGCTGCGCTTGGTTCGCCGCAGCATTGCCAATCTGGAACTCGGTGATTTGCCGCTGGGCCAGTGGCGCGCCATTGCCCGTGAAGAGATCCGGTGGGGCACCACCACAACCAATCCCGATGGCGATGCTGCCGAGGCAACGACTGCCAGTGGTGTACCCGTGCGCTATGTGCGTGAAGCGCGCAGCCCAGCAACGCAGCCACGCAAGTGGGGCCAGCCAACCGCGGCACCGCGCCGCCCTGGCGCGTGGTTCAACAAGAAAAAATAAAAATAGAAGCGGCTAGCGCAGGTAATGCAAAGGTTTCAAAGAGTTTTTGCATTGAAATGAAGCTTTGGTGAACGCTAGGCGCTCTCTTTTTCTTTCACCGTAGACGGACGATGGGTTTTTCTGCGCGCTATGGTCGCCATGGTCTTTGGATATTCACGAAAGGATGTGACATGGATCGCAGAAACTGCTTGCAAATGGCCTGGCTTTTGGGGCTAGGTGGCATCGCTGGCTGCACTGTGCCAGCGCCACCCCACGGCACCAGCGCAGCCAGCCGCTGGCAGCAGGCATTGGCGCAACTGGAGTCACAAAGCGGCGGACGACTGGGGCTGTATGCCCAGCAGTGGGGCAGCAAACCATGCCTGGCGTACCGCAGCGCTGAGCGCTTTCCCATGTGCAGCACTTTCAAAAGCCTGCTGGTCGCGCAGGTGCTGGATTTGGCGGGGCGAGGTGTTTTGGATTTGGCGCACACCGTGCGCTACAGCCGGCAAGCGCTGGTGCCTTATTCGCCGCTGACACAGCCGCATGCCGATGGCGCGGGCATGACCGTACAGGCGCTGTGCGCCGCCGCCGTCACGGTCAGTGACAACACCGCCGCCAACTTGCTGCTGCAACTGCAAGGCGGCCCTGCCGGCTTGACGCAGTGGTTGCGCGCGGTGGGCGACGATGACACGCGCCTGGATCGTTATGAGCCTGATCTCAACACCGCGCTGCCCGGTGATGTGCGTGATACCACGACGCCCCAGGCCATGGCAGGCAGCATGCTGGGCTTGATGCAGCCGGGGCCAAACGCATGGCTTAAACCTAAACAGCAGGCGCTGCTGCAGCAATGGCTCCTGGCCAGTCCCACGGGCAACAAGCGTTTGCGCGCAGGCATGCCTCAAGATTGGAAAGTGGGTGGCAAAACCGGTACTGGAGTGAACGGCACTGCCAATGACGTGGTGCTGGTCTGGCCCAAGCCAGCGGCTGCACCTTTGGTGGTGGCGGCGTACTTGACTGGTGCGCAGTCAGTAGATGACGCCGCACGAGACGCAATCTTGGCCCAGGCAGGTGCCCTGGTGGCGCAGTGGTGGAAGCACCAGCAGCAGGCATAAATCGTCAGGCCATCCCAAAAGGCACTTCGAAGGTGGTTCAAGTGCCTAGGGTGCAGTCCTTTCACCGCTGCCGCTGCACAGGTGCGCGTGGATGTCTTAATCCGACTCCACGCTGTCGGTGCTGAAGGCAGGGCCTGTGGTGCCGGGTAACCAGCCCGGATAGGTTTCCATGATTTCGGCAAACAAGGCCGAATCAATCCAGCGCTGCAACCAGTCTTGCAGATGCGGCCAAGGCTGCTCGGCCCACTGCGCCTCATCAATGCGCGCAAACTGGCGCACAAAGGGGCGCAGCGCCATATCGGCCAAGCTGGGGTTCATACCAAACAGGTAGCCGCTCTCGGCCAGTTGCGCATCCAGATCAGCCAACCAAGTCAGCGCATCGGTTTGCGCTTGGTTGACCGCTTCGGCAGTGTAGCGCTCAGGGTATTTGCAGCGGTCCAGTGCTTGCTTGAAAAAACTGTCGTTGCGGCCAATCAGGGCCAGCATGTCCTCCAGCGTACCTTGGGTAGGGGCCAGCCAGCCATCGGGATCTTTGGATTGCAGCGCATGCAACATGATCTCCAGGCTTTGCTCAATCACGCGCCCATCTTGCAGCACCAGCACGGGCACCGTGCCTTTGGGTGATGCCTCCAGCAACGCTTGTGGCTTGTTGCGCAGATTGATCTCGCGCAACTCACATGCCAGCCCCGCATGGGCAAGCGCCAAACGCGCACGCATGGCATAGGGGCAGCGACGGAAAGAGTACAAGATGGGCAAAGCTGGAACAGTCATTCAATCGATGTGCAAGTGAAGAGGGTGGCAGTTGGGGCATGGGCAGGCCATTTCGCCCGCCCAAAGTGGGGCACTGTACCTGTTTGTCGCAAAACGTGCGCGGTTGTGGCCCTGGGCAATCTGCCTTTGCACACTCGTAGCCGTCAAGAAACTGTGCACGTAGCTGTAGAAGATGAAAAAACGCCTGTTTCTTCAAAAAAGTGCGCGCTTTGTGGATGAGCGCGTCAAAAGCACGTTAGAATTTCAGCTTCCGGAGAGGTGGATGAGCGGTTTAAGTCGCACGCCTGGAAAGCGTGTGTGGGTTAATAGCCCACCGCGGGTTCGAATCCCGCCCTCTCCGCCAGATACATCTTTTGATGCTGAAGTCTTCCAAGCTTCAACACAGCATCACTAGCAAAATCAAGACGTTAAGCCTCAGTACAGCAATGCACTGGGGCTTTTTTGTTTCTAACGGCGGCGCTTAAGTCATCGCTTTGGTAACACCGGCTATGTGCAAGCCGGTGCACCCCGCATGGACAACGATGCGTTTGATGTATGGCCTAGGCGACGGGCGCAGTAATTAAAACGGGCCCCTGTGGGCCCGTTGGTGGATTAGCAGTCTGCGTGGTCAGTACTCAGACTGTGTGCCCTGGTTCTAACGCTAGCAGCCACCTGCATGCTGCCTCGAATCAGCTGGACTTTCCGCCCTGCTGCACCACCCGCATCGCGGAGGCAATCAGGCCAGAAACTTCAGAAATATTGCTGGGCACGATCAGTGTGGTGTTGGCGTCTTGTGCCACTTTGCTATAGGCCTTGACCGCACTTTCAGCGACTTTCAACTGCACGGCTTGTTCGCCGCCAGGGTGCTGGATGGCGGCGGCTACGCGTTCCAATGCTTGGGCGGTAGCTTCTGCCACGGTAGTGATGGCCGTGGCATCACCTTGCGCTTTGTTGATGGCGGCCTGCTTTTCACCTTCGGAGCGTGCAATGAAGGCTTCGCGCTCACCAGTGGCGATGTTGATTTGTTCCTGGCGGCGGCCTTCGGAGGCGGCAATCAGCGCGCGCTTTTCGCGCTCGGCGGTGATCTGGGCCTGCATGGCGCGCAGAATTTCGTTGGGGGGGGTCAAGTCCTTGATTTCATAACGCAGCACTTTCACGCCCCAGTTCAGCGCGGCTTCGTCAATCGCATTGACGACCTGGGCATTGATCATGTCGCGCTCTTCAAAGGTTTTGTCCAGCTCCAGCTTACCGATCACGCTGCGCAGCGAGGTTTGCGCCAGTTGCGTGACTGCCATGATGTAGTTGGACGAGCCGTAGCTGGCACGCATGGGGTCGGTGACCTGAAAGTACAGGATGCCGTCCACCTGAAGCTGGGTGTTGTCGCGCGTAATGCAGACCTGACTGGGCACATCCAGCGGGATTTCCTTGAGGCTGTGCTTGTAGGCGACTTTTTCCACAAACGGAATGATGATGCGCAGACCGGGGCCCAATGTGCCTGCGTATTTGCCCAATCGCTCTTTGACCCACGCATGTTGCTGGGGAACGATTTTGACGGCCATCGATACGAAAACGATAGCGATCACAAAAAGAATAATGGCGATTTCCATAGACCAGACCTTGGTTGGATAGACAACAGTGAAAAAGAAGAAAGGACAAGCGTAAGCGGGTCTACGCTTTGTCCACGATCAGACGACTGCCTTGCACCTCAATCACGCGGTATAAACCTGGTGCAGGCAGGCTGCCGGCGCGCAGCACGACCGTCCATTGGCTGCCGCGGTAGGGGATGCGGGCCGTGCCGTCGCTGTTCCACTCGGGGACATGCAGGGTTTCACCAATGTCGAGGTTGATGTCAGGATTGGCCGTGGTGGGCAGCTCGGGTTTGTGGCGGCGAATGCGTTTAAACACCAGCACGCACAGCACGCCAACGGCTGCGGCGGCACAAATTTGCAGGGGCATGCTCAGGCCCAGGTGTGCTGCGATGGCGCCCGCCGCCATTCCCGTTGCGACCAGCAACAGATAAATGGTGCCGGTGAGTAGCTCTGCGACGATGACGCAGCCGGTCAGTACCCACCACCAAGTGCTTGGCTCCATGGCCTGCCTCCCTTTGTTTCAATGTGTGGGGCAGTTGTGATACTGCCTCTAGATGTAGGAAATGAACCAGTATTTTCTGGCCCCGCACTAGATATTACTTACACTGCGCGCCTATCTGATTTTTATTGTTCCCGATTGCAAAGGGTTGCGCATGAAATTCCGTTTTCCCATCGTCATCATCGACGAGGATTACCGCTCCGACAACACGTCTGGTCTGGGCATCCGCGCCCTGGCGCAGGCCATTGAGGATGAGGGCTTTGAAGTCCTTGGGGTGACCAGTTATGGTGACCTGAGCCAGTTTGCGCAACAGCAAAGTCGCGCCAGCGCGTTCATCTTGTCGATAGACGACGAAGAGCTGACCGGGGACAACGACGACCCCATCATTCACAGCCTGCGCAGCTTCATTGGCGAAGTGCGCCGCAAAAATGAAGAGGTGCCGATCTACATCTACGGCGAGACCAAGACCAGCCGCCACCTGCCCAACGACATCCTGCGCGAGTTGCATGGCTTCATCCACATGTTCGAGGACACGCCCGAGTTCGTGGCCAAGCACATCATCCGAGAAGCCAAGGCCTACCTGGAAAGCGTGCAGCCGCCGTTCTTCAAAGCCTTGCTGGACTATGCCGAAGACGGCTCGTACAGCTGGCACTGCCCCGGTCACTCCGGGGGCGTGGCCTTCCTGAAGACGCCCGTGGGCCAGATGTACCACCAGTTCTACGGCGAGAACATGCTGCGCGCTGACGTGTGCAATGCCGTGGAAGAGCTGGGCCAGCTGTTGGACCACAACGGCGCGATTGGTGAATCTGAGCGCAATGCCGCACGCATCTTCAATGCCGACCACTGCTACTTTGTGACCAACGGCACCTCCACCTCCAACAAGATCGTCTGGCACCACACCGTGGCCCCTGGCGACGTGGTGGTGGTGGACCGCAACTGCCACAAGTCCATCCTGCACTCCATCATCATGACGGGTGCGATTCCGGTGTTCTTGAAGCCCACGCGCAACCACTTCGGCATCATCGGCCCGATCCCGCAAAGCGAATTCAGCGTGGAATCCATCCAGGCCAAGATTGCCGCCAACCCCTTGCTCAAGGGTGTGGACGCCAATGCTGTCAAGCCGCGCGTGCTGACGCTGACACAGTCGACCTACGACGGCGTGCTCTACAACACCGAGACCATCAAGAACATGCTGGACGGCTACGTAGCCAACCTGCACTTCGACGAGGCGTGGCTGCCGCACGCGGCCTTCCACCCCTTCTATGGCACCTACCACGCCATGGGCAAGAAGCGCCAGCGCCCGAAAGAGTCGGTGGTGTACGCCACGCAGTCCATCCACAAGCTGCTGGCCGGTATCAGCCAGGCCTCGCACGTGCTGGTGCAGGATTCTCAGAACGAGAAGCTGGACCACCACCTGTTCAACGAGGCGTACCTGATGCACACCTCGACCAGCCCACAGTACAGCATCATTGCCAGCTGCGACGTGGCCGCCGCCATGATGGAGCCGCCCGGCGGCACAGCGCTGGTGGAAGAGTCCATCCTGGAAGCGCTGAACTTCCGCCGCGCCATGCGCAAGGTGGACGATGAGTTTGGCGACGACGACTGGTGGTTCCAGGTCTGGGGCCCGGAAAAGCTGGCCGAAGAGGGCGTTGGCCGTGCGGACGACTGGATCATCCGCGGCAAGGATGCTGCGCCCAAGACCAAGTCCAAGAAAAAGAACGGCAAGGAATTCGACAACTGGCACGGTTTTGGCGACTTGGCCGACGGCTTCAACATGCTGGACCCTATCAAGTCCACCATCGTCACGCCTGGCCTGGACCTGGACGGCGACTTTGCCGACACCGGCATTCCCGCCTCCATCGTCACCAAGTACCTGGCCGAGCACGGCGTGGTGGTCGAGAAGACCGGCCTGTACTCGTTCTTCATCATGTTTACCATCGGCATCACCAAGGGTCGCTGGAACACCATGCTGACGGCGCTGCAGCAGTTCAAGGACGACTACGACCGCAACCAGCCGCTGGTGCGCATCCTGCCCGAGTTCGTGCAGCAGCACCGCCGCTACCAGCGCATGGGCCTCAAGGACCTGTGCCAGCATGTGCACGAGCTGTACGCCAAGTACGACATCGCCCGCCTGACGACGGAGATGTACCTGTCGGATTTGCAGCCTGCGATGAAGCCATCGGACGCCTACGCCCACATTGCGCAGCGCAAGACCGAGCGCGTGGAGATCGACCACTTGGTGGGCCGCACCACCGTGGGTTTGGTGACACCATACCCACCCGGCATTCCGCTGCTGATTCCCGGTGAAGTCTTCAACAAGAAGATCGTGGACTACCTGCTGTTCGCCCGCGAATTTGCCAAGGAGTGCCCCGGCTTTGAAACCGATATCCACGGTCTGGTGGAGATCGAAGACGACAAGGGTGAAGTGCGCTACTACGCAGACTGCGTGGTGCAAGACAAGCCCCAACCCGCTGCCAAGAAGGCTGTGGCACCCCGCGCCAAGTCGCCCGTGCGCAAGCCTGCTGCCAAGTCCACCGGGGGCGCAGCGAAGTAAATAGCTGCCGCAGTCAAAGCCTTGGCCAATGTGCGAAGGCTTAAAAATAAGAGCTTGTAGCGCTTGTCTTGCTTGGTTTTCAGGTGTTAAAGCATCTGAAACCCTCTAGATATAAGCGCTGCAAGCTCTCTTTTTTATCGATCCGGGCTGGAGGCGGGAGCTGAAGCTTCGCCGCGCACACGCCAGTAGCGGGCGAAGCGCGGCAACCCACTGGGGTGGGAGCCGTTGTGGCGATAGGTGATGGTGCTGCCAACCGGGGGCGGGTTGGCGCGGTCTGCGTCGCTCAAGCCACTGCCAATTTTGAAGCGCTGCCCGCCGGGCAGCTCCACCAGCAGCGCGCCCGTCATGCCTTGGTATTTGCCTTTGCCGGGCAGGTGGGCCACCACCACGGCTTCCGCATCGTCAAACAGTTTGAGTTTGATGAGGTCATCGCTGCGGCCTGCGCGGTAGGGGCTGTCGGCACGGCGCAGCATCAGCCCTTCGGCGCCTTGCTGGCTCACGCTGCGCAACTGGCGCATCAGCGCCTCGTGGCTGGTCACCTGCCATTGCGGTGCCTGCTGCACCCAGCTTTGGCCAATGGCGCGCACGTTGCGCTGCAACTGCTGCTGGCGCTGCACCAAGTTGCCAGCATGCCCGGGCACATCAAACACCATATAGCGTACAGCACGCCAACCGGCTTCGTCGACAGCGCCTTGTGCCACGGTCGATTGCACGGCTGCAAACTGGCCGCGGCCGGCCCATAACTCACCGTCCAGCGCTGTGCTGGGCCAGTGGTGGGTGAACCATGCCGGAGCAGCAATCGGAATGCCCTGGCGGCTGAGCAATTGCTGGCCTGTCCAGTGGGCGCGAATGCCATCGTATTTTTCACTGACCCAGTAGTGGGCAAGGTTCAAGCCGGGGTGATAGCCGTTCGCCAGGGTGAGTGTCGACCCTTGTGCGTGCGCAGGGGCGCACACCAGCACGCTGAAGGCAACAAAACCGAGCAAGTAAGTGCGACGCAACATGGCTGCAGCATAAAAAATGTGGCGCTGCTGGCTAGTCCGCTGGTCTGGTTGTTGGAGAAAGTTGACCTGCCTGCACAGTCGGATGTGCAGGCAACGCACGCACTGCGCTGTGTGTTGCTGGTACAGGAGCGTATGCGTAGGTGGGTGCAGTGTGGGGCGCGCGGTGCGCCGCACCGCGTCTCAAATCACAATTTGGCTGCCCAGTTCCACCACATTGCGGTTGGGCAGATGCAAGAAATCTGCAGCAGAGCTGGCGTTACGGTACATCTGCGCAAACAGTTTTTCGCGCCACAGCGCCATGCCACGGCCATGCTGCGCCACGATGATGTCGCGCGAGAGAAAGTAACTGGTTTCCATCACAGAGGCCTTGGGCAACTCACCTTTGAGAGACAGCAGCTTCAGGGCATTGGGCACATGCGGCTCATCTTTGAAGCCAAAGTGCAGCACCACCTGCCAGCAGTCGTGGCCCAGGTCATGCGCGGTTGCTCGGCTGTCCGACGGTACGTGGGCGACTTCGTGGTTGCGCACCGTGACGAAAACATTGCGGGCATGCAGCACCTTGTTGTGTTTGAGGTTGTGCAGCAAAGCACTGGGCACGGTGCCTACTTGGGAAGACAAAAACACCGCCGTACCTTCCACGCGGGTGACGCTATCGCGGCGCAGCATGGTTAAAAAATCGATCAAAGGCAGGGCGTGTGGCCGCAATGATTGCAGCACCAACTCGCGCCCGGTATGCCAGGTGCGCATGAGCAAAAACATGCCTGCGCCAATGGCCAGCGGGAACCAGCCCCCATCGGTCAGCTTGAGCAAATTAGAGGCAAAAAAGCTCACATCCACGGCCAGGAAAAAGGCGGTGGCTGCAGCGATGGGCAGCAGCGGGTATTTCCAGCCCCAGCGCACCACAAAGAAGGTCAGCACGGTGGTGATCAGCATGTCCAGCGTGACTGCAATGCCGTAAGCCGCAGCCAAAGCACCGGAGGACTGGAAGAAAATGACGGCCAGCGCAATGCCTGCGCACAGCCCCCAGTTCACCAAAGGCAGATAAATCTGGCCCGTGTCTGTTTCGCTGGTGTGCAGCACTTGCAAGCGCGGCAGATAGCCCAGCTGTATGACCTGTTTGGTGACGCTGAATGCGCCTGTAATCAGCGCTTGCGAGGCAATCACCGTAGCCGCCGTGGCCAGCACCACCATGGGCAGCAGCAGGGCGCGTGGTGCCATGGCAAAGAAGGGGTTGCTGACGGCATCGGGCTGCTGCAGCAGCAAAGCCCCTTGGCCCAGGTAATTGATCAGCAGTGCGGGCATGGCAACGCCAAACCACGCTTGTCGAATGGGGCGTTTGCCAAAGTGGCCCAAGTCTGCATACAGCGCTTCAGCACCTGTGACGCACAGCACGACGGCGCCCAGCAGCAAAAATGCCACCCCCGGCTCCTCCCACACAAATGCGAACGCATAGTGGGGGCTGAGGGCCCACAAAATTTGCGGATGCTGGGCAATGTGCCAAAAGCCCAATGCAGCCAGGCTGAGAAACCACAGCCCCATGATGGGGCCAAACCAGCGGCCAATGCCGGCGGTACCGCGCTTTTGCACCGCAAAAAGCACGAACAAAATCAGCAAAGTCAGCGGTACCACCGCCGAGGAAAAACGGGGGGAGAGCACCGCCAACCCTTCCACGGCCGACAGCACGGAAATTGCCGGGGTAATCACACCGTCGCCGTAAAACAGGCAGGTGCCAAAAATACCAATGGCCATCAACCAGCGGCGCAAACGCGGGTGGCCTTCTACGGCGCTCGCTGCCAATGCCAGCATGGCCACCAGGCCGCCTTCCCCACGGTTGTCAGCGCGCAGCACCAAGGTGACGTATTTGAGTGAGACGATGACCGTCACTGTCCACACCACCAGCGACAGCACACCGTACACATGGGCCGTGGTGAGCGCGACATGGCCAGAACTAAAAACTTCTTTGAGCGCATACAGCACGCTGGTGCCGATATCGCCATACACCACGCCCAAAGCACCAAGGGTGAGGGCGGCCAACGATGATTTTTCAGATTGCACAAACAAAGCCTGCAGATGCGATGGTCGCCATTGTCTGAGTTCGCGCCTGCGTCGTCGATGGCCGTACAAGGCTATGTTGCATGCAGGGGTATGCGCCGCCAGAGGCTTGCGGTGCAAGGCGTTGTTTGATAGGTAAGAAAAACATAGCTGTCTGCGCTTGCTGTATCTGCGTTAGATGCCAAAAAAAGTAAAAAACCGACAGTCCAAGATGTCGGTTTTTTAGGGTGTGGAGGCGTGTTGGCTCTGGGGCGCAACTGCTACTCGGCGCGCCGTTGCCGCCAGCGATGGCTTGTTACTGCGGTTGAATGACCCCGCAGGCCAGTCGCGCCCCAGCGTTGCCTGTGGGTTGGGTGGTGTAGTCGTCAGGGTCAGCATGCACGATCAATGCACGATTAGCGATATTGTTGGTGCCGCTGCCCAGGCTGATTTGGTTGGTTTCATAGTGCACGACAGCCATGCCATTGGCATTGGCATGCAAACTAGGCAAGTCGCCAGCGTGCTGCGGTGCATGGCCGTGCTTGCCATGGGCGGTGTTTTGCGGGTTGAAGTGACCGCCTGCGCTGGTGCCATCGGGGCTGGAGCAGTCGCCTTTTTCATGGATGTGAAAGCCGTGCTCGGAGTTGGGCTTGAGACCACTGATTTGCCCTGTCACCTTCACCATGCCGTGTTTGTGCTGCAAAAAATGCACTTTGCCGGTGACCGTGCTGCCGGTAGTGGGTTTGAGCTCGGCAGTGGCGGAAGGGTCGTTGAGAACGCCTGCGCAGCCAGCCAGTGCTGCGGCCACGGCCAAGCTTGAGAGCAAG
Organism: Comamonas jiangduensis; assembly: GCF_030162955.1. Lineage (NCBI taxonomy): Bacteria > Pseudomonadati > Pseudomonadota > Betaproteobacteria > Burkholderiales > Comamonadaceae > Comamonas > Comamonas jiangduensis. The sequence continues at coordinate 232,409 of NZ_JARXOV010000002.1, forward strand.
AGGGGGTAGGTGGTCATAGGGTCTCCCTTGGGGTGAAGTGGTTAAGCAATGAACACACTTTTTCACAGCTATTGCCTGCGCGGGCGTACGCGCAGTCTGAGCTTGGCGTAGTGTTTTGCCGTATGACAGCCCTGTTCAGCCCCCCGCCGTGCAAGCGCAGGGTGCACGGGGCAGGCGCTAGCCGAAAGCGGTGTCCATCACCATCATCAGCACAAAGCCCAGCATCAGGCCGCCGGTGGCAAAGGTTTCATGGCCTTTGCGGTGTGATTCGGGAATGATTTCGTGGCTGATGACAAACAGCATGGCACCTGCGGCAAAGCCCAGCCCCCACGGCAAAATGCCTGCCGATGCGCTGACCACGGCAGCACCCAGTACGGCACCGACAGGCTCCACCAAGCCACTGAGCATGCCCAGCGTCACAGATACTTTGCGGCTGTAGCCTGCCGTCAGCAACGCCATGGCAACCACCAAACCCTCGGGTACGTCTTGGATGGCAATGCCCGTGGCCAAGGCATTGCCTGCCATGCCATCACTGGCGTAGCCAACGCCAATTGCCAGGCCTTCTGGCAGGTTGTGCAAGGTGATGGCAAACACAAACAGCCAAGTGCGTTGCAGGCGCCGTGCCGCGTCCAGATCCATGCCTTCACGGCCCTTGATAAAGTGCTCGTGGGGCAGCAAGCGGTCCATCAGCAGCATGACGGCAGCGCCCAGCAAGATGGCGGCACCGATTACCAACGCCGCAGCGCTATCGGAGCCGCCAAACAACGCTTGGCTACGCACAGCCTCCATACCGGGCAGGATGAGTGAGAACGCACAGGCCGCCAGCATCACTCCCGCACCAAAACCAAACAAGGTGTCCTGGGTGCGCGCACTCATGCTGTGGGAAAACATGACAGGCACGGTTCCCAAGGCGGTCGCAAAGGCCGCGACCATGCCGCCGCCCAAGGCTTGAAGCACGACGGGTTGCTGCTGCGCATAGCTCCAGAACATGCTAAATAGCGCCCAAATACCTGCCACAGAGATGGCAAAACCGACCCACAAGCGCACGCTGTGCTTGATGCCAAGCACGCCCACGCTCAGAGGGGTGTGCGTATCTGAGGCAGCGTTCTTTTTCATAAGTGCTTATCCAGAGTGGTCAGTGCAGCGTGATAGTGGTTGTGCGGCAGCGGTGTCAGTCAATCACTGATTGTCGTTAGATGCGATTCATTCTTGTTTTGGTGGGCGTAAATTCCCCGCAAACCTTCGTGGTTGCCGCCTGGGGTAGAGGGGATGCACAGCAATTGGCCTAATAAAAAAAGCAAAAAGGCCCTGCAGGCCAATGGACCTGCAGGGCTTGGGGCAGCAGCGTGTGCGGAGTTTTTAGACTTGGTCTGCAGACAGGCCGGCTGTCTGGCTGAAACCACCGTCCACATAGGTGATCTCTGCGGTAATGCCCGAGGCCATGTTCGACAGCAAGAAAGCGGCGGTGTTGCCCACATCTTCAATGGTCACGTTGCGGCGCAGGGGGGCTGCATCGGCCACGCGGCCCAGCAGCTTGCCAAAGTCCTTGATGCCCGAGGCGGCCAAGGTCTTGATGGGGCCTGCAGAAATGCCATTCGCACGGATGGCGCGGCCATCTGCGGTGCGGCCTACGGCTTCGGCCAGGTAGCGCACAGAAGCTTCCAGCGACGCTTTGGCCAGACCCATGGTGTTGTAGTTGGGGATGGAGCGCAGGGCACCCAGGTACGACAGCGTCAGCAGCGAGGACCTGTCGTTCAGGTAAGGCAGGGCCGCCTTGGCCATGGCGGGGAAGCTGTAGGCGCTGATATCGTGGGCGATCTTGAAGGATTCGCGACTCAGACCGTCCAGGAAGTTGCCCGCAATCGCTTCGCGGGGTGCAAAACCGATGGAGTGCACAAAGCCGTCAAACGTGCCCCAGGCTTCGCCCAGGCCCTTGAACATGGCTTCGATTTGCGCGTCGTCGGCCACATCGCAGTCAAACACCAGCTTGGAGTCAAACTCCGCGGCAAACTCGGTGATACGGTCTTTGAAGCGCTCGCCCACATAGCTGAAAGCCAGCTCTGCACCTTGTTCGTGGCAGGCTTTGGCGATGCCGTAAGCGATGGAACGGTTGGACAGCACGCCCGTAATCAGCAGCTTCTTGCCGGTCAAAATACCCATTGTTCTTCTCCTTGAGGAAATACGTCGATGGCCGGCCGCGTGGTTTTGCGTGAAGCAAAAAAAGCAGGGCGGCGGGCCGCTGTGGTGCAGAATTGTCTCATGCGCTTTTGGAAGTTTTGTTTCTTGCTCGCAGGAGCCTCTACGGTGACCCCCACTTGGGCTGACCACGCCTATGCTTTGTGGGGCCAGCCCAAATATGCGCAGAGCTTTGCGCACTTTGACTATGTGAACCCGCAAGCCCCGAAAGGTGGGGAGTTGCGGTTGGTGAGCAATCTGCGCACCTCCACCTTTGACAAATACAACCCCTTCACCATCAAAGGCAGTGCGCCGGCGTATTTGTCCAACTTGATGTTTGACACCTTGCTCACGGGCAGCATGGACGAAACGGCCACCGGCTATGGTTTGCTGGCCGAAGATGTGACCGTGGCAGCCGATGGCTTGTCGGCCACGTTCCGGATTCGCCCGCAGGCCCGCTTTCACGATGGCAAGCAGGTGCTGGCACACGATGTGAAGCACAGCTACGAAACGCTGGTGGGTCCCCACACTTCCCCAGGTTACAAAACCATGCTGGCGGAGGTTGCTGCGTGTGAGGTGCTCAATGACCGTACCGTGCGTTTCACCTTCCGGTCCCCCAACCGCGAGTTGCCATTGACCGTCGGCGGTTTGCCGATTTTTAGCCGCGACTGGGGGGCAGGCAAGCCTTTCAACGAAGTGGTGATGGACACGCCCATAGGCAGCGGGCCCTACAAAATCGGCCCCGTGCGCTTTGGCAAAGACATCACCTATGTGCGCGATGCCCATTACTGGGCCAGAGATTTGCCCGTACGCCGGGGTACGGTCAACTTTGACCGTATCAGCGTCAAAATTTACAAAGACAACACCGCCAAGCTGGAAGCGCTGAAGGCCGGAGAGTTTGACTTGATGCGCTTTTTCAGCGCAGGTGATTGGGCGCGCCGGGTGGATGGGCGCAAATTCCGCACGGGGGAGTTGGTCAAAGGGGAGTTCGCGCACAAGCTGCCCACGGGCTTTCAAAGTTATGTACTCAATACGCGCAGGCCTTTTTTGCAAGACGTGCGTGTGCGCGAAGCGCTGGGCCTGGCGCTGGACTATGAATGGATGAACCGCCAGATGTTCTACGGCGCCTACCAGCGCGTGAATGGCATTTTTGGCAACACCGTGTGCCAGACCACGGGCAGCCCGTCCCCCCAAGAGTTGGCCTTGATGCAGCCTTTCGGGGATGTGCTGCCGCCCGCTGCGTTTGGCCCGATGACCGTACCGCCACGCACCGATGGCGACAGCAGCTTGCGCGATAACCTGCGCAAAGCCCAAGGATTGCTGGCCGCAGCAGGCTGGACGGTGCAAGGCGGCGTGCTGCGCAACAGCGATGGCCAGGCGCTGGTGCTGGAATACATGGACAGCGGCGAAGGCGGCCAGCGCACCGTGGCACCCTGGCAGCGCAATCTGCAAAAACTGGGGATTGAGCTGAAATACCGTGCCGTGGACTTTGCGCTCTACCAGCAGCGCCTGCAAAAGTTTGACTTCGACATCACCAGCATTGCCTACCAAGGCACCAACAATCCGGGCCAGGAGTTTGCCGATTTGTTTGGCAGCGCGGCGGCAGACCAGGAAGACTCGGGCAACTTCCCCGGTGTGAAAAGCAAAGCGGTGGATGCGTTCATCCATGCCATGGTCTCGGCCAAGACGCAGGAGCAGCTGCTGCCCGCCTGCCATGCGCTGGAGCGTGCCATTGCCCACGGCCACTACCTGATTCCGCAGTGGTCGGCCAACACGCACCGCATGGCCTACAACCAGTGGCGCCTGGAGCACCCGGCTGTGATTCCGCCCTATTCCAGCGGTGAAGGCTGGGTGATCGATACGTGGTGGGCGCGCATGCCACCGCTCACGGCAGACACTGCCGCTGCTGCACTGCGCAAAGGGGGGCAGTAAGCCATGTTCGCCTATATCCTCAAGCGTATTTTGCTTATGGTGCCTACGCTGCTGGGGGTGCTGCTGCTCACTTTTATGGTGATCCAGTTTGTGCCCGGTGGCCCGGTGGAACAGTACCTGGCCGAGGCCAAGGCCGGTGCGGGCGCTGGTGCCGAAGGCGGTGGCATGGCCTACCGCGGCGCGCAGGGGGTGGACCCGCAACGTATCGAGCAGATCAAAGCCCTGTACGGTTTTGACAAGCCTGCGCACGAGCGTTTTTTCCAAATGCTGGGGCAGTTTGCGCGTTTTGATCTGGGCCAGAGCTTCTTCCAGAACAAGCCGGTGTGGGCGCTGATTGCCGAGAAGCTGCCGGTGTCCATCAGCCTGGGGTTGTGGACGTTTTTCATCAGCTACCTGGTGGCCGTGCCGCTGGGCGTGGCCAAGGCGGTGCGCGCCGGTTCGCGCTTTGACCTGGTGACCACCTTGCTGATCTTGATTGGCTATGCCATTCCGGGTTTTGTGCTGGGCGTGGCGCTGCTGGTGATTTTTGGCGGGCAGCTGCAGTGGTTTCCGTTGCGCGGGCTGACCTCGGCCAACTGGGACGAGTTGAGCCTGCTGGGCAAGGTGGTGGACTACCTGTGGCACATCGCCCTGCCGGTGACGGCCATGGTGGCAGGCAGTTTTGCCGTGACGGCCATGCTGACCAAGAATGCATTTTTGGAAGAAATCCGTAAGCAATACGTGCTCACAGCCCGCGCCAAGGGGCTGAGTGAAAAGCAAGTGCTGTACAAGCACGTGTTTCGCAATGCGCTGATTCCCATCATCACCGGCTTTCCGGCCGCTTTCATCGGTGCGTTTTTTGCGGGCTCGCTGCTGATTGAGACGCTGTTCTCGCTCGATGGTTTGGGCCTGCTCAGCTATGAAAGTGTGATTCGCCGCGACTACCCGGTGGTGCTGGGCTCGCTGTACCTGTTCACCCTGATCGGCTTGGTCACCAAGCTCATCAGCGACCTGTGCTACGTCTGGGTCGATCCCCGTGTGAAATTTGATTGAAATATGGCTCTAACGCAAGCACAGTCTGCGCAAGCAGCTATATCTATAGAAGCGCGTGACGCAGTTCCAGCGCGCTCGGTGTCGCCCAGCCAGCGCGCGTGGCAGCGCTTCAAGCGCAACAAGCTGGGCTTTTACAGCCTGGTGATTTTTTGCGTGATGGTGGTGCTGAGCCTGTGCGCCGAAGTGGTGAGCAACGACAAACCGCTGATCGTGCGCTACGAAGGCCAGACTTACTTTCCCTTGCTGAAGGACTACCCGGAAACCGTGTTTGGCGGCGACTTTGCAACGCCCACCGACTACCTCGACCCGTTCATTCAGCAGCAGTTGCAAAAGGGCAGCAACTGGGCGCTGTTCCCCATCAACCGCTACGGCACGGACACCATCAACTATTTTGCGCAGTCTCCCAACCCTGCACCGCCTTCGGCCGCCAACTGGCTGGGCACGGATGACCGTGGGCGCGATTTGTTGGCGCAGCTGCTCTATGGGTTTCGCGTCAGCGTGCTGTTTGCACTGGCGCTGACGGTGGTAGGTGTGCTGCTGGGTGTCATTACAGGCGCTATCCAGGGCTTTTTTGGGGGCAAGACGGACTTGGCCTTTCAGCGCTTTATTGAAATTTGGGGCTCTATGCCGGAGCTGTATCTGCTCATCATCTTCAGCGCCGTGCTGGCGCCCAGCATCAGCTTGCTGCTGGTGCTGCTGAGTCTGTTTGGCTGGATGGGGCTGTCCGACTATGTGCGCGCCGAGTTTTTACGCAACCGCCAGCTGGACTATGTGAAAGCCGCACGGGCGCTGGGTGTGCCCAATGGGCAAATCATCTGGCGCCATATCTTGCCCAACAGCTTGACGCCCGTGGTCACCTTTTTGCCCTTTCGCATGAGCGCCGCCATTTTGGCGCTGACTTCGCTGGACTTTCTGGGTCTGGGGGTGCCGCCCGGCACCCCCAGCCTGGGCGAGTTGCTCAGCCAAGGCAAAAACAGCATTGATGCGTGGTGGATTTCATTGGGCACTTTTGCGGTGCTGGTCATGACCTTGCTGCTGCTGACCTTTATGGGCGACGCCTTGCGCGATGCGCTGGACCCACGCAAGGCGCAGGTCACCGACGTGAAGGAGGGCGCATGATGGCCAACGCTGTAACAACGCCGCCGCCTTTGCTGTCCGTGCAAGACCTGAAGGTGCGTTTTGGCAGCAAAAAAGTGGTGCAAGGCGTGAGTTTTGATTTGCACGCGGGCGAGAAACTGGCGCTGGTGGGAGAGTCGGGCTCCGGTAAAACCATCACGGCGCTGAGTTTGCTGCGCTTGGTGGCTGATGCCCATATCAGCGGCAACGTCATGCTGGACGGGCGCAGCCTGCTTTCATTGCCAGAGCGCGACATGCGCGCCATACGTGGCGGTGATGTGGCCATGATCTTCCAGGAGCCCATGACGGCGCTCAACCCCCTGATGCCCGTGGGCACCCAGGTGGCCGAGGTGCTGCAACTCAAGCAAGCGCTGAGCAAGCAGCAAGCCTGGGCGCAGGCGGTGGAGTTGCTGGCCACCACCGGCATCCCCGATCCGCAGCGCCGTGCGCAAAGCTACCCGCACCAGCTCAGTGGGGGGCAACGTCAGCGCGCCATGATTGCCATGGCGCTGGCCTCAAGCCCCAAGCTGCTGCTGGCCGATGAGCCCACCACGGCCCTGGATGTGACGCTGCGCATGCAAATTTTGCAGCTGCTGGGTGATTTGCAGCGCCAGACGGGCATGGCGATCTTGCTGATTACGCACGATTTGCACTTGGTGCGCCGCTTTGCTGACCGCGCAGCCGTGATGGAGCACGGCATGCTGGTGGAGCAGGGCCCGGTGGCGCAGCTGTTTGACCACCCGCAGCACCCCTACACCCACAAGTTGTTGCACAGCCAGCCTGAGCGGGCCGTGTCGCCCGCCAACCCCAAGGCCAAGCCGGTGGTGCAGGCGCAGAAGCTGCGCGTGGGCTATCCGGTGCCGCTGCCCGGCCTCAAAGGCTGGTTCCAAAAAGGGGAGTTTGTGGCCGTGCAGGGCGCCGATGTATGCCTGCGCCAGGGGCAGACGCTGGGCGTGGTGGGTGAATCGGGCTCGGGCAAGTCGACGCTGGCGCAGGCGATCTTGGGCTTGTTGCCCAGCCAAGGGGCACTGCAAATTGCCGGCAAAAGCTGGCAGCAGCCAGCCATGCGCAACACGCCAGCCAACCAGGCGCTGCGCCAAGCGGTGCAGGTGGTGTTTCAAGACCCGTTTTCCTCGCTGTCGCCGCGTATGACGGTGGAAGAGATTGTTGGCGAAGGCTTGCGCGTGCATGCGCCGGACGTCAGCGAAGCCGGGCGGCGCGAGCAGGTGCTGTCGGTGCTGCTGAGCGTGGGACTGAGCGAGGAGCAATTTCCCGGCTTGCTGCAGCGTTATCCGCATGAGTTCTCAGGCGGTCAGCGCCAGCGCTTGGCGGTGGCGCGGGCTTTGATTTTGCGCCCCCGGATTTTGGTGCTGGATGAGCCGACCAGCGCGCTGGATGTCACCATCCAAAAGCAGGTACTGGGTTTGCTGCAGCGCTTGCAGCGGGAGTTGGGCTTGAGCTACGTGCTGATTACGCACGATATGGACGTCATTCGCGCCATGGCGCATGAGGTGCTGGTGATGCAAAACGGTGAAGTGGTGGAGCAGGGGGCGGTAGACGCCGTGCTGAACCAGCCGCAGCACCCCTACACCCAGCAACTGGTGCATGCCACTTTGTAGGACCGCTGTAGGCCGACATCATTTTTTGCCGCAACTTTACAAAAGTTGTACATGCTGCTTGCAAGGCCGTCTTAGCATGCGGCTTAACGCAATCAGCCACGAAAGGGCTTCATCATGAAAAAACAACGCATAACCGCAGTGATGACCGCATTGGTGCTCGGTGTTTCCTCACTGAGTGCTTTTGCACAACCAGGCCCACGTGGCCCGCAGGGGCCAGAACATGGCCCGCAAAAAAAGCACCAAAAAGGCCCGCAGCACGCACAGCCAGGGCGTCACCACCCAGCCTCGCACTATCAGGCGCAGCCTCAGCACCCCGGCCACCCGCATGGCATGCCTCCCGGGCAGGCCAAACGCATGGGGGCTGGGCCCAATCACAATTGGGTAAAGGGCTCGCGCGTGCCGCCGCAATACCGCTCGCACCAGTACGTGGTCAACGATTGGCACGGACATGGGCTCAAGCGCCCACCCCGTGGCTATCACTGGGTGCAGTACGGCAGTGATTACCTCCTGGTAGCAATTGCCACGGGCGTGATTGCGCAGTTAATTTTGGGTAATTAATCCGCGAAGGAGTTGCTACCTGTGCGCAGTCAGCGGCTGTGCACTTTGGGCGAAACACAAAAAAGGCTCCTGTGGAGCCTTTTTTATAGCAGACGGCGCTTGTAAATCAGAGTTTTTAGTGTGAAATCAAACTGAAAGCATTGCTGAAAAAGCGCAACATGCTTTCTTATTTATAGCTGCCCGTGGGGTTGACGCCGTCTTGGTGTACCCAAAGTATTTTTTGGGTGTCTACCCCGAGCAGGTGGGCCTGGTGCAACAGCCGCTCTTCCACCCCCTTGGGCAAGGATGGCGAGCGCGAAAGAATCCAGAAATACTTCAGTGATGAGCCAATCACCATGGCCCACTGGTAGTCGTCATCCAGCGCAACCACGTTGTAGCCCGCGTAAAACGGGCCAAAAAAGGACACTTTCAGTGCGGCAATGTCGGCAGCAATTGTTGGCTTGGCCCGGCCGCGAGAAATTTTCCATTCCCTGCGCTTGGGGTCGTAGCCACGGTTGGTGACATCAATGCCCCCCTGGTGGTTGCGGCTGTATTCCGCCTGGGTGCGCTGTAAGCCCTTTTCAAAACTGTGATCGATACGCGCCAATTCATACCATTTGCCCAGGTATCGGTCGATATCAAAATTTTCTACCGGCCGAATTCCCTCTGGTACACGAGGGCTGCGCGAGGCATACAGTGCTGCACCTGCCAGCGCTGCCAAGCCTACGGTGCACAGCGCCGCGCTGCCCAGGCGCATGTTGCTGCGCTCAGGGGGCAGGTGGGCGCTGGTGTGTTGCTGCAAGCTGGTTTTGAGGCTGTGCAAGCAGTGGTGCAGTTTGTCTTGGGCCTCGCAGCGAGGGCAGTGAGAGGTCATGTCGGTCTTGCAAGATCGGCGAAAGAAAGACATAGGCAAAGTCCTGTGGCAAATAACGTGGAGCACCTGGGTGGTGCGCTCGCAAAGCACACAGTATTTGTAGCAGAAGGCGAGCCAGGTTGTAGGTCGCGCCCGTGAATGCGTGTCCAGATGCGCGCAAGCTGTGGCGCACATGCCCAAAATGGCCTGAAAAAGATTGAAATGCCAAGATATGAGACAATTTTTCCAATCCCGCCGTCACGTTGCCCTGCAGTGTGTGGAAAAATACCGGGTTTACTGAAACCTCAACTGGAGAGATTGCCATGGGCAATAAGATCGTTACTGAAGCTGATCGCAAGCGCACCCCCCGTCCCGTTGCTCCTAACGGCGTGACCCTGTTGGCTCAAGGTCGTGGTCAGCGTGTGAGTTTGGAACGTGGTTCGCACACTCGCAGCAAGAAGAATCCAGGCAAGCGCGCTCACGCAGGTTAATCTGCGTGGCTGGGGTGGCTTGATCGCTATCTCCACTTGCTCCAAAAGCCTCAGGCTCTGCCTGGGGCTTTTTTGTTTTGCTCTGCTGCTCTAGCTAAATCTGCGGGCGGCACTTTGTCTTTGCCCGCATCAAAGTGGAAGGTGCCTCGAATGGTTACGATGCAAAGCTTTGGATTTTCGAGGCAGCCTTGTGCTGTGCAAAGAAAGTAAACATGGGCAGTGACAATTCTGCGAAAGTCGGGCAGCCAGCGGCACCTGTCGGTGCAACCTGGAGTGTGGTGTGTCTGTGCGCCGCGTGGTGCGGTGTGTGTCGCCAGTACGAGCCGCAATTCCAAGCGCTAAGCAAAAAATTTCCGCAGGTGCGTTTTGGGTGGGTGGATGTTGAAGACCAAGAAGCGTTGGTAGGTGACGTGGATGTGGAAACCTTCCCCACACTACTGATTGGACGCGGTGACCATGCCATGTTCTTGGGGCCTCTGTTGCCGCAGGTGAAAGTGCTGGAGCGGTTGCTGCAATCGCTGATGGATGGCCAGCCAGCGTCGTCTTTGTTGCCGGTGGAAACGAACGCTCTGTGGCAGCGTATTGCAGGGCATTTGCGCTAAACGCTGCAGGAATTCATGCAGCTTGACATTGCGAATCAATGCTTTGCGGATACAATAAAACATTCACGACCAAACGGGCGGGTACCAACCGCCCTTTTTTTTGGTCGCTTGCATTTGGAGCTCGAAGCCGCCAGCAAGCTAATTGCAGGATGGTTATCGGGTTTTTTGTACTTCCGGGATAGAACTTCGCACGTGGCACTACAGCAAATTGTTGAACAAACCGTAACGGGTCTGGGCTATGACCTGGTGGAGATTGAACGATCCGCAGGTGGATTGCTGCGCATCACCATCGACTTGCCTTGGCAGGCGCCTGAAGAAGGCGTGGATCCGTTGCCAGAAGCTTTTGTGACAGTCGAAGACTGTGAGAAAGTTACGCGTCAACTGCAGTTTGCATTGGAAGTCGACGGTGTGGACTACGCCCGTTTGGAAGTCTCGTCTCCTGGTATTGATCGACCTTTGCGCCACGAGCAAGACTTTGTGCGTTTCGTGGGTTTCGAAATCGACATCACTCTCAAAGAGCCGATTGGCGCTGCCGGCGGCGGTGTTGTGAACGCAAATCGTAAAAAGTTTCGTGGAACGCTAGAGAGAGCGGACACAGGGGGCTGGCAGATTGTCTGGAGTGACGAGCCTGCGCGCAAACCCGGTGCAAAAGTGAGTAAAAAACGTGAGCCCGCGCCGTTGCAGGCTATGGGCTTTGCGCTGGATGAGTTGCGAGAAGCGCGTCTGGCACCTGTGGTGAACTTCAAGGGGCGTGGCACCAAGCCCGCTTGAGATGCATGTCACAGCAAACAGGTGCCCCTTCAGGTGCCACGCTTGAAAGAATTGAAATTAGGAGAGTCATCGCATGAACCGCGAACTGTTGATGTTGGTTGAGGCCATTTCGCGCGAAAAGAACGTAGAACGCGATGTGGTGTTTGGTGCTGTTGAATTGGCTTTGGCACAAGCTACCAAGAAGCTGTATGAAGGCGAAGTAGACATTCGTGTTGCGATTGATCGCGATAGCGGTGATTACGACACTTTCCGACGCTGGATGGTGGTGCCCGATGATGCGGGTCTGCAAAATCCTGAAGCAGAGGAAATGCTGATGGATGCGGAAGAGCGCGTGCCGGGTATCCAAGTCGGTGAGTTCATTGAAGAGCAGATCGAGTCTTTGCCGATTGGTCGCATTGGTGCAATGACCGCCAAGCAGGTAATCTTGCAAAAAATTCGTGACGCTGAGCGCGAAATGCTGCTCAACGAATTCATGGCACGTGGCGAAAAAATCTTCACGGGCACTGTCAAGCGCATGGACAAAGGCGACATCATTGTCGAATCTGGTCGTGTGGAAGGCCGTCTGCGTCGCAGCGAGATGATCCCTAAGGAGAACTTGCGCAATGGGGATCGTGTCCGCGCCATGATCATGGAAGTGGATCTGACCTTGCGTGGTGCTCCGATCATTCTGTCGCGCTCTGCACCTGAGTTCATGATTGAGTTGTTCCGCAACGAAGTGCCAGAGATTGAGCAAGGTCTACTGGAAATCAAGAGCTGCGCGCGCGATCCCGGCAGCCGTGCCAAGATCGCAGTGGTTTCACATGACAAGCGTGTAGACCCTATCGGTACCTGTGTAGGTGTGCGCGGCACACGTGTCAATGCCGTGACTACGGAGTTGGCGGGTGAGCGTGTGGACATTGTGTTGTGGTCTGAAGACCCTGCGCAATTTGTGATCGGGGCCTTGGCTCCGGCGAATGTCTCTTCTATCGTTGTGGATGAAGAAAAGCACGCCATGGATGTGGTGGTAGATGAGGAAAATCTCGCTATCGCGATTGGCCGTGGTGGTCAGAACGTGCGTTTGGCTTCGGACCTGACGGGCTGGAAGATCAATATCATGGATGCGGCCGAATCTGCTCAGAAGCAAGCTGAAGAGACAGACTCTGCACGCAAGCTCTTCATGGAAAAGCTGGATGTGGATGAAGAGCTGGCTGGCATCCTGGTAGAAGAAGGCTTTGGCAGCTTGGAAGAAGTGGCTTATGTGCCGCTGTCTGAGATGCTGGAAATTGAAGCTTTTGATGAGGAAACTGTGGCTGAGTTGCGTGCCCGTGCCAAGGATGCGCTGCTGACCATGGAGATTGCTCAAGAAGAAAGCGTAAGCGGTGTCTCGCAAGAGTTGCGTGACCTGGAAGGTTTGACACCTGAACTGGTGGCCAAGTTGGCTGCTGGTGGCGTGTTGACTCGTGATGACTTGGCCGATTTGGCCATCGATGAACTGACCGAATTGACCGGTCAAACCGAAGACGAAGCCAAGGCTTTGATCATGAAGGCGCGTGAACATTGGTTCACCGACGGTCAGGAATAAGGGTCAGGGAGGATCGAACGGAGATATGTCTTTGAACACTGTTGCCGAGTTCGCTAACGAACTTAAAAAATCCCCTGAGACTCTGTTGGAACAACTCAAAGCCGCAGGCGTTGGGAAGAATTCCAGCACCGACGCGTTGACGGAAGCTGATAAGCAAAAACTGCTGTCGTACCTCAAAGCCAGCCATGGCTCTGATGACAGCAAAAAGAAGATCACGCTGACGAAAAAGTCGACCAGCGAGATCAAGCAGGCTGATGCCACTGGCAAAGCCCGCACCATTCAAGTGGAAGTGCGCAAAAAGCGTACTTTCATCAAACGTGACGATGCCCCCGAGGTGGTTGCAGAGGCTGCAGCCCGTTCTGCTCAAGCTGCGCAAGCTTCTCAAGAGTTGGTACGCCGCGAGGAAGAGGCCCGCAAGCAAGCAGAGATGATTAGTCAAGAAGAAGTTGAGTTGGTGCGCGAGCGCCAAGAGCGAGAAGAGCGCGAAGACCGTGCACGCAAGGAGCGTGAGGCGGAAGAGCGCGCTGCTGCTTACGCAGCAGCAGAGGCCGCCAAGGCGCGTCAAGCCAAGGAAGCTGCGAAGGAAGTTGCTGAAAACAATGCAGCATTCGCAGAGGCCCGTGCCAAGGCGCAAGCAGAAGCACGCGCTAAGGCCGAGGAAGAATCGCGCCAACGTGCGGCAGAAGAAGCTGCACGTGCCAAGGATCTGGATGATCGCCGTCGCAAGGCTTTGCAAGAAGCTGAAGCGATTCGCGCGATGATGGCTGCGCCCAAGAAGGTGCTGGTTGCCAAGAAGCCTGAAGAGCCCAAGAAGGCTGTAGTCGCTCCAGCAGCAGATGCCAAGAAAGCACCTGCCAAGGATGCCAAGGGCGCTGCACCAGCCACTGCCAAGGAGAAAGAGTCTTCGACGGCTAACCGTGGTGGCAAGGACAAGGAAGTTAAGTCTTCTAAGTTGTCTTCGACCTGGGGTAATGACGCAGGCAAGAAGAAAGAAATCAAGACCCGTGGCGATAGCTCTGGTGGCGTAGGCCGCTCGAGCTGGCGCGGTGGTCCACGCGGTGGCCGTCGGGGCGATCGCAATGACCAGCATCAAAACCAGCAGCAGCAAGAGTTCCGCGCTTTGGAAATCTCGGTGCCAGAAACCATCACTGTGGCCGAATTGGCCCACAAGATGGCGGTCAAGGCTTCCGAGCTGATCAAGGTGCTGATGAAGATGGGCCAGATGGTCACCATCAACCAGCCGTTGGACCAAGACACCGCCATGATTGTGGTGGAGGAAATGGGCCACACCGCCAAGGTGGCGGCGCTGGATTCTCCTGAAGCGTTCAGCGAAGAAGATGCATCCAAGTACACGGGCGAGTTGTTGCCACGTGCACCCGTGGTGACCGTGATGGGTCACGTGGACCACGGTAAGACCTCGCTGCTGGACTACATCCGTCGCTCGCGTGTGGCTTCTGGTGAAGCTGGTGGTATTACCCAGCACATTGGTGCTTACCACGTGGAAACCCCACGCGGTATCGTCACTTTCTTGGACACTCCCGGCCACGAGGCGTTTACCGCCATGCGTGCCCGTGGCGCACAGTCCACCGACATCGTGATTCTGGTGTGTGCGGCCGACGACGGCGTGATGCCCCAGACCAAGGAAGCTATCAAGCACGCCAAGGCGGCTGGCGTACCTATCGTGGTGGCTATTACCAAGGCCGACAAGCCCGAAGCCAACCCCGAGAAGGTCAAGCAAGAGCTGGTGGTGGAAGAGGTGTTGCCTGAAGAGTACGGCGGTGATTCGCCCTTCGTGGCGGTGTCTTCCAAGACCGGTATGGGTATCGACGAGCTCTTGGAGCAGGTACTGCTGCAAGCGGAAGTGATGGAGCTCAAGGCGCCTGTGGATGCATCGGCCAAGGGGCTGGTGATCGAAGCGCAACTGGACAAGGGCCGCGGCTCGGTGGCTACCGTGCTGGTGCAGTCGGGTACGCTGAAGGTGGGCGATGTGGTGCTGGCTGGTCAAACTTATGGCCGTGTACGTGCCATGTTGGACGAAGACGGCAAGCAAACCAAGGAAGCCGGTCCTTCGATTCCTGTCGAAATCCAGGGTCTGTCGGACGTGCCTCAGGCGGGTGACGACTTCATGGTGATGGCCGATGAGCGCCGTGCCCGTGAAATTGCCACCTACCGCGCTGGCAAGTTCCGCAACACCAAGCTGGCCAAGCAACAAGCGGCCAAGCTTGAGAACATGTTTGCCGATTTGAGCGCTGGCGAAGTGCAGGTGCTGCCTTTGATCATCAAGGCCGACATGCAAGGCTCGCAGGAAGCTCTGGCTGCCTCGCTGCTCAAGCTGTCGACCGACGAAGTCAAGGTGCAGATTGTGTACTCGGGCGTGGGCGGTATCTCCGAGTCCGACGTCAACCTGGCGCTGGCTTCCAAGGCCATCATCATTGGCTTCAACGTGCGTGCTGACGTCCAAGCCCGTAAGACGGCTGAAGGCAACGACGTGGACCTGCGTTACTACAACATCATTTACGATGCGGTAGATGAAGTGAAGTCCGCCATGTCCGGCATGCTGGCTCCTGAGAAGCGCGAAGAAATCATCGGTATGGCCGAGATTCGCACCGTGTTTGTGGCGACCAAGATTGGCACGATTGCGGGCTCCTACATCACCCAAGGTCATGTGGTTCGCAATGCACACTTCCGTTTGCTGCGCGACAATGTGGTGATCTACACCGGCGAAATCGAATCGCTGCGCCGTCTGAAGGACGACGTCAAGGAAGTCAAGGAAGGCTTCGAGTGCGGTATCAAGCTGCGCAACTACAACGACATCCGCGAAGGCGATGTGTTGGAAGTGTTCGAAATCAAGGAAATCGCGCGTACGCTGTAAACCATAGCTGCCAGCGCTGATGAATAAAGGGTTTGAAGGTCGAAAGGCTTTCAAACCCTTATCTGACTAGCGCTACAAGCTCCTAATTTTTAATGGCACCTAAACGTAAATCTGCTGCGCCTAACCGCAGCTTTAAAGTCTCTGACCAGATCCAGCGTGATCTGTCGGAGCTGATCGCCCGCGAGTTGAAGGACCCGCGCGTAGGCATGGTCACCTTGCAAAGCGTGGAAGTCACGCCCGACTATGCGCACGCCAAAGTCTTCTTTAGCTTGCTCATTGGTGATCCAGATGAATCCCAAAAGGCCTTGAACCAAGCGGCAGGTTTTCTGCGCAACGGCTTGTTCAAGCGTTTGCACATTCACACGGTTCCCACGCTGCACTTCATTTACGACCGCACGACAGAGCGTGCTGCCGACATGAACGCCTTGATTGCCAAGGCTGTGGCGTCACGCGGACCTGAAGAGGCCCAATAAGCATGAATGCCACGCGCACACGGGTGCAGCGGCGCCCTGTGCATGGGGTAGTGCTGCTCGATAAACCGCTGGGCCTTTCCAGCAATGACGCTTTGCAGAAGGTGAAGTGGTTGTTGCGCGCTGAAAAGGCCGGGCATACTGGAACTTTGGACCCTCTGGCCACCGGCGTGCTGCCGTTGTGTTTTGGAGCGGCCACCAAGTTCAGCCAGCTGCAACTTGAAGCTGCCAAAACCTATATTGCAGTGGCCCGTTTGGGCCAGGTCACTACCACGGCCGATGCTGAAGGTGACGTGGTGCGCGAGCGCCCGGTGGATCTGTCCGCTATCACCCCTGAGGTGCTGGCACAGGTGCAGCAGCGCTTTACCGGCCCTATCAGCCAAGTGCCGCCGATGTACAGTGCCCTCAAAAAAGATGGCAAAGCCCTGTACGAGTATGCGCGCGCTGGCATAGAGGTGGAACGCCCTGCACGCGACGTGACCATTCATGCACTTGACATCATTTTGTGCAAGGATGCGGACGGCTGCGATGCGTTGCAACTGACGGTAACTTGCAGCAAAGGCACTTATATTCGAACATTGGCAGAGGATGTGGGGGAGGCGCTTGGTTGTGGCGCTCACCTGCGTTCGCTGCGCCGAACCGATACGGGCGGCATTGGTGTGGATCGTTGCGTCAGCTTAGATGCATTGATCAACATGCCCGAGGAAGAGCGCATGGCCTATGTGCAGCCAGCAGATTGTCTGCTGCATGCCCATACCCGTGTGACGTTGGATGCGCGTGAAAGTGGTCGTTTTTTGACCGGTTTGCGCCGCCGAGGTGACTGGCCCGATGCCGAGGCCGTTGCCGTGTATGGAGATGCGCCGCCCGCTTTGTTGGGTGTGGCACACATCACAAGCGGGGAGCTGATTCCTGATCGCCTGCTCAGCCCCCTAGAAATTCAACAAATTTTGGAAGCCACGCCGCGCCTTTGAAAAGCACGGTCATTTGGAAACATTATGAGCAAACAAATCCGCAACATTGCGATCATCGCGCACGTTGACCATGGTAAGACCACCATGGTGGACCAGCTGCTGCGCTCTTCCGGCACATTTGCCGAGCACGAAAAAGTCGTCGACACCGTGATGGATAACCACGCCATCGAACGTGAGCGCGGCATCACCATCTTGGCCAAGAACTGTGCCGTGTCCTGGAAGGACACCCACATCAACATCCTCGACACACCCGGCCACGCGGACTTCGGTGGTGAAGTGGAGCGCGCCCTGTCCATGGTGGACGGTGTGGTGCTGCTGATCGACGCGCAAGAAGGCCCCATGCCCCAGACGCGCTTCGTGACCAAGAAGGCACTGGCTCTGGGCCTGCGTCCTATCGTGGTGGTGAACAAGGTGGACAAGCCCGGTGCCAACCCCGACAAGGTGATCAACGCCGCTTTCGACCTGTTTGACAAGCTGGGTGCTACCGACGAGCAACTGGACTTCCCGGTGGTGTACGCCTCGGGCATCAATGGCTGGTCTTCCAAGGAAGAGGGCGAGCCCGGCGCTCAGTGGGGCCCCGACATGTCGGCCCTGTTTGAGACCATTTTGGAACACGTGCCAGCGGTGCAGGGCGATGCCAATGCGCCTTTGCAGCTGCAAGTGTCCGCGCTGGACTACTCCACATTCGTGGGCCGTATCGGCGTGGGTCGTATCACCCAAGGTACGCTCAAGCCCGGCCAGCAAGTGGCTGTGATGGCAGGTCCTGACGGTAAGGCTTATACCGGCAAGATCAACCAAGTGCACACTTTCCAAGGTCTGGATCGCGTGCAGGCTACGGAAGCTGGTCCTTCCGAGATCGTGCTGATCAGCGGTATCGAAAACATCGGTATCGGCGAAACCGTGACGGACCCTGCCAATCCCCAGCCGCTGCCGATGCTGAAGATTGACGAGCCCACATTGACCATGAACTTCTGCGTGAACACCTCGCCCCTGGCAGGTCGTGAAGGCAAGTTTGTGACCAGCCGTCAGATCTGGGATCGCCTGCAAAAGGAACTGCGCTCCAACGTAGCGCTGCGCGTCAAGGAAACCGATGAAGACGGTATCTTTGAAGTGTCTGGCCGTGGTGAATTGCACCTGACCATCTTGCTGGAAGAAATGCGCCGTGAAGGCTACGAGCTGGCAGTGTCCAAGCCCCGCGTCGTGATGCAAGAAATCGACGGTGTGAAGCATGAGCCTATTGAGCTGGTGACTGCCGACATCGAAGAAGGCCACCAAGGTGGCGTGATGCAAGCCCTGGGCGAGCGCAAGGGCGAGCTGGTGAACATGGAACCCGATGGACGCGGCCGTGTACGTTTGGAATACCGCATTCCTGCGCGTGGTCTGATCGGCTTCACCAACGAATTCCTGAACCTGACGCGTGGCTCTGGTCTGATTTCCAACATTTTCGACAGCTACGAACCCCATAAGGGTGACATCGGTGGCCGCAAGAACGGTGTGCTGATCTCCATGGACGACGGTGAAATCTTCACCTACGCCTTGGGCAAGCTGGACGACCGCGGCCGCATGTTCGTGAAGGCTGGCGACCCCGTGTACGAAGGCATGATCATCGGCATCCACAGCCGTGACAACGACCTGGTGGTGAACGCCACACGTACCAAGCAGCTGACCAACTTCCGCGTGTCCGGCAAGGAAGACGCGATCAAGATCACGCCTCCTATCGATCTGTCGTTGGAATACGGTGTGGAATTCATCGAAGACGACGAGTTGCTGGAAATCACTCCCACCAGCTTGCGCGTGCGCAAGCGTCACCTGAAGGAACACGACCGCAAGCGTGCTTCGCGTGACGCGTAATTGAATTGCGGTGCTGCGGCGGTTTGCCAGTCAAGCCGCCCCAACACCACATTCGGAAAGGCCGCCTTGTGCGGCCTTTTTTGCGTCTGTACTCCGTTGGTGTAGACCTATCGTTTGTCCTAGGAATGCAGCGTGGGTGACAAAGTGAGTGACTGCGCTGCGGTATGGTGCGTGCTTTGTTGGAGACACCCCAAGGGAGCAAAACACCATGTCCGAAATTACCGCAGACGTTCTGGCTGAAGTACGTGGCCGCGTCGGCTTTATCACGCTCAACCGTCCCAAGGCCATCAACGCGCTGTCGTTGGGCATGGTGCGCGATTTGCTGGCCCAGTTGCTGGCGTGGAAAGATGACCCGCAGGTGCTGGCCGTGGCCATTCGCGGCAGCAGCAAAGAAGGTGTGTTTGGGCATTTTTGCGCAGGTGGCGACATTCGCTTTTTGCACCAGGCCGGCAGCACGGGGAACCCTGAGCTGGAAGACTTTTTTACCGAAGAGTACGCGCTCAACCACCTGATCTTTACCTACCCCAAGCCGTATATCGCCTTTATGGATGGCATCGTCATGGGCGGTGGCATGGGGATTAGCCAAGGTGCCAGCATGCGCATCGTGACCGAAAAGACCAAGATGGCCATGCCCGAGACCATCATTGGTCTGTTCCCCGATGTTGGTGGGGGGTATTTTCTCTCGCGCTGCCCCGGTGCGGTGGGAGAGTGGCTGGCGCTGACCGGCGACACCATTGGTGCGGCCGATGCCCTGGCGTTCAATCTGGCGGATGCTTTTCTGCCCGCTGCGCAGCAGGCGGCACTGTGGGACGCGCTGGCTGCGCAAAGCTTTGACGGCGGCGACGCGGTGCAAGCTTTTGTGCAAGCGCACACCGCCCGCCAAGCGCCGGGTGCTGCGCGCAGCACGGCGGAGATTGATCGCGTATTTGGTCTGCCCACAGTACAGGCCATGATCGATGCGCTGGAGGCAGATAACGCCAGCGAATGGGCGCAAGCTACCGCAGCCGCACTGCGCAAGCGCTCGCCGTTGATGCTGTTCGTGGTGCTGGAGCAAATTCGCCGGGCGCGCAGCATGGATGTGGCGACGGATTTGCGCATGGAGCGCGACATGGTGCGCCACTGCTTTTACCTGCGCCCGGGCCAGAGCGAAACGGTGGAAGGCATCCGTGCACTGGCGGTGGACAAAGACCACAACCCGCAATGGAACCCTGCACGGATTGAGGATGTGCCAGAAGCGCTGTGGCGTGCATTTTTTGTCAGCCCCTGGCCTGCGCACTCTCACCCGTTGCAAGCCTTGCGTGACTAGCAGGCTCTGTGCTGGTGCCCTGTGCACCTGTGCGTACGGGGGGCGGCACCTGCTGGCTTTGATTGCAAGCGCCTGAATCCACGGCCTGGATGCGCGTGGATTTGTAGGCTGCCTCAATCCTCCAAGCGCAGCCGCAAGGCCAGTGCTACCGCTGCTTTGAGCGTGCGATGTGGAGCAGGGTGAAGGCCTTGCCTTGGGTCTCCGTATGCATGCAGGAACTGCGTCGTGATTGACGGCAGGCTAGCGAGTGAAAGGCGTAAGGCGCGCTGGGAGAGAGGGTGTACCAAGCGCAAGCAAAGTTGACCGGCGCTATGAGATAAAGAGCTGCTTGCGCAGTCTTTGCAAGGTTTTTGGGCTTTTATGGCTTGGAAACCTAGTGCTGACGTGCGCATGTAGCTCTTTTTTTTGATGGTCGTTTTAACGGTGGCGACTCTTCATGGCGCGCTCTACTTCGCGCTTGCCTTCTCGGTCACGGATGACATCGCGCTTGTCGTGCTCGGCCTTGCCCTTGGCCAGCGCTACATCGCACTTGACCAAACCGTTTTTCCAATACAGTTTGGTGGGCACTAGCGTGTAGCCTTTTTGCTCTACCTTGCCGATGAGGCGACGAATTTCGTCTTTTTTCATCAACAGTTTTTTGATGCGTGCTGCATCGGGGGTGACGTGGGTGGAGGCAGTTTTGAGCGGCTGGATCTGGCAGCCAATCAGGTACAGCTCACCTTCCTTGATGATGACGTAGCCTTCGCTGATTTGCGCCTTGCCACTGCGCAGGGCCTTGACTTCCCAGCCGTGCAGCACAATGCCTGCCTCGTGGCGCTCTTCAAAGAAATAGTCGAACGCGGCCTTCTTGTTTTCCGCGATGCGCGATGGTGCTTCTGGTTTTTTTGCCATGGGTCTTTCTGAGCGGGTGACCCGCAGATGCCGGGCTCTACCTACAATGGGCGTTTCTCCCGCTTAAGCAGCAATTCTAGTTTCTCCAGCCCAGCGTAACCGGTATGGCATCACAATGCCCCAAGGTTCAGCTGCGCTGGCTTTGTGCTTTCATGAAAAACGTCAACAAGTCCGTCCTCATTTGGTATAGCCCTGAAGAAATGTTTGCCCTGGTGGCCG
Organism: Comamonas jiangduensis; assembly: GCF_030162955.1. Lineage (NCBI taxonomy): Bacteria > Pseudomonadati > Pseudomonadota > Betaproteobacteria > Burkholderiales > Comamonadaceae > Comamonas > Comamonas jiangduensis. The sequence goes on from NZ_JARXOV010000002.1 coordinate 253,678, forward strand.
ACGTGGCACGCTATCCGGAGTTTTTGCCCTGGTGCTCACACACCAAAGTGCTGGAGCAGGACGAAAAGGGCATGACGGCCGAAGTGGGGATGTCCATGGGGGCGCTCAAAAAATCCTTCGTCACCCGCAATGTGCATGAGGGCAAGCACAAGATCAGCATGCGGTTGGTGAAAGGGCCTTTTTCGCGCCTGGAAGGGCATTGGATTTTTCACCCGGTCGGAGATGGTTCACAGCGCGCCTGCAAAGTTGAGCTGCAACTGGATTACGGCTTTGACAGCATGGCAATTGCGACGCTGATTGGCCCCATCTTTGACCGTATTGCCAACTCCATGGTGGATGCGTTCATCAAGCGCGCAGAAAAAGTCTACGGGTGAGAGGCGCTACATGCTGCGTATCAACGTCGTATGGGTCCATACCCAAGGTCAACTGCAAGAGCAAGCCGTGCAACTGGAGCCGGGCGCTTGTTTGCAAGATGCACTGCGAGCCTGTAATTTGACGCTGCACAGCGCGCAAAGCTGCGGTATTTGGGGGCGTGTGAAAGCGCTGGATCAAGCCTTGCAAACCGGTGATCGTGTAGAGGTTTACCAGCCGCTCAAAGTAGACCCCAAGGTGGCGCGTCGAGAGCGTTTTGCCAAGCAAGGTGCGCGCAGTGCAGGTCTGTTTGCCAGCCGCCGCGCCCATAGCAAAGCCGGCTATTGATCCGGTTTGCTGGGGGCTTGGCCTTCGGCGCTTTGCCAACGGGTGTTATTTGCAGTTGTCTTTGACGATTTTTTGCGCGCGTTGCAAATCGGCTTGGCGACGCTCTTCCGTCATGATGCCGCGCTCGCCTTTTTCATTCACATAGGTAACAAGACCGCCCGATTGCAAAGAGGCCTGTGCTGCACGTGCGCGCTGGCAGTTTTCCTGGCGGGCTTTGGCCTGCAGGGCCTCTTGCTTTTTGCGCTCTGCTTCATCGGCTTTGCGTTGTGCCTCAAGGGCTTTGTCGTGCGCCGCGTTCTCGGCGTCTTCCTTCGCGCTGGGCTCAGGTGCTGGGCTAGCGGGCGTGGGTGCAGCAGGCGCTACAGGCGCAGGCAGCTCATTGGCAGGGCTGGGATAGAGCACTTTGTCCACGGCCTGCGGAGTGCCAGGGGGCTGTTTCACAATCTGCTTTGGCGATATGTGTGCTGGTGGCGGGCGATCGCTGAAAACTTTGCGCCCTGTCTCGTCTATCCACTGCCATTGGGCAAAAACACTGGAACTGCAAGCGCTGAAAGCGAGGGCGAGCAAGAGTTGGTGTGTGTTCATGGCCGCCAGTTTAGCGCCCACTCACAAGGTTTCTTGTTGCGTACATGGCACGGGTTTGCACGGACAAAGCTACAATCTTTCTTTTGGAGCCTTCACAATGCGCCTTCTCGGAAAAGCACTCACTTTTGACGACGTTCTGCTCGTTCCCGCCTACTCCGAAGTCCTGCCTAAGGACGTATCTCTCTCCACCCAGTTCACACGCAACATCACGTTGAACCTGCCTTTGGTCTCTGCGGCCATGGACACGGTGACGGAAGCGCGCTTGGCGATTGCGATTGCCCAAGAAGGCGGTATTGGCGTGATCCACAAGAACATGACTGCCGAAGAGCAAGCGGCTGAAGTGTCCAAGGTCAAGCGCCATGAATCTGGCGTGGTGCACGACCCGATTGTCATCACCCCTGCGCACACCGTACTGCAAGTGCTGCAGTTGTCGGAAGAGCGTGGCATCTCCGGCTTCCCCGTGTGCGATGGCGGCAAGGTGGTCGGTATCGTGACCAGCCGTGACGTGCGCTTTGAAACGCGCTATGACGTCAAGGTCAGCCAGATCATGACGCCCCGCGAAAAGCTGATTACCGTCAATGAAAAAGACGGTACCACGCCCGCCGAAGCCAAGGCGCTGCTCAACAAGCACAAGCTGGAGCGTATCTTGGTGGTGAACGATGCCTTTGAACTCAAGGGCTTGATCACCGTGAAGGACATCAACAAGCAAACCAACTTCCCCAACGCCGCGCGTGACTCCGCAGGTCGCCTGCGCGTGGCTGCTGCCGTGGGTGTGGGTGCTGGTACCGAAGAGCGCGTGGAGCTGCTGGCCAAGGCCGGTGTAGACGCTATCGTGGTTGATACTGCGCATGGTCACTCCAAGGGCGTGATCGACCGCGTACGTTGGGTTAAGCAAAATTACCCACAGATCGATGTGATCGGCGGCAATATCGCCACCGGCGCTGCTGCGCTGGCACTGGTGGAGGCTGGCGCTGATGCCGTGAAGGTCGGTATTGGCCCTGGTTCGATCTGCACCACACGTATCGTGGCCGGTGTGGGCGTGCCCCAGATCATGGCGATCTCTAATGTGGCTGAAGCGCTCAAGGGCACAGGCGTACCTCTGATTGGTGACGGTGGTATCCGCTTCTCGGGCGATATCTCCAAGGCACTGGCGGCAGGCGCCTCCACCATCATGATGGGTGGCATGTTTGCAGGTACCGAAGAAGCGCCTGGCGAAGTAATTCTGTTCCAGGGTCGCTCGTACAAGAGCTACCGCGGCATGGGTTCCATCGGCGCGATGCAGCAAGGCTCTGCCGACCGTTACTTCCAAGAGTCTTCGACGGGCAACCCCAATGCCGACAAGTTGGTGCCCGAAGGTATTGAAGGCCGCGTGCCCTACAAGGGCTCCATGGTTTCTATCGTGTACCAAATGGCGGGCGGTGTGCGTGCCTCCATGGGCTACTGCGGTTGCAGAACCATCAAAGAGATGAACGAGAAGGCCGAGTTTGTAGAGATTACGGCTGCTGGTATCCGTGAATCCCACGTGCACGATGTGCAGATCACCAAGGAAGCGCCCAATTACCGGGCCGACTAAGGGTCTGTGCTGAATCTGGCCTGAATACCCTTATTCTGGTCAGAATGCTAAAATCTGGTCTGAGCTACTGGCTTGGGCCAGATTTTTTTGTTTCTACCTATGCAATCTGTTGGTATCTACGAAGCCAAAACCCGTTTTTCTGCCTTGATCGAACTGGTTGAGCAGGGAGAAGAGGTGCGCATTACGCGCCATGGCAAAGAGGTGGTGCGCATGCTGCCCGTGCGCCGTCGCCCCGTGATTACCGATGAGCAGATTGCCCGTGAATTGGAACAAATTCAGGCGTTGCAGCAGACAGTACGGGCGCTTCCAGCTACAGAAACTGTAGTTGCATTGCGCCAGGCAGGGCGGAGCCAAGCATGAGTGCCTTTGTCATGGATGCCTCTGTCACCGCTGCCTGGCTGCTGCCTGACAACGCCAGTAGCGACACGCAGCGCCTGTACACCCGTATTCGCCGCCATGAGGTGGATCCGCAAGCCCCCAACCTGTGGCAGTGGGAATGCGGCAATTTGATTGCCTCGGGTGTCAATAGTGGGCGTATTCCGCACAGCTCGGTCGAAGGGCTGTGGGGTGTGCTGGAAGCCATTCGCCACCGTGTCGAATTGCATGATTTGGCTCCCGCCCAGCACAAAGCCGTGCTGGACGTGGCGTTGGACACCGGGTTGCCCGTGTACGACGCCGCTTATTTGTGGCTGGCGCAGTCCCTCAAACTGCCGCTGGCAACATTCGATCCTGCCCAGATCACTGCAGCGCAGCAGCGTGGAATCACGCTCTTGGCTGCAGCGGATTTTTGAACGGATTTTTCTTCCTCTTGCCTTTGGATCACACCATGCAACATGACAAGATTCTGATTCTTGACTTCGGTTCGCAAGTCACTCAGCTGATCGCACGCCGCGTGCGCGAAGCCCATGTGTACTGCGAAGTTCACCCCTGCGACGTCAGCAGCGACTGGGTGCGCGAATTTGCCGCAGACGGCAAGCTCAAGGGCATCATCCTGTCGGGCAGCCACGCTTCGGTCTATGAAGTGGACGACCGCGCACCCGACGCCGTATTTGAGTTGGGGATTCCCGTGCTGGGCATTTGCTACGGCATGCAAACCATGGCCACCCAACTGGGCGGCAAGGTGGAAGGCTCGGACAGCCGTGAATTTGGCTACGCCGAAGTGCGCGCGCACGGTCACACCAAGCTGCTGGAAGGCATCGAAGACTTTGTTACGGCCGAAGGTCACGGCATGCTGAAAGTGTGGATGAGCCACGGCGATAAGGTCACCCAGCTGCCCGAAGGCTTCAAGGTGATGGCATCGACGCCATCGTGCCCCATTGCCGGTATGGCTGACGAAGCCCGCCGTTACTACGCCGTGCAGTTCCACCCCGAAGTCACGCACACCGTGCAGGGCCAGGCCATGCTCAACCGCTTTGTGCTGGACATCTGCGGCACGCAAGCGGACTGGATCATGGGCGACTACATCGAAGAAGCTGTTGCCAAAATCCGCGAACAAGTGGGCGACGAAGAAGTGATTCTGGGCCTGTCTGGCGGCGTGGACTCGTCTGTGGCGGCTGCCCTGATTCACCGCGCCATTGGTGACCAGCTGACCTGCGTGTTTGTGGATCACGGTCTGCTGCGCCTCAATGAAGGCGACATGGTCATGGACATGTTCGAAGGCAAGCTGCACGCCAAGGTCATTCGCGTGGATGCTTCCGAGCTGTTCCTGGGTAAGCTGGCAGGTGTTTCCGAGCCTGAAGCCAAGCGCAAGATTATCGGCGGCCTGTTTGTGGACGTGTTCAAGTCTGAAGCTGCCAAGCTCAAGGCGGCAACCGCTGGTTCCAAGGGCGCAACCTTCTTGGCCCAAGGCACCATCTACCCTGACGTGATCGAGTCGGGCGGCGCCAAGTCCAAGAAGGCGGTCACCATCAAGAGCCACCACAACGTGGGCGGCTTGCCAGAACAATTGGGCTTGAAGCTGCTGGAGCCCCTGCGCGACCTGTTCAAGGACGAAGTGCGCGAACTGGGCGTGGCCTTGGGTCTGCCTCGTGGCATGGTCTACCGCCACCCCTTCCCTGGCCCCGGTCTGGGGGTGCGCATCTTGGGCGAAGTGAAGAAGGAATACGCCGACCTGCTGCGCCGTGCCGATGCCATCTTCATCGAAGAGCTGAACAACTGGATCGACGAGAAAACCGGTAAGAGCTGGTACGACCTGACCAGTCAGGCCTTCACCGTGTTCTTGCCCGTCAAGAGCGTGGGCGTGATGGGCGACGGCCGCACCTACGACTACGTCGTGGCCCTGCGCGCCGTGGTGACCAGCGACTTCATGACCGCCGAGTGGGCCGAGCTGCCCTATGGCCTGCTCAAGAAGGTGTCTGGCCGCATCATCAACGAAGTGCGTGGCATCAACCGCGTGACTTACGACGTGAGCACCAAGCCACCAGCAACGATCGAGTGGGAATGATTCCGCGTCTGGCACAGCCAGGCACCTGATGGCATGAAATGCCGCTAAGCCCGCGTAATTGCGGGCTTTTTTTTGTTTGTGTTTGGCACGATCTGGCAACGGGAGGAAGCGCCAAGCACCGTTTGAGCATGGCATTAAAGCTGGTATTATGGTTTGGCGATGCCATGATTGATGCCGATACCATGCTGCGTTCTTTTGTGTGTTCATGGTATTAATATTCTATAAGTTACTGTTTCGTAAGAAAAAATACGATAAATTCGAGATTTTTTCAGCATGGTATCGGAGACGAAGAAGGACAAGGTACATGCTGACCGATACCAAGCTGCGCAATCTCAAGCCCAGGGACAAACTCTACAAAGTGAATGACCGGGAAGGTCTCTATGTGGCAGTGACTCCAGCCGGCTCCATCTCGTTCCGTTACAACTACTCAATCAACGGTCGGCAGGAGACCATCACCTTTGGGCGTTATGGTGTCGGTGGCATCACCCTGGCCGAAGCCCGCGAGCTGTTGGGTGACGCCAAGAAGATGGTTGCGGCGGGCAAGTCGCCGGCCAAGGAGAAAGCCCGAGACAAGGCGCGGGTGAAAGATGCAGAGACGTTCGGTGCCTGGGCGGAGAAGTGGCTGCGTGGCTACCAGATGGCCGACTCCACCCGCGATATGCGCCGCTCGGTTTATGAGCGTGAGCTGAAGCCGAAATTCAGCAATCAGAAGCTGGTGGAGATCACCCACGAAGACTTGCGGGCGCTGGCTGATGCCATTGTTGAGCGAGGCGCACCGGCCACCGCCGTTCATGTGCGTGAAATCGTGTTGCAGGTATTTCGCTGGGCCATCGAGCGTGGGCAGAAGGTCGAAAACCCGGCAGAACTGGTGCGCCCAACAAGCATCGCTCGATTCGAGCCACGTGACCGAGCGTTGACGCCAGAAGAAATTGGGCTGATGTACCAGTACATGGAGCGAGTGGGCACAAGCCCAACAAACCGTGCGGCGGCCAAGCTGTTATTGCTGACGATGGTGCGCAAGAGCGAGCTGACCAATGCGACCTGGAGCGAGATCAATTTCAGCGAAGCGTTGTGGACGATTCCAAAGGAGCGGATGAAACGCCGTAACCCGCACCTGGTATTTCTGTCCCAGCAGGCTCTGGATATTTTCATTGCCATGAAAACCTTTGCCGGTGGTTCCGACTTCGTTTTGCCATCACGGTACGACTCGGATGCGCCGATGAGCGCTGCCACACTTAACCAGGTGCTGACGCTGACTTACAAGGCGGCGCAGAAAGATGGGAAGTCACTTACCAAGTTCGGACCGCATGATTTGCGGCGCACAGCCAGCACGCTGTTGCATGAGGCCGGCTACAACACCGACTGGATCGAGAAGTGCCTGGCGCACGAGCAGAAGGGCGTGAGGGCTGTCTACAACAAGGCTGAGTACCGCGAGCAGCGGGCGGCGATGTTGCAGGATTGGGCCGATATGATTGATGAGTGGACTTCGGGAGGCAGTAAGGGTTGATGTTTTTGCTATCTTTGATAGCATTGAAGTTGATGCCGTGAATTTATAAATAAGGCCGCCATTGGCATCGGGCAGGTCAATTACCGATTAGCTGCTTCGCGCAGCTACTCGATGAATAGCAACTATTCATTTGAGAGGTATTGACCCATGCAAAATATAAAGACCCTCATCAACAGGAAGAAGCTCCTGGAGATGATCCCGCTTTCGACACGAACAATTTATAACCTGGAGCAGCGAGGGGATTTTCCACGCCGTATCGCGTTAACCAGTAGAAATGTCGCCTGGGATTTGTCAGAGGTCGAAGAGTGGATTGAGGCACGTAAATCATCGGGTGATCAAGCTGCGCGACCTGGCCCTATAGAGGGCTAGTTATATGGCTCTTGATCTTATGGCGGCTTTCACGGAATTGCCGCCACCCATTGATTATGTTCTGCCTAATATGGTTGCTGGCACTGTTGGTGCTCTTGTGTCGCCTGGTGGGGCTGGTAAATCCATGTTGGCCCTTCAATTGGCTGCACAGATTGCAGGCGGGCCTGATTTACTTGAAATAGGCGAGTTTCCCACCGGGCAAGTGGTCTATCTGCCTGCTGAAGATCCACCGGCCGCTATTCACCATCGTCTGCACGCCCTTGGGGCACACCTCAGCGCAGCGGAACGGCAAGCCGTGGCTGATGGTTTGCTCATTGAACCCTTGATCGGTAAATGCCCAAACATCATGGCTGCTAGCTGGTTCGATGCTCTCAAACGAGCCGCTGAAGGTCGTCGCTTGATGATCTTGGACACTTTGCGGCGCTTCCACATTGAGGAGGAGAACGCTAGCGGGCCGATGGCGCAGGTTGTTGGGCACATGGAGGCCATAGCCGCTGATACAGGCTGCTCCATTGTGTTTCTGCACCACGCGAGTAAAAGCGCAGCCATGATGGGGTCGGGCGATCAACAGCAGGCCAGTCGTGGATCGTCCGTACTGGTTGATAACATCCGTTGGCAATCGTACCTATCCGGCATGACGCAAGGCGAGGCCGAGATACTGGGGGTCGATGATTGTCAGCGTGGGTATTTTGTCCGCTTTGGCGTCAGCAAGGCCAACTATGGCGCACCTTTTCAAGAACTCTGGTTTAGACGGCACGACGGCGGCGTGTTGAAGCCTGCTGTACTGGAGCGGCAGTGCAAGGTGAAAAGGAGACAGCGTGAAGAAGCCTAAGCATGACCTGACCCACGTCCGACATGATCCCGCGCACTGTTTGGCACCTGGCCTGTTCCGCAGCCTCAAGCGTGGCGATCGCAAACGCTGCAAGCTGGACGTGACCTACACCTTTGGCGAGGACGAATCCATGCGTTTCGTCGGATTCGAACCTCTCGGGGCCGATGATATGCGTCTTTTGCAAGGCATCGTGGCCCTTGGCGGCCCGAACGGCATCTTGCTAACCCCGGAACCGACCAGTGAGACGGGGCGACAGCTACGGCTATTCCTTGAACCCCGTTTCGAAGCCATTGAGCAAGACGGCTTGGTGGTTCGTGAGAGCCTGACCAAACTGCTCTCAGAAACGGGCATGACGGATAGCGGCGACAACATCAAGGCGCTCAAAGCCAGCCTGCTGCGCATGTCGAACGTCACCATCCTTGTGACGAAGGGACGGCGGCAAGCCGCGTTCCACCTGATGAGTCATGCTTTTGACGAGACGGACGGCAGGCTATGGGTTGCCCTGAATCCGCGTATTGCCGAAGCGATCCTGGGGCATCGTCCATATGCCCGTATCGACATGGCGGAAGTGCGGGTGCTACAGACTGATCCGGCACGGCTGATGCACCAACGGCTATGCGGCTGGATCGACCCCGGCAAATCCGGGCGCGTGGAACTGGACACGCTTTGCGGCTATGTCTGGCCAGATGAAGCCAATGCCGAAGCTATGAAAAAACGCCGTCAGACTGCCCGGAAGGCACTGGCCGAACTTGCCGCCGTGGGTTGGGTAGTGAACGAATACGCCAAGGGAAAATGGGAGATCAAGAGGCCTGGCCCCACGGCAACTGCACCCGTTTACCGTCGTAACGTTCCCTTGTTACCGTCGTAACGCTCCCCTTCTGCCGTCGTAACGTTCCCCGTCCCAATTTGGAAAACCCAGACGGTGCGCTGCTTTGCGGGCAGTTTGGGAAATCCATCCAAGATTATCTAAAGATAATCCATCATGCGCGGTGCAGCTCGCGCCTTGAGGGCGCGTTCTGACCTTGCCAATAAAGCCCTGGCGGGCTTTATCAATCGGCCATAGGCCGATGGTTTAACGCCAAGAAGAGAAGGCGGCTTCAGTGGCCGCTGAAACGCCTTGTGAGAGGGGAAAACAACCCGGAGTCCCTTATTCCATGAGCTGAAGCAGAATCTGCGTCTAACGGTGCTGGAGGGCCGCTGTGTGCACTTGTAGTTATCTGTACTGAAACCTTGGCTCGAAACGTGAAATGGCTAAGCAGTGCCCATTCGTTCGGTAAGAATAATAAGAAGATTATTATTCTTATTATTACCAAGCAGGAATGAGCCGTGTGTGTTGGACGCCCATAACCAGTAACCTGCGTGAAGGTGTCAACATCAGGAAAGGTTGCCCCTCAAGTATCAATACGTCGCCTTAGTGGTATGACGGGAGGGGAGGCAAATTTCTTGTGTTCATTGACACTTGAGGGGCGGGTTATGCCCTTCTTTTTTGGCGTCCAACTCGCCCCATCGGGGCGAATGGTTTGTGTCGATTGTTGGCATTTTAGGTTCCGATTTAAAGCCGATTGAGCAGCGATTTTGAAGCGACTATGTCGATTGCAGGCCGATTTGGTGACGATTACGGTTATGTTGCCAAGAATCGGTGTTTGTTTGACGATAAAACGCTTTACGTTCGATATGCGCTAGATTTTCAATAGTGGGTGAAATGCGGGCAGGATGGGTGAAGTTAGCTAACCGGCAAGCCGGTTATCTATCTTCACTGTCCCTTATTCGCGCCGGGGGCACTCAACGGGAATCCTGCCCTGCGGGGCTGATCGGCTACCGCCGGTTGCAAGAGTATAGGTCTTGCTATTTTTAATATCTTTGATAGCATGGTTGTCGGGTACACCAAAAGGGTATTGATATGGCAAATGTGCTTATCAGGAATTTACCCGCCGAGGTGCACCGTGCGTTGAAAGTTCGAGCAGCGCTCAACGATAGGAGCACCGACGCGGAAATACGCGAAATACTGACGGCGGCAGTACAGCCGCTAGAGCTTGAAGAGATTGGCCGGGAAGTTGGCTTGTCCGAAAGCGATAAAAAAACAGAGTAGTTTTACGTTTGTAAGTCCGGGCCTCAGCGCCAAGGGCAATACCGATCAGCTAGTGGCGTAGCTCTTCGATGAAACGTTGCCGAGAACAAGCACAACGCTTGGTCAAGGCAATGCCTTCTTTTCATCGACGGAGTACGACCATGAAGTCCAAAATTTTAGCGGCTAAAAAAACCGCTCTAGCCGTTGCACTCGCAACCGGCTTTATCACCACTACCACCGCCCCTGTGCAAGCTGGTATCCCCGTCATCGACGGCGGCAACCTGGCCCAGAACATCATGACGGCCATCGAGTCGGTGGCGCAGACGCTCAAGCAGATTGAGCAGTACCAGACCCAGTTGCAGCAGTACGAAAATCAGCTCCAGAACACGATGGCCCCAGCCGCGTATATCTGGGATCAGGCGCAGACTACGATCAACCGGCTGATTGCCGCGCAAAACACGCTGGCCTATTACGAGAACCAGCTAGGCAGCCTGGATCGTTACCTGGCCAAGTTTCAGGACGTGGCCTATTACCGCAGCTCGCCATGCTTCAACGGCAGCGGCGGATGCACGCCGGCCGAAAAGGCAGCGATGGAAGAGAACCGCCGCCTGGCGTCAGAGTCGCAAAAGAAGGCCAACGATGCCCTGTTCCAGACCGTTGCCGACCAGCAAAAGGCTTTGAAGGATGACGCCCGTACCCTGGAGCGGCTGCAAGGCGCGGCCCAGGGTGCAACTGGCCAGCTACAGGCCATCGGCTACGCCAACCAGCTCGCCAGCCAGCAGGCCAATCAGCTCTTGCAGATTCGCACCATGTTGACCGCCCAACACAACGCGGAGGCAGCCCGGATTGCAGCAGAACTCGATGCCGAGGCGCGAGGTGATGCCAGGGCCGAGCAAATGCGTACCTGGACGTTTCGCCCGAGTCCGGCAGACAACTACTAGGGAGGCGGTGAGATGAAAAAAATCTTTTTTACTACCGCGGCTACGTTGCTGTTGTTGGCTGGATGTGAACAGGAAAGGATGCCCGAACCAAATGCGGCGACGTGTGCCCCCGATGCGTTCCAGGCAGCACTGAATGAAATGCGCAGCGAAGCGAACCGAGAGGCCTTTACCGAGGAATGCAGAGCATTCCAGAAGGCCAAGCAGATGCGTCAGTGGGAGTTCAAGCCCAGCCCTAAAGATGATTATTGAGGTGGTCGCCATGAGAAAGAAAATTGCTCTAGGTGGCTTGATGATGGTCGCCACAATGGTGCTGGCTGAACCTGCAATGGCGCAGGAGCTAAGTAGCAGCGGTGTTATGAATGATGTGCTCAAGCGTTTTCATGATGCTGCCGCAACATGGGGGCCAGCTATTGAGTCCGCTGCATCGCGTTTGTTCTGGACGCTGGTTGTGATTTCGATGGTCTGGACATTCGGCATGATGGCTTTGCGCAAGGCCGACATTGGCGAGTTCTTCGCGGAGTTCGTTCGCTTCACGATCTTCACCGGCTTTTTCTGGTGGTTGCTGACGAATGCGAACCAGGGCATGAATATCGCCGGTACGATTGTTCAGTCATTGCAAACTCTGGGCGCGCAGGCGGGGGGACTTTCCAATAGCAATCTTGGGCCCTCCAGCATCCTTGATCTTGGTTTCGAGTTATACAACCGCACAGTACAGGCCACCTCGGAGCTGGGATGGCGGCAGATGGCAACTGCTCTGGTCATGGAGCTAATGGCCCTGGCTGTTTTGTTTGTCCTGGCGTTGATTGCGGTCAACCTGTTGCTGTTGCTCGCATCAGCCTGGATTCTGTTGTATGCCGGTGTGTTCTTCCTTGGCTTTGGTGGAAGTCGTTGGACTTCCGACATGGCGATCAATTACTACAAGACCGTGCTGGGCCTGGCCGCACAGCTTATGGCAATGGTGCTTCTGGTTGCGATTGGCAAAGAGTTCATCAATCACTACTACACGCAAATCAGCGAGAACATGGCATCCCAGGAACTGGCCGTGATGTTGGTTATATCGGTCATCTTGCTTTTCTTGGTCAACAAAGTTCCGCCGATGATTTCTGGTCTTGTGTCTGGTGGTGGTATTGGCGCAGCCGGTGGAATTGGAAACTTCGGTGCGGGTGCGGCAGTTGGGGCGGCGGTGACGGCGGCCAGTATGGCAACTGGCGGCGCTGCCCTGGCAGGTAAAGCGGTTATGGGTGCCGCAGCCGGTGCAGCCGGAGGTGCAAGTGCACTCCAAGCGGCTTTTCAGAAAGCATCAGCGAGTATGGAAACCGGCGGTGACATGTCCAGCATGGGGTCAGTTGTCAGCAGTGGCGGAAACGGTGGTGGTGAAGCGGGTACTGCTGGCAGTAGCCCATTCGCCCAAGCGGCTGGCTTTGGTGACAGCGGCAGTAGCTCAAGCGGTGGCGGCTTTGCCAAGGCCGCGAAGCTGGCCACAGGCACGGCCTCCGAGTTAGCCAAGGGTGTCGGCTCTCAAGTGAAGCAGGGATTCCAGGAGCGAGTGAGCGAAACCACAGGCGGAAAACTGGCTGCTTCGATACGCGAAAGCATGGAGCCGAAAGAAGCAAGCCAATCTGGCCAGTTCGAGGGCAATAGCTTGGGCGCCGATTCTGGCCCAGATAGTAACGAAGTCAGGAGTTAGCACGATGACGACATCAACATACATGGCCGCATTGGCGGCCCTGGATGAAGCGCCAAGGGAAGAAGTCAGCCAGGTATTTATTTCGCCGCTGGGTGATCAATCGACCGAGGTCGATGCAGAGACAGAAACAGCCGCTTTTGTATCACGGCCAGACCCTATGAGAGAGAGCGAAACTAAGCCGATAAGTATTGAGGTTAATGGCGGCAGGAATGAGCGGTCAGCATTCGCGGAGGCGGCGGGGCTGTACCTGTAGGCGCACCGGGCTGGCCACAACCAGCCCGGCACTTTCAATCAACACCTACTGGAGAGGTGAATTATGACAACACAACATATTATCGAACCAGGGCAAGCAGTGCATCAAGCAGCGGCTATTCTTTCTTCTTTGGAGTACATCAACCAAGCGGAAGCGCGGAGCCTTGGGCCATTGGCCGAAGCCGTCGCTAATGCTTTTATGGTGGTGTACTACCAAGCTGAAACGGGCCGGGCGACACAGGCTGATTTTCAAGAAGCAATGAACGCCTTGCGCCAAGCGTGCAGCTAATGACGAAAGGGCGGCCACTCGAACTGGCCGCCTTTTTCAATCTTCACTGTTTGGCCATTCCCGACCCACAGACGGCGCATCCATCCATTCGCGTTCCTCCGGCGGCAGCGGGTAAGCCCCGGATGCTTCCGCGTCGGCCAGTAGTTCGGCCAGTGTGTAGCGCACCCGACCAGTGGAAACGGCGCGGGCCGGGTCGGCCTTCTCATGCAGCCTGTTCTCTAGGTTCTTTGGGTCTGTCATCGGGCGACCTCAGCAAGCATGGATACTAGGTGTTCCAGGTCAGTGATCGAATGCGCCAGGAAGCGGCCGGCGCGGCAATCTGCAATCATTTCCTCAGTTTTTTCCTACTCATGTTCAACCTCGTTCGTACCAGCTCTTCGAGCGATTCACCACGCGCACGACCAGCAGCATCACCGGCACTTCGACCAGGACGCCGACCACGGTTGCCAATGCAGCGCCGGAGTGCAGACCGAACAAGCTGATGGCGGCCGCCACGGCCAGCTCGAAGAAGTTGCTGGCACCGATCAGGGCCGAAGGACAGGCGACAGAGTGCTTTTCCCCCGCCCGCTTGTTCAGCCAGTAGGCTAACCCGGAATTGAAGAACACTTGAATCAAGATCGGCACGGCTAGCATGGCGATCACTAACGGCTGCCGGATGATGGCCTCGCCCTGGAAGGCGAACAGTAGAACCAACGTCAGCAGCAGCGCGGCCATCGACCACGGCCCGATCTTCTGCATGGCCCGTTCAAAGGCGGCCTGTCCTTGCTTGAGCAGATGCCGCCGCAAGAGCTGCGCCAGGATCACCGGCACGATGATGTAGAGCACGACCGAAATCAGCAGCGTGTCCCAAGGCACCGAGATCGAGGACATGCCCAGCAGCAGGCCGACGATGGGCGCGAAGGCCACGATCATGATGGCGTCGTTCAGAGCCACTTGCGAGAGCGTGAAAAGCGGGTCGCCGTTGGTAAGGCGGCTCCACACGAACACCATTGCCGTGCAGGGCGCGGCGGCCAGCAAGATCAAGCCCGCGATGTAGCTGTCCAGTTGATCGGCCGGCAGGAACGGAGCGAACACTTGTCGGATGAACAGCCACCCCAGCAGGGCCATCGAGAATGGCTTGACGGCCCAATTCACGAACAGCGTGACGCCGATGCCGCGCCAATGCTCTTTGACCTGGTGCAGCGCCCCGAAGTCGATCTTGACCAGCATCGGGACGATCATTACCCAAATCAGCAGGCCCACCGGCAAATTGACCTGGGCCACTTCCATGCGGCCTATGGCCTGGAACACGTCAGGAAGGCCCTGGCCGAGCGCAACACCGGCGACGATGCACAGGGCCACCCACAGCGTCAGGTAACGCTCGAAGCCGCTCATCGGGGCCTGGCGCGGCTTCGCGGCGATGGCCTGTGCGCCGGCGCTCATGCTTCCTGCTCGGTCTTGCCGATGTTCGCCAGCTCGCGCTTGATGGCCGTCTGGTCAAGCATTTTGAGAGGCAGATTCACGAACAGGCGGACGCGGTTCATCATGTGCCGGAAGGTTTGTTCGAAGGCCCGGCGCTTCTCGGCGTCAGTGCCTTCGACGGCGGCCGGGTCTTCAAATCCCCAATGCGCCGAGATCGGCTGACCAGGCCACACCGGACACATTTCGCCGGCGGCGTTGTCGCAGACGGTGATGATGAAGTCCATCTTCGGTGCGTCGGGCGTGGCGTACTCGTCCCAGCTCTTGCTGCGCAGATTCTCGGTCGGGTAATTCACCGACTCCACCTTTTCGACGGCGAAGGGATTGACCTTGCCGGTTGGGTGACTGCCGGCGCTGTAGGCGCGGAAGCGCCCTTGCCCCATCGTGTTGATGAGAGCTTCGGCCATGATGCTGCGCGCCGAATTGCCGGTGCAGAGGATGAGGACGTTATAGATTCTTTCGGTCATGATGTTTCGCTTTCTGGTAGTGGCTGGGGAGCAATGGCGATGGATGAAAGATCGGTGGCCTCGTCGATGACGTGGCCGGCCGCTTTCCGTTCGGAATAGCGGTCTGTCAGTGCTTCACGGTGCGGCCGTACCAGCGCCGTGAAGCGCACCAGTTCTTCCATCACATCGGCTATTCGGTCGTAGTACGGCGAGGGCTTCATGCGGCCCGCCGCGTCGAACTCTTGGAACGCTTTGGCGATACTCGACTGGTTCGGAATGGTGAACATTCGCATCCAGCGGCCGAGCAGACGCAAGGTGTTCACGGCGTTGAAGCTCTGCGAGCCGCCGGATACCTGCATCACGGCCAGGGTGCGGCCTTGGGTCGGCCGGATGCCGGCCATTTCAAGCGGCAGATGGTCAATCTGCGCCTTCATGACACTGGTAATCTGACCGTGGCGTTCCGGGCTGCACCAGACTTGTCCCTCTGACCACTCGGACAGGGCGCGCAGCTCCTTGACGGCCGGGTGATCGTCGCTTTGCACTTGATCGGGCAACGGCAAATCGGACGGGTCGAAGATGCGTGTTTCTGCGCCAAAGAATTGCAGCAGCCGGGCCGCTTCCTCGACGGCCAGCCGTGAGAACGAGCGGGCGCGCAGCGAGCCATACAGCAGCAGGATACGCACCGGCGGGGCGTCGGGTGCCAGCCCGAGCGCCGGGCGCTCGATGGCAAAGGATTTGTCCAAAGCGGGCAAAGAATCGGGGTCGGAAAGATGGCGAAGTCTCATGCCAACACCTTCCCGGCTTCCGTGGTGCAAGACAGGTTGCACACCTGGCCGCCGCAGCAGTTTTCCGTGAGAAAGGCCACCAGGTTAGTGGCCGTCGAAAAGTTCGCCTCGTAGATCACAAATCGGCCTTCTTGCCGCGACGTGACCATGCCGGCGTGTGCCAGCTCTTTCAGGTGGAAGGATAGCGAAGACGGCGGGATGCCGGCCGCTTCGCTGATTTTTCCGGCGGCCATGCCGGCGGGGCCGGCCTGGACGAGAAGCCGGAACACCGCGAGGCGCGATTCTTGAGCGATGGCCGCCAGGGCGGCTACAGCATTTATCGTTTCCATGTTTCAATAATAGTCGAAATATGGAGTGTGCTCAATAGCTCATTTAAGCTGTAAAAATGAGCTAGGCGCATTTAGATCGATATGTGATAAATTGGCCTGCCAGTTTAAGATGGGTGCATTTGAGTATGCCCAAAGGAGCCCGCAAGTATGCGCAGGACGAAGCCAGTAGCCGCGCCGATGGTGGCGCGGGTCTATCTGCGCGTCAGCACCGACGCGCAGGACTTGGAACGCCAAGAGGCGATCACTACGGCCGCGAAGGCCGCCGGCTACTACGTCGCCGGCATCTACCGTGAGAAGGCATCCGGCGCACGCGCCGACCGGCCTGAGCTGCTGCGCATGATCGGCGACCTACAGCCCGGCGAGGTGGTCATTGCCGAGAAGATCGACCGCATCAGCCGCCTACCTTTGCCCGAGGCCGAGCGCCTGGTGGCCTCGATACAGGCCAAAGGCGCACGCCTGGCCGTCCCTGGCGTGGTCGATCTATCCGACCTGGCGGCCGAGGCCCAGGGCGTCGCCAAGATCGTGCTGGAAGCCGTGCAGATCATGCTTTTTCGCCTGGCCTTGCAGATGGCCCGCGACGACTACGAGGACAGGCGCGAACGCCAGCGCCAAGGCATTGAGTTGGCCCGCCAGGCCGGGCGGTACAAGGGCCGCCGTGCTGATCCGAAGCGCCGCGCCCAAGTTGTCGCGCTGCGCAAGTCCGGCTACAGCATCAACAAGACCGCCGAGCTGGCCGGGTACAGTGCGGCCCAGGTGAAACGGATATGGGCCGAGGTCAGCCAGGCCGAAGCGAAGCAGCACGGCGCGTTCGTGGAGGACGCATTGACGGAAGCCGATGCCCTGGCCGCTGTCGGCCAGGATGAGCGCCAGGAGGAAAGGGCATGAAGAAGCCGAACCAAGACGACGAGCCGTTTTTCATCACCGAGGAGATTGCGGCCGAAATGATCGCCGGCGGCTATGAGTTCGAGCTGCCGCCCATTCCTTGCACCATCCGCCTACGCGACGTGCTGGAGCGCATGACCGATGCTGAGCTAGCATTGCAGCCGGGCGAGATCGCCGACCAGGAGCGTGAACGCTGCCGGCGCAAGCCGTGTTCAACCTCATGATCTGGTCATGGTATTTTTCATGGCACTGAGCCTGATAGTTCTTGCAAATTGTTGTCACTAAAGGGTTTTGTGTGCTTGTTTACAATCGAGTGGGAGTGACGGGCACTGGCTGGCAATGTCTAGCAACGGCAGGCATTTCGGCTGAGGGTAAAAGAACTTTCCGCTAAGCGATAGACTGTATGTAAACACAGTATTGCAAGGACGCGGAACATGCCTCATGTGGCGGCCAGGACGGCCAGCCGGGATCGGGATACTGGTCGTTACCAGAGCCACCGACCCGAGCAAACCCTTCTCTATCAGATCGTTGACGAGTATTACCCGGCATTCGCTGCGCTTATGGCAGAGCAGGGAAAGGAATTGCCGGGCTATGTGCAACGGGAATTTGAAGAATTTCTCCAATGCGGGCGGCTGGAGCATGGCTTTCTACGGGTTCGCTGCGAGTCTTGCCACGCCGAGCACCTGGTCGCTTTCAGCTGTAAGCGTCGCGGTTTCTGCCCGAGCTGTGGGGCGCGGCGGATGGCCGAAAGTGCCGCCTTGCTGGTTGATGAAGTACTGCCTGAACAACCCATGCGTCAGTGGGTGTTGAGCTTCCCGTTTCAGCTGCGTTTCCTGTTTGCCAGCCGGCCCGAGATCATGGGGTGGGTGCTGGGCATCGTTTACCGCGTCATTGCCACGCACCTGGTCAAGAAAGCGGGCCATACCCACCAAGTGGCCAAGACGGGCGCGGTCACCCTGATCCAGCGTTTTGGATCGGCGCTCAATCTGAATGTTCACTTCCACATGCTGTTTCTCGACGGTGTGTATGTCGAGCAATCCCACGGCTCAGCGCGTTTCCGCTGGGTCAAGGCGCCGACCAGCCCAGAGCTCACCCAGCTGACGCACACCATCGCCCACCGGGTGGGTCGCTATCTGGAACGGCAAGGCCTGCTGGAACGGGATGTCGAAAACAGCTATCTGGCCTCGGATGCGGTGGATGACGACCCGATGACACCCCTGCTGGGGCACTCGATCACTTACCGTATCGCTGTCGGTTCACAGGCGGGGCGAAAGGTGTTCACTTTGCAAACTCTGCCGACCAGTGGTGATCCGTTCGGTGACGGGATTGGCAAGGTAGCCGGGTCCAGCCTGCACGCCGGCGTGGCGGCCAGGGCCGATGAACGCAAGAAGCTCGAACGGCTGTGCCGGTACATCAGCCGCCCGGCGGTATCCGAGAAGCGGCTGTCGTTAACACGAGGCGGCAACGTGCGCTACCAGCTCAAGACGCCGTACCGGGACGGCACCACGCACGTCATTTTCGAACCATTGGATTTCATTGCAAGGCTGGCCGCCCTGGTACCGAAGCCCAGAGTCAACCTAACCCGCTTCCACGGGGTGTTCGCACCCAACAGTCGGCACCGGGCGTTGGTCACGCCGGCAAAACGGGGCAGGGGCAACAAGGTCAGGGTGGCTGATGAACCGGCAACACCAGCACAACGGCGAGCGTCGATGACATGGGCGCAACGGCTCAAGCGTGTTTTCAATATCGACATCGAGACCTGCAGCGGCTGCGGCGGCGCCATGAAAGTCATCGCCTGCATTGAAGACCCTATAGTGATCAAGCAGATCCTTGATCACCTGAAGCACAAAGCCGAAACCAGCGGGACCAGGGCGTTACCCGAAAGCCGGGCGCCACCGGCTGAGCTGCTCCTGGGTCTGTTTGACTGACGAGCCTGAAGGCCAACGATACCAATCAAAATGCTGCGTTCACAGCGCCGCGGCAGGGATCCGCCGTGCTGGTTGTCGGAAAAGGAGCCGCTAGTGGGAAAGAGGAGGGTAAATTTTCAGCGTTGCTGGCTCCCCGTCAGCCGGATTGGGTTGCATCGCAGGGGTGTCGAAAGAGTCAACTGCGGTCCAAAGCTGTTGGACTTGGGTGAAAAGGGCGTTTATTCTTCCTATACGTTGTCGGCAGCGGGCCAAAAAGGAATACGTCCATGCCCATCGAGGTGAAACCGGCTGTGAGCGCGGGTTCAAGCATATAGCCCGACAGGCGCGTATCCTTGCCGATCACGACACGATGGCGGTGGTCACCGCGACGAAAGACACGGCCAGCCGCCATGCCGACGCGCAAGGCGGTTTCCGCCGTCATCGCGCCTTCGTTGGCTTTGCCACGAATACCGTCTGTGCCGAAATATTTGCGCACCATAAGGTCGATTATCCTGTCGTCGGGTCGCCCTCAAAGGGGACATGCCTGCTGAACCGCGAATATAGAGAAATATCCCGAATGTGCAGTTAACGAATTCTTGCGGTTTCTTTCAGCGCCGCCAATACCGCCAGCCCGTCGCGCAAGGGGCGCGGCTCGTGTGTGCGGATGAAGTCAGCTCCACCTGCGGCGGCGGCAAGCTCTGCAGCGAGTGTCGCGGCCCCGACATCCCCCGGACCACGGCCTGTGAGCGCGCGCAGAAAGGATTTGCGCGAAACAGACAGAAGCACCGGCAAATCGAAGCGCAGCCGCAATTCATCGAACCGCGCCAGCACCGAGAGCGAGGTTTCGGGAGCAGCCCCCAGAAAAAACCCCATGCCGGGATCAAGGACAAGGCGGTTGCGTTTGATACCGGCACCCGTCAGCGCCGCGATGCGCGCGTCAAAGAACGCCGCAATGTGATCCATGATGTCGCCAGCGGGTGCCTCGCGCCGATCTGCCTGCCCGTCTTGCACCGAATGCATAACGACGAGTTTGGCAGATGATTTCGCCAATTGCGGATAGAACGCAGCGTCTGGAAAACCGCGAATATCATTGAGATAGGCCACACCACGCGACAAGGCATAGGCTTGCGTCGCGGGTTGATAACTGTCGAGCGAGACGGGAATGCCATCTGCCTTGAGCGCGTCCAGCACCGGCGCGATACGCGCGATTTCTGTGTCGGACGAAACAGGCGCGGCGTCGGGATTGCTGGATGCCGGACCGAGGTCGATCACATCTGCCCCCTCGGCCATCAGCTTACGCGCCTGCGCAATGGCTGCGTCTGGCGCCAGATACCGGCCTCCATCGGAGAAACTGTCCGAGGTTATGTTGACGATGCCGAAAATGATGAGCGATTTATTCATGGGGGCTTCTATAATAATAATAATCGAGCATGAGTCTCATACGGATGCTCGGGTCGAAAGGGAATCCCCAGGCGAGTAACCTGTTTGCGGTGATCCATTAGCTGCAGGAGCAGAAGAGCATACATCTGGAAGCAAAGCCAGGAAAGCGGCCTATGGAGCTGTGCGGCAGCGCTCAGTAGGCAATTTTTCAAAATATTGTTAAGCCTTTTCTGAGCATGGTATTTTTCATGGTATTACCAATTAGCAGGAAAATAAGCCATTGAATATAAAAGATAAAAATGTCTTGTTTACAATAGAGTGGGAATAATCGCGGTTTTCGCGTCTCCTGCAGACCCAAGCCCTGCCCGCGTTCGCCCGGCAGGGCTTTTTTACATCTGAGGCATGGGGCAGGGTTTCTACAATCCACGCATGCAATGGCTGGCTTCTCTTTCTGAATTTTTCCGCGACAACTACCCTTCCGCCGAGCGGCTGGGGGTGCCCGTGGCGCGCTGGCGCCAGAGCATCTACCGCACGGTGTTTGAGACGAACACCGAGATGGGAAAGCGCTTTGAGCGACGGCTTACGCTGGCCATCATCTTGAGTTTGTGCGTGGTGATTGCGCACAGCATTCCCTCGATCGCGGGGGATTGGCGCCTGTACTACCTGCTGCGCGCGCTGGAGTGGATTTTTACCATCGGCTTTACTGTGGAGTACGTGCTGCGCCTGGTCTCGGTGCGCCACCCGCTGCGTTATGCACTGAGTTTTTACGGGTTGGTGGATTTGCTCTCTATCGTGCCCACCTACTTGGGCATTTTTTACCCCGAAGCACATTTCTTGGCGGCGGTGCGGGCGCTGCGCTTGGTGCGCACGTTCCACATCTTTCCCATCTTTCGCAACTTCTTGAATGAGTACCTGATGCTGGGTCAGGCGCTCAGGGCCAGTGCACGCAAGATTTTTGTGTTTTTGAGTGTGGTGGCGCTGATTGTGTTTGTGATGGGCGCTTTGATTTTTGTGATCGAGGGGCCGCGCAATGGCTTTACCAGCGTGCCCATGGGCATTTATTGGGCCATCTCTACGGTCACCACGGTAGGTTATGGGGATGTGACGCCCTCAACACCGATGGGGCGTATTTTTGCCTCCATCATGATGCTGCTGGGTTGGGGGGTACTGGCGGTGCCCACGGGCATTGTGGGGGCGGAATTGTCGCGCAATGTGGGCACCAAAGCGCGGCTCAAGGGGGTGGAGTGCGAGGCCTGTGGCCTGGAGCGGCATGAGGAAGACTCCCGCTACTGCCGCCGCTGCGGCACGCGGCTGGATCGCGCTACCAAACCTGTGGCAAACCCGCCTGCAACCGCTGCAGCGGCGCAGCCGGCAGGGGCGAAAAAGGCAGCAGATAGCGCGCAGGCAACAGACCTCCCCGCCATGCACAGCGAATAAATGGATAGCTGTTAGCGCTTGCCATTGCATGCTTTTGCACATGAATACTGTGAAAGCGCTTGAGCAAAGCGCACCAGCTGCTCTCTGTTTTGCCTGTTGGCGCCTGCCAGTGCGCAAGAGGGTGCCTGGTGCTGGTGCAGCCAAGACTGATAGGGCGGTTACCCCTTCGGTGCACTGGGGCGCGTCTGCCCATCGTGTGTCGGCATTCGTGGCAAGATCGGCGTCTTTAGATCTTAGGGGTGAGGGCATGCGCATGAAGCAGCGGTTGTGGGCAACATTGGCCATGGTGGCAGGTGCCGTGGCACTGACAGGGTGCGGTAGCGCCAGCAAAAAAGGTGGTACCGAAGCCGTTGTGCAAGTGAAGGTGGACAACACCCAGCGCGCCACCACCATTGAGTTTGCCCCGCAGCTGATTGACTGCGGCCGTGTGGCGCGCTGCCCCACGTTGGGTGCGATCTGGCACAGCGAAACCCCGAACCGCGCCACGCTGCTGGTGGGGACTTGGGGGGGGCAAGCCAAGGTGGAATCGATCGAGTTCAACGTGCGCCCGCACGCACCACTGCGGGTGCGCTCGCTGGCCAAAGACGCATCCAGCCTGCCCGGCGTGACAGCGTTTGTGGTGCCCATGGACACCATCGAGCGTATTACCTTGGGCAAGGGTGGCTGGGTACGTGTAGCCACGGACAGCGGAGTGATTGAAGAAAATATGTACAGCGGCGAGCGCTCCAGCCCCGCAGCAGATGCGTTCAAGCGCTTTTTGTACGAAGCCTATAAAGGCACGGACAAGGAACTCTCCAGCGGCTTGCTGGGCGTGTTCAGCGATAAACCCTACCAGCCCAACTACGGAAAATAAGAGCACTTAGCGCTTGTCTGCTAAGACTTTCACAGCGTTTCGATGTGAAAGTCTACGTTTAATCAGCGCTAAAAGCTCTTGAATACATAGCGCATGGCTGCAAAGCAGTGCGCTTTCGGCATGGTTTTAGCCAGCGCGCACATAGGTGGGCGGCTAATTCAGGCATCATTGCGGGTTAGCCCTAGGCATCGCCGGTAGATATAACCAAAGCATCTTATTACTTAAGTATTGATTCTTTGGTTTTTATATGCCAGCGCGTTACATTTCCACATCCTATTTTTGAGAGCACGTGGCCTGCTGTGTGGCAGCGCGTGCTGTAGCTACTGACATGATCGACATTCGGGACCTGTCCCTGACCTACCAAGGCCCCAAAGGGCCCGTCGAAGCGCTCAAGCACATCAACCTGACCATTGAGCAGGGTGAAATCTTCGGCATCATCGGCCGCTCTGGCGCGGGCAAAAGCTCGCTGGTGCGCTGCATCAACTTGCTCAACCGCCCCACATCGGGCCAGATGGTGGTGGATGGCCGCGATCTGATGACCATGACCGATGCGCAACTGCGCGCAGCGCGCCATGAAATTGGCATGGTGTTCCAGCACTTCAACCTGCTGTCCTCGCGCACCGTGTACGACAACGCCGCGTTGCCCCTGGAGCTGGCGGGCATGACCAAGGCGCAGATCAAGGAACGTATTGATCCCTTGCTGGAACTGGTGGGGCTGACGCACTTGGCAGACCGCTATCCCGCACAAATCTCGGGCGGCCAAAAGCAGCGCGTGGGCATTGCACGTGCGCTGGCGTCCAATCCCAAGGTGCTGCTGAGCGACGAAGCCACTTCCGCGCTGGACCCTGAAACCACCCGTTCCATCTTGGACTTGCTGCGCAAGGTCAACCGCGAACTGGGCGTGACCGTGGTCTTGATTACCCACCAGATGCAAGTGATCAAACAGATCGCGGATCGCGTGGCGGTGATTGACGCGGGTGAAATCGCGGAAATGGGCTCGGTCATTGAGGTGTTCACCCAGCCGCAGCAAAGCATTACCAAGAGCTTGATCGACGAAATCGTGCCGCAAGAGCTGCCCGCCAGCGTGCTCAATCGTGTACGTGCTTTGGCCGCCAAGCTGCCTGCGGGCCAAAGCGGCCAGTTGCTGCGCCTGTCGTATGCCGGTGAAAGCGCGTACGAGCCGATTCTTTCGCACCTGATTCGGGAGCTGGGCTTGGATTTGTCCATCTTGCACGGCCAGATTGACGAAATTCAAGAACAAACCTTTGGCTCGCTGGCCGTGTTTGCCAGCGGTGATGCAAGCAAGATTGAGGCCGCTATCCGCCACTTGAAGAGCAGTGGTGTGGTGGTGCAAGTGGTGGAAGTGAAGGGCTAAGCGATGTTCGAGAATTTTTCGGAAATGATGATCGAGTTGTTCATCGACTCGTTCTGGGAGACGCTGATCATGGTGGGCATTTCCGGCCTGCTGGGCGGCATCATCGGTATTCCGCTGGGCGTGTTTTTGCGCCTGACCGACAAGGGCGGCGTGCTGGAAAACGCACCGCTGAACAACTCGGTGGGCTGGGTGGTGAACGCGGTGCGCTCCACGCCGTTCATCATCTTGCTGGTGGCCATCATTCCCTTCACACGGCTGATCACCGGCTCGTCGATTGGTACATGGGCGGCAGTGGTGCCTTTGACCATTGCGGCCGCGCCGTTCATTGCGCGTTTGGTAGAGACATCGCTGCGTGAAGTGGACAACGGCCTGGTCGAAGCGGCGCAGTCCATGGGTGCGACCACCAGCCAGATCGTCTGGAAGGTGCTGCTGCCTGAGGCCATGCCCGGTATTGTGGCGGGGCTGACCATCAGCTTTGTGAGCTTGACGGGCTATTCGGCCATGGCAGGCGCGATTGGCGGCGGTGGTCTGGGCGACTTGGGTATCCGCTACGGCTATCAGCGCTTCCTGCCCGACATCATGCTGGCCGTGGTGATTATCTTGATCTTCTTTGTGCAAGCCATCCAAAGCTTTGGCGACTGGATTGTGCGGCGCATCAGCCACAAGTAATCAGCCAGCGCCGCGCTGCACATTGTTGCGGCTCCGCATACCAAGCCGTGCCCTGTGCACGGCTTTTTTACGCCAGCGCCAGCGTGCTGTTAGGGCGCTTGCCCGAACACGCAGGCCGCCATACCAATTGGTGCGGGCTGAATAAGCTTATGCGTGTTTTCCCTGGGTTGCTTATGCGTTACTTTCTTGGCATGCCCCTGCAACAGGGGCCTTTGATTGAAGTTGAACCCGATTCAGGATATCCACCATGCACAAGCGTTTCCTTTTGAAAGCCCTGGCGACGGCCGCGTTCTTGCCCTCAGCCTTGATGGCACAAGCCCAAGACGGCAAAGTCACGATTGGCGTGACTGCCGGCCCCCACGCCCAGATTGCCGAAGTGGCCAAGCAAGTTGCTGCCAAGCAGGGGCTGCAGGTCAAACTGGTGGAGTTTGGTGACTTTATCCAGCCCAACGCTGCTTTGGTAGCGGGTGATATTGATGCCAACATCTACCAGCATCAGCCTTTTATGGATGCGCAAAACAAAGACCGTGGCTACAAGCTGGTGCCCGTGGCCAAGGCGGTGAACCAGCAAATGGGCGTGTACTCCAAGAAGGTGAAAAATCTCCAGGATTTGCAGAGCGGCGCCCGGGTGGGCATTCCCAACGACCCCACCAATGGCTCGCGCGCACTGATGGTGCTGGCCAAGCAGGGGTTGATCACCCTCAAAGCGGGTGCTGGTGCACGGGCCTCGGTGCTGGACATCACGGCCAACCCCAAAAAGCTGAAGTTGGTGGAGCTGGAAGCCGCGCAACTGGCACGTTCACTGGACGATTTGGATGCCGCCGCCGTCAACAGCAGCTACGCCGTGGCAGCAGGCCTGAAGCCCCAGGGTGACTCACTGGCGCTGGAAGATGTGAACACGCCGTATGTCACGGTGCTGATTGCCACGCGTGCAGGCCATGAAAAAGATGCCGACCTGCAAGCGTTTGTGAAGGCCTACCAGTCACCCGAAGTGGCGGCCTTTATTGCCACCACCTTCAAGGGTGCTTACACGCCTGCTTGGTAAACCGCGCAAATGGCTGGATCCACCCCGCGCGCCACGCACCACCACTTACCACTGGGAGATGCTGTGCATCCACATCAAACAGATCATGCTTTTGTGTCGGCACTGGGGGTGCAATGGCTGCACCGCCCTGTGCCTGATCAGCCGGGTTTGGCTGCGCTGCTGGCCCACGAGGCGCTGGATGCTGACCAGCAAGCGGCCGTGGTGCAGGCCGTAGGTGCCAGCGTGGCCGCGGAATGTGCGGCCCACGGCTATCACCGCATGGATTTGGTGGTGTTGCACCCTGCCACCGCAGGGCTGCAAGCCGCGCTGCAGCGCTTTGACCAGCCGCACACCCATGCCGACGATGAGGTGCGCTACATCCTGGATGGCGAAGGCATCTTCGGATTTCTGGATGCGCAGGGCCAAGAGCGTGTGGTGACCGTGCGCGCTGGCGATTACCTGCGTGTGCCCGCGGGCGTGGAGCACCGCTTTACGCTGACGGCAGTGCGTCGCATCAAGGCCTTGCGCCTGTTTACGGACACGGCCGGGTGGGCCGCGCACTACACCCAGCGCCCTGTGGGCGCTTTGGAGATGAAAGAATGAATTTGCCTTTGCATGCGCTGGATACGGCGCAGTTTGAACGTGCCCAGCAACTGCTGGGCGATGAGTGGCTGGCGCAGGATGCCGAACTGGCACCCCTGCTGCCGGTGGTGCTGGCGCGTGGCGTGGGGCAGGACTGGCACAAGTCCGGCACCTTTCGCCACCATCTGGCGGGCGTGGCCCGTGCTTTGACCTTGTGGCAGCAACCCCGTGAAGTGCGCCTACTGGGTTTGTTGCACAGCGTTTACGGCAACGCCTTTGTGGATCTGGTGAAGTTTGATGCCAGCAGCGAACGCGGTGCTTTGCGCGCCTTGGTGGGAGAGCAGGCCGAGCACCTGATCTATCTGTTTTGCACCATCAGCCGCACCGAATTCACCCAAAAGCTGCAGGCGCATGCCACGGCAGCAGATGGCACGATGGACGTGGCCCAAGGTGCCCAGCGCATCACCCTCACGCCGAGGGAAGTGGCGGCGTTTGCCATCGTCACCATGGCCGATGCGATGGAGCAGTGGTCCAGCTGGCAAGACGATGTGTATTCGCGCTTTCCGTATGTAGACCCTGCGCGCCAGCAAAGCGTGCATTGGGCCTCGTCGCTGTGGCCCGGCCCCATGCGGCCCACCAGCCGCATTGTCAGCCAGATCAACGCCTGGGGCCGTGCCCTGCAGCACCCCGTGCTGCGCCAGCAACTACCCCTGCCGCCCATGTTTGCGCAGTGCACGGCAGAGTTGACGGCGGGCCACGAAGCGGCAGCCATGTCGCTGTACTGGTCGGTGATTCAAATGGACCAGCCCTTGGTGGAGCCCGATTGCGCCATTGCCGTGCTAGAGCAGGCCGTGCGCCTGAACCCCTGGGTGGGTGAGCCCCAGATGGTGCTGGCCCAGCTGTATCTGGCGGCGGGCCGCCCACAAGAGGCTGAACGCGCTGCAGCCAGTGCGGTGCATTGCTACAGCTGCTGGGGCAATGCCTGGGACAAGCGCGTGCAGTGGGACGCCTGGATGGCATGGGCGCGCATTGTGCGCCAGTCGGCTCAGCAAGGTACTTGGCCCGGTCGCTTGGACAAGCTCAACAACATGGCGCTGCGGCAAGAGGTGGCGGGGGCGTAAGCCCTCAAACCTCAACTTGCTCTATAAAAAGTAGCTGTTGGCGCATGCATTCCTTACGTTTTCATGCTAAAAGGTATGGAAGTGAAGGGGTGGTAAGCGCTACCAGCTCTCTTTTTGATGAATACGCACTATTTCAAGCCCTGTGGGTGCAGCCTGCAGGGCTTTTTGTTTTCTTGCGGCTGCAGCTGGGGCTTCGTGCCGGGCCGCGTACCGGCAAAAAAAGACCCGGGACATAGCCCGGGTCATGCAGGGGTGTGACAGTCTGCGCGTCACGTCCAATCACGCTGCCGGAGCCTGAAGGCCGGTGGCAGCGTGGGCGCAACGCGTGCTTAGGACTCGTCGTCAGAGAAGTGGTGCTGGGGCGTTGGCTTGCGGAAGCCCTTGGTCAGCCAGGCCAGATAGATGATGCCCACTGCCGCCCAGGCAATGCCTGCCTTGAGCGATGTGTCCTCCACTTCCAGCCACAGCGCGCCGATGGAGATAAAGCCCAGCAGCGGCACGACGAAGAAGTTCAGGAAGTCCTTGGGCGTCTTCATGCGGCCATCACGAAAGCCGTAGCTGCAGATCACCGACAGGTTCACAAAGCTGAACGCGGTCAGGGCGCCGAACGAGATCAGGGCCACCACGAATTCCAGGCTCAGGAAACCTGCGGTCAGGCAGATCACGCCCGCCAGCCAGATGTTCAGGGCGGGGGTGAAGTTTTTGGGGCTGATGTAGCCAAAGAACTTCTTGGGCAGCACGCCGTCGCGGCCCATTACGTACATCAGGCGCGAGACGCCAGCGTGGGCGGAGATGCCCGAGGCCATCACCGTCACGATGGCAAAGGCCAGCACCACGGACTGGAAGAAGGCACCGCCCACCAGCAGCAGAATTTCAGGCTGGGTTTCGTCCACCAGCTCGAAGTACTGCGCGGGGTTGCCGGGGAAGTACAGCTGCATGAAGTAGGTGGAGGCAATGAAGATCAGGCCCGAGATCAGCGCGGTCAGGAAGATGGCGCGCGGCAGGGTCTTTTTCACGTCCTTGGTTTCTTCGGCCAGTGAGCTCAGCGAGTCAAAGCCGGTGAACGAGAAGCACAGGATGGTGGCACCCGTGATCAGTGCGCCAATTTCGGTGCTGGCGCTCCAGAAGGGGTTGAAGCTCCACAGCGCATCGGCGCCTTGTTCGGCAATGTCGCCCAGGGCGTTTTGGCCGGCGTACAGCTTGGTGTAGATCAGGTAGGTAAAGATGCCGATGACCAGCAGCTGCACCACCACAATCAGGCTGTTGAAGTTGGCCACAAAGCGTGCGCCGCGCAGGTTCACGCCCACCATCAACAGCGACAGGCCAATGATCCAGACCCAGTGGTTGACGTCAGGGAACAGTTCCGTGAGGTAGATGTTTGCCAGCAAGATGTTGACCATGGGGGACAACAAATAGTCCAGCAACGAGGACCAGCCCACCATAAAGCCCGCATTGGGATGGATGGACTTTTGCACATAGGTGTACGCAGAACCCGAGGAAGGGTGTTTGCGGATCATGTGGCCGTAGCTGATTGAAGTCAGCAACACGGCGATCAACGCAATCATGTAAGACGTGGGTACGTGCTGCAGGCTGTCTCGCGACACCATGCCGAACGTATCCAGCAACGTCATGGGCTGGATATAGGCCAGGCCGATGATGATGACTTGCCACAGGACAAGTGTCTTTTGGAGTTTGGCGACTCCATGGGAATCATGATGGGTGGTCAATTTACTTCTACCTCTTGAAAAAAATCAGGGAGTGGTGAACTCGGGTGGCTTCGCCTTGGGGCGATCGGGAAGCTGTGTCATAAGCAGCGCGTGGTTGGAAAAACGGTGTGTACTTCTGTCAGGCATAAAAAGTGGCCTCGCAGGGCCTGTTTTTTTCATCGGATATCGCCAGTGCCACAGCGCATCGTGCGACGGCTGGGGAGCGTGGCGATGTAAAAGCCCCGCTACGAAGTGACGCATAGCGGGGCTTTGATGTCGCTCTCGTGCGTACCAGGCGGACATTTGCTCCATGCAAGTGACATGCGCTGGCGCGCGCGATTCGGGGCGGATTCTAGCACCAGGTGTTTGCGCTGTAACAGTCTCCCCAAGTCCACGCCTGCCGCACAAGGAATTGCTGCTTTTATGGATTTGATAGCTGCCGCCGCTGGTGTTGGCTGCGCCTTGGTGTGTTATTGCATGGCAGTGCCCTATAAATTAACGCGATCAGCTATCTTTTTTGACAATAAAAAAGCCCTTGGTGGTGACCAAGGGCTTGCAGGATGCATGCCAGGGTGTGCCCTTGCGGGCACTGCTTGCCTCTAAGTTCAGAACTAAAAGCCCAGCAGCACCGAGCCTTGGAATTGCTTTTCCACAAATGCGCGCGTCGACTCGGACTGGTAAGCCTTGACCAGCTTGGCAGCCCAGGGCTGCTTCAGGTCGGCTTCGCGCACTGCCAAGATATTGACGTAAGGGCCGTCAGCGCGCTCCAGTGCAATCGCGTCTTTCTTGGGGTTCAGACCTGCAGAGATGGCAAAGTTGGTGTTGATGGCCGAGGCGTCCAAATCATCCAGCGAGCGGGGCAATTGCGCGGCATCCAGCTCCACAAAGCGCAGCTTCTTGGGGTTCTCCACCACATCCAAAGGCGTGGCCTTCAAGCCTGCGTTGGGCTTGAGCTTGATCAGGCCTTGTTCTTGCAGCAGCAGCAGCACGCGGCCACCGTTGGTGGGGTCGTTCGGAATGCCGAACTTGGCGCCTTGCTTGAGCTCATCGAGCTTCTTGACCTTCTTGGAGTACAAGCCGATGGGGAAGTTGACGGTGTTGGCCAGCTTCACCAGCTTGTAGCCACGGTCCTTGACCTGGGCGTCCAGGTAGGGGCCGTGCTGGTAGCTGTTGACATGCAACTCGCCAGAAGCCAGGGCGGCATTGGGCTGCACGTAATCGCTAAATTCAATGATTTGAATTTTCAAACCATCTTTTTCAGCCACTTGCTTGACGTGCTCCATGATCTGGGCATGGGGGCCCGCAGTAACGCCTACTTTGATGGCATCTTGCGCATGTGCGCTGAAAGCACCGGCTGTTGCAACAGCCAGTGCAGCTTGGATAAAAAGACGTTTGTTCAGCATCTCAAACTCTCTAAAAAGGAGGAGTGCACTGTACTGCGACTTCTTTATATTTTTCGAGAATATATTCTTATTTTTATATGACTTTTGGAGATGATTGGCGTCTTCAGCGCCTATCAGATAGTGATCAGATATTGAAGTCGGAGGCGGAAGGCTTGGGCAGCGCCATCACACGGTAGGCCACCACATCCAGCGCGGGATAGCTGATGTCTTGGCGGTCCGTCCAGACCTTGGGGGTGATGGGGCCCACCAAAGAGACCACATCACCTTCCAGTAATTCGCGCAACTGGCTGCAGGGCACGGGGTCAAAAGCCACCACGTTCACAAACAGGCTGCTGGGGCCGTCGCCGGTGTTGGCACGCAAACCGCCATCGCCTACCGTAGCGCGCATGCGCGCCACCATGAAAGTTTTGCCAAAACGGTCAGTGCGCTCGCTGGGGTCAGTGGTCAAACGTCCGGTAATCAAACCTTCAATCATTTGTCTCTTGCTCTTTGCTGCCTGTCTTCAGGCAAAAATAAAAAATAAAAAACAAAAAGGGCTAACAGCGCGCTGTTAGCCCTTTTCTATATCAATGGTCGGCGTGGCGGGATTCGAACTCGCGACCCCTTGCACCCCATGCAAGTGCGCTACCAGGCTGCGCTACACGCCGACAAGACCTAGATTATATGCCGAAAAAACTGGCCTCTTTGGAGGTTTTCAAATCTTTTCGGTACTTGGCCAACGATGTCCACGCTTTGACGGTGCTGGGCACTTTCATCGTGAGGACAACAAGCGCGCAATTCTAGCGAACTTCGATGCCCCAGCATGGGATCAGGCATTCCTGGGGGCGTGGATGTGAACCAATGACTTGATATGGGGCATTGGAGCGCGCGCAGAGAGTTTCTACAATGAATCTGACTAGCGCTCGAAGACCTCACCGTCGAATGTTTGTCCCCAACCACGCACCACGCGTAAAGGAGCACGATATGGCAATGATGAAAGCAGCAGCTTTTCTGGAGAAAGGGCGCATTGAAATTGTGCAAAAGCCCATCCCGGATGTCGGCCCCAATGATGCGTTGATTCGCATCACCACCACCACCATCTGTGGCACCGATGTGCACATCCTCAAAGGTGAATACCCTGTCGAAAAAGGTTTGACCGTAGGGCATGAGCCTGTGGGCGTGATCGAGAAGCTGGGTAGTGCCGTGCAGGGCTACCAAGAAGGGCAGCGCGTGATTGCTGGCGCTATTTGCCCCAACTTCAACAGTTACGCGGCGCAAGATGGCTACGCCAGCCAGGACGGCAGTTATCTGAGCGCACGTGGCTTATGCGGCTGCCATGGCTACAAGGCGACCGCAGGCTGGCGCTTTGGCAATTTGATTGATGGCACCCAGGCCGAGTACGTGCTGGTGCCGGATGCGCAGGCCAATCTGGCACCCATCCCCGATGGGCTGACGGATGAGCAGGTGCTGATGTGCCCAGACATCATGTCCACCGGGTTTGCAGGTGCGGAAAATGCCAACATCAAAATTGGCGACACGGTTGTGGTGTTTGCCCAAGGGCCGATTGGGCTGTGCGCCACGGCGGGTGCGCGTTTGCTGGGGGCGACCACCATCATTGCCGTGGATGGAAATGACCACCGCCTGGGCATTGCCAAAAAAATGGGGGCCGACGTGACGCTGAACTTCCGCAATGTGGATGTGATCAGCGAGGTGCTCAAACTCACGGGCGGCAAGGGGGCTGACAGCTCGATTGAAGCGCTGGGCACGCAGGCAACGTTTGAGCAAGCCATGAAGGTGATCAAGCCCGGAGGTACTTTGTCGAGCCTGGGGGTGTATTCGGAAGATTTGAAGATTCCGCTCTCGGCCTTTGCTTCTGGCTTGGGCGACCACACCATCCGCACGGCGCTGTGTCCTGGCGGCAAAGAGCGCATGCGCCGTCTGATGAACGTGATTGAAGCCAATCGCTTGGACTTGGGCGTGATGGTCACGCACCAGCGCAAGCTCGACGATATCGCGGAAGCGTACGATCTGTTTGCGCACCAGCGTGATGGAGTACTCAAAATCGCTATCAAGCCCTGAACTGAAAAATTAGCGCACAAAAAAGCCACCGCAAAGGTGGCTTTTTTATCGGCCATGCCTGAGGCGAATGGGGCGCTGCGTTGCCTCAGCGCTGTCGGCAAGTTGGATAGCGGCGCTTAGATGTCTTCCAGCAAGGGGTAGGGCAGAGGCAGGATCGTCAAGGGCGTGCCTGTGGCGCTGCCGGCCGTCAACGCCTCTGGTGCAGCACTGATTTGCATGCTGATGATGGCCTCCCAGCCGCCTTGGGGTGCGGGCGCAGCTTGCACCACGGTGCCTGCGGCTTGCTCTGCATCGCTGGCGGCAAACACCTCCGTGCCAGCTTGTACCTCAGCCTGCGCATGGACGATGAAAGCGCGGCGCTTGAGGGTGCCGCGAAACTGGCTGCGTGCCACCACTTCCTGGCCGGGGTAGCAGCCTTTTTTGAAGTTCACGCCGCCAATCGATTCGTAGTTGAGCATCTGCGGCACAAAAAGCTCGTAGACCGGTTGTGAAACTGTGGCCACGCCGCTGGCCACTTCAGACCATAGCCACTGCGCGGCGGTCAATGTGGTGGCGGGTGCTGCCGTACTGGCTGGGGCAATCCACAGTGCACGGGCTTGGCCAGCGGCAGGGTACAGGTGGACGATGTGGGCATCACCTTCAGACTGCAAGGCCCATGGCGCTTGTTCGCTGTGCGGCACGGCGTTACCGATCAGGCCCAGCAGGTGAAAGTCGGCGCTGGCATCGCTGAGCTTGGCTTTGGCGCGCAGCACAAACATGGACAGGCGTTTGAGGGTCTGTGCCAGCAAGTCACGGCTGAGCACAAGCAAAATGTCGTCATGCGCACGCTTGAAACCAATAAAGCTGGCTTGCATGCGGCCTTTGGCCGAGCAAAAAGCGGCCAAGCGTGCGTGGTGTAGATCAAGCAGCGCGAAGTCATTGGTCAACTGGCCGTGCAAGAAGCTGGCAGCGTCATCGCCCTGTACGCGGATGACGCCCAGATGTGAAATGGGGGCAATGCCTTGGAGTGTCTGGGTCATGGGTGAATTATGATCCCCGCTCTTTATCAGAGGATGCAAAAGGTTGTGCGACGTTTTTTGATGGTGCTGTTATTTTTGGCTGCATTGGCCGCCCTGGCAGGTGGGGCTGCGGCATGGTGGCTGGGTCAGCCGCTGCGCATGTCTGCACAGACTCTGGAGCTGGAGATTGAGCCCGGCACTTCCCCGCGTGGCGTAGCGCAGGCCGTGGTGCAAGCGGGGGTGCAGACCGATGCCCGGCTGCTGTATTACTGGTTTCGCCTCTCCCAACAAGATCGCCAAATACGCGCTGGCAACTATGAGTTGACGGCGGGCACCACGCCGCGCAGCCTGCTGCAAAAGCTGGTGCGCGGTGAAGAAAGCTTGCGTGCCATCACGTTTGTGGAGGGGTGGACCTTCCGGCAGATGCGGGCCTTGATTGCCAAGGACGAATTCCTCAAGCACGACACGGTGGCCATGAGCGAAGCAGACATCATGGTTGCTTTGGGCAAACCCGGCGTTGCCGCTGAAGGCATGTTCTTTCCGGACACCTACACCTATGCCAAAGGCAGCAGTGAATTGGCAGTGCTGCGCCGCGCTTTGCATGCCATGGAGCGCCGTTTGGACGAGATGTGGGAGCAGCGCAGTGCGGACACACCGCTGAAGTCACCCTACGAGGCATTGATTTTGGCCAGCATTGTGGAGAAAGAAACCGGCCGCGCCAGCGACCGGGGGCAGATCGCCGGGGTGTTTGCCAATCGCTTGCGTGCAGGCATGCGGCTGCAAACCGACCCTTCGGTGATTTATGGCATGGGCGAGTCCTTTGATGGCAACATTCGGCGCAAAGATCTGCAAACCGATACCCCGTGGAATACCTATACACGGGCGGGTTTGCCACCCACGCCGATTGCGATGCCCGGCAAAGCGTCTTTGCTGGCTGCGGTGCGCCCAGAGCCGACCAAGGCTTATTATTTTGTAGCGCGTGGCGACGGCAGTAGCCACTTCAGCCCGAATTTGGATGAGCACAACCGGGCGGTCAACCGCTATATCCGGGGTGGCAATTGAGCATGGTGCTGAACACCTTGGCCGTACACGGCAGAACTTGTAGATAGAGATTTTGTTTTGAAGCAGACACCCATGACCGGCTTGTTCATCAGCTTTGAAGGCATTGATGGCGCGGGCAAGTCCTCGCACATTGAAGCCTTGGCGCAAGCCTTTCGCGATGCTGGCCGCTCCGTGACCTTGACGCGTGAGCCGGGCGGTACGCCCTTGGCGGAGAAACTGCGGCAATTGCTGTTGCACGATGCCATGGACCCCCTGACCGAAGCCTTGCTGGTGTTTGCTGCACGCCGCGACCATTTGGTGCAGGTGATTGAGCCAGCGCTGGCGCGTGCAGAGGTGGTGGTGAGTGATCGTTTTACTGATGCCACTTTTGCCTACCAAGGAGCGGGCCGTGGTTTTGACTGGAATAAGCTGCAAATACTAGAGCGCATGGCGCAGACTGGATGCGCGCTAGAGCCAGATTTCATGCGAGAACCTGATTTGACCATCTGGTTCGACTTGCCCGCCGAAGTGGCAGCGCAGCGACTGGCTACAGCGCGTGTGCCAGACCGTTTTGAGGCGCAGCCCCAAGAGTTTTTCGCGGCAGTGGCGGCTGGCTATGCACGCCGCTGTGAAGAGGCTCCCCAACGATTTGCACGCATTGATGCGCACCAGCCTCGTGAAGCAGTGTGGCAGCAAGTGGCCCAGGTGCTGCAGCAACGCGGCTATTTGCAGCAGGCCTCAGGGGCCGCAGCGTGAGCGCGTCCATTGGGGGTCTGTTGGCTCCGTGGCTTGCGCAGCAGCGCCAGGCCTTGTTGGCCCAGCGCGGGCATGCGTGGTTGTTGCAAGGCCCGTCGGGCATGGGGCAGTTTGAGCTGGGCATGGCCATGGTGCGTGCGTGGCTGTGTGAGCAGCCCACGCAGCAGGGCGCTTGCGGCCACTGCGCCAGCTGCCACAGCATTGATGTGCATGCCCATGCGGATTTGTGTGTGCTGATGCCGGAGGTCGACATGCTGGAGCGTGGCTGGCCTTTGAGTGAGAAGGCACAGTCCGAGATTGACGATAAAAAACGCAAGCCCAGCAAAGAAATTCGGGTGGATGCCATGCGTGATGCCGTGGAATTCACCCAGCGCACCAGTGGCCGTGGGCGCGGCAAGGCGGTGCTGGTCTACCCGGCAGAGCAGATGAACGCCATCACGGCCAATGCCTTGCTCAAAACGCTGGAAGAGCCACCGGGGGACGTGCGTTTTATTTTGGCGACAGAAGCTGCGCACCAGTTGTTGCCAACGATTCGCAGCCGTTGCTTGGCCCACACCATGGCATGGCCTGCAGAGCCCGACATGTTGCAGTGGCTGCAGCAGCAAGGCCTGGCGGCAGAAGCTGCGCAGGCTTGGCTCAGAGCGGCGGGTGGCAGGCCGCTGGATGCCTTGGCGATGGCGCAAGCGGGCAAAGGGTTGGACGTCTTTCAGCGCTTGCCCAAGGCCGTGGCTGCGGGTGATGTGAGCATCTTTGCTGATATGGCGCCACCCGAGGTGGTGCAATGGTTGCAAAAGCTCTGTCACGACCTGATGTGCGTCGCCCAGGGCAGCGGGCCACGTTATTTCGCGGTCCAAGACCTGCCCCCAGCGCCTTCGGCAATGATCTTGGCACGCTGGGCCAAATCGCTCGCACAGGAAGCACGCACGGCGGAGCATCCATTTAATGCGGGTTTGATGACGGAGGCCCTTGTGGCGCAGGCGCGCACAGTCCTACACTCCAAGCATTAAAGCGACTTCCACGATATCCATGAGCACGCAGACGCCACCTCCTCGCCCCAGTGTTTTGCAACTGGCCCTCAAAGAAAAAGGGGCTTTGTACGCTGCATACATTCCTTTGTTTGCTGAAGGCGGTATCTTTGTGGCGACCTCGCGCGAGTTCCGCCTGGGTGATGATGTGTATGTGCTGCTGACCCTGCCGGAAGACACGCAGCGCTACCCGATTGCTGGCAAGGTGGGCTGGGTGACGCCCGCCGGTGCTGGTGGCAACCGCACACAAGGTATTGGTGTGCGTTTTCCCAAGGACGAAAAGTCGCAGCAACTCAAAGCCAAAATTGAGCAGATTTTGGGTACTGCGATTGCTTCGGAAAGACCCACGCAAACGCTGTAGGCCAGCCACGGTTTTCTTGCAATGCCGGCTTGGGGTGCACCAAGGCCGGCATTATTTTTGTACGATTGATTGCGAATGTTTACCGATTCCCACTGCCATTTGAACTTTCCGCAGCTGTCTGCCAACTTGCCCGCCATTCAAGAGGCCATGGCACAGGCCCAGGTGACGCGCGCCATGGTCATCTCCTGCACGATGGAAGAATTTCCGGATGTGCATGCCTTGGCCCTGCGCTATGACAACCTGTGGTGTACGGTGGGGGTGCACCCCGATACCGAGCACATGACAGAGCCCAGCGTGCAAGACTTGGTAGAGCGTGCCGCACTGCCCCGCGTGGTGGGCATTGGTGAGACGGGCTTGGACTACTACGGCATGGAAGACC
Organism: Comamonas jiangduensis; assembly: GCF_030162955.1. Taxonomy (NCBI): domain Bacteria; kingdom Pseudomonadati; phylum Pseudomonadota; class Betaproteobacteria; order Burkholderiales; family Comamonadaceae; genus Comamonas; species Comamonas jiangduensis. The sequence continues at coordinate 290,898 of NZ_JARXOV010000002.1, forward strand.
GCAAGGGTGGCCGCACCGTGGCCGATATGGAATGGCAGCGTGAGCGCTTTCGCACGCACATCCGCGCCGCCCAGCAATGCGGCAAGCCTTTGGTGATCCATACCCGCGCGGCGCACGAAGACACCATCCGTATTCTGAAAGAAGAGGGTGAAGACGGCAGCACCGGCAGTGCAGGCGGCGTGTTTCATTGCTTTACCGAAAGCATGGACGTAGCCAAACAAGCGCTGGACCTGGGCTTTTACATCTCGTTTTCTGGCATCGTGACGTTCAAGAGTGCCCAATACTTGCGTGATGTGGCAGCCTTTGTGCCCGCAGATCGCATCTTGATTGAAACGGACAGCCCGTATTTGGCCCCGGTGCCTTACCGCGGCAAAACCAACAGCCCAGCCTATGTGCCGTTTGTGGCCCAGCAGGTGGCGCAGGTGCGGGGTATGACCGTGGAAGCCGTGGCGCAACTGACCAGCGAGAACTTTGACCGTTTGTTTAAAGAGGTGGTGAACGGATGAACCGACGAGTCCTGTTGCAGTCGCTGGGCATGGGTATTTTCGCTGCCGCTGGATGGCCGCTGGCGCATGCAGATGCGGCTGCCGATTTGCAGACCGCCATCATTCGCGACAACTTCGTGCAGGTGCGCAAGTTGCTGCAGCAGGGCGTAGACCCCAATAGCGTGGATGAGCGTGGCCGACCTGCGCTGGTGAAGGCCATGCAACTGGAATCACTGCGGGTAGCGCAAGAGCTGATCAAAGCACCCGGTATCCATATCAATGCTGCCAGCCCGGCGGGGGAGACGGCGTTGATGCATGCCTGCATCAAAGGGCATATCGATGTGGTCAAGCAATTGCTGGCACTGGGCGCACGCGTGAACCATCCGGGCTGGACACCGTTGCACTATGCCGCCAGTGCAGACACCGAGCACAGCACGGCCATTGCCCAGCTGCTGCTCGATCAGCATGCGTACATTGATGCCGAATCTCCCAACAAGAGCACACCACTGATGTTGGCGGCGCAATACGGTTCACAAGCCATGGTTCAGCTGCTGCTGGACGCTGGCGCCGATGTGCAAGCGCGCAACGAGTTGGGGCTGAGCGCAGTGGACTTTGCGCGCCGCTCAGACCGCGCCTTTATGGTGCAAATACTGGAGCAAGCCTACCAGGCCACCCGCCGCTCCAAGGCCAGCTGGTAAGCGCCCAGCATGCGCTGCACGAAGGTGCAGGTTTGCGTGCAACTCATCGAGAAAAAAGTAGCGCCTAGCGCTTGCTTAGAGCCACTTCCAATCAACAATGTATTGGAAACCGGCTTTAGGCAAGCGCTGGGCGCTATGTTTTTTAAGGCTGGCTGCCTGTGTGTGCCTGCAGGCGTGCGTACAAGCCATTCATGGCCAGCAGCTCAGCGTGTGTGCCTTGCTCGGCAATGTGGCCCCGCTCCATCACCACCACACGGTCCGCGTGCTCAATGGTGGACAGGCGGTGTGCAATCACCAAAGTGGTGCGGCCTTGCATCAGCGTTTGCAGTGCTTGCTGCACCAGACGCTCGGATTCGGTGTCGAGTGCGGAAGTCGCTTCGTCCAAAATCAGCACAGGCGCGTCTTTGTACAAAGCGCGTGCAATCGCCAGGCGCTGGCGCTGGCCACCAGACAGCTCCACTGCGTTGTGGCCCACCTCGGTGTGAATGCCTTGCGGCATGAGGCGTACATGATCGGCGAGGTTGGCTGCTTCTAAGCTTGCCCACACACGCGCTTCATCCACCTCGGCACCCAGGGCCACGTTCGCGGCCACGGTGTCGTTGAACATCACCACATCCTGGCTGACCATGGCAAATTGCTGGCGCAGATAGTTCAGATCCCAGTCCTGCAGCGGCACACCATCCATGCAAATTTCACCGGATGTGGGATTGATAAAACGCGGCAGCAAGTTCACCAAGGTGGTCTTGCCCGCACCCGAGGGGCCGACCAAGGCGAGTACTTCACCAGGGCGCACCTGTAAGTTCACGCCGTCCAGCGCGGGAGCCTTGTCATCGCCAAAAGACACGCTGAGGTTGCGCAGCTCAATATGGCCTTGCACCTTGACGGGGCGCTTGGAGCCGCTTTGCTCTGCATCGCTGTCTTCCATCAAAGCCAAGCCGCGCTCCAGTGCGGCAACGCCACGAGTGATGGGGTTGGCGACGTCCGCCATGCGGCGTAGCGGGGCAATCAGCATCAGCATTGCGCTGATGAAGGCAACAAAGCTGCCAACCGTCACGTTTTCACTGCGGCCTTGCCACAAGGCTATGCAAATCACTGCAGACAGCGCCACTGCAGCCATGAGCTGGGTAGTGGGGGTCATGGCTGCTGAAGCAATGGTGGACTTGATGTTGAGTTTGCGTAATTGGCGGCTCAAATCCCCAAAACGCGCAGCTTGGGCTTGCTGAGCGCCATGCAGCCGTACCACACGGTGCGCAAGTACATTTTCTTCGACAACATATGCCAATGCGTCGGTCGATTGCTGACTGCTTTTGGTGATGCGATACAAACGCTTTGACAGCGTTTTCATGATCCAGCCAACGGCTGGGACGATAAAGGCGACGACCAAAGTCAGCTGCCAATTCAGATACAGCAAATACCCCAGCAAGGCAATGAGCGTGAAACCATCGCGCGAAATGGCCAGGAAGGCTTGTACCAATTGGGTGGCGCCGGTTTGCACTTCGTAGACCACGGTGTTGGACAAGGCACTGGCAGATTGTTTGGAGAACAAATCCATTCGAGCTACTTGTACGCGCTCAAAGAGATCTTTGCGCAGGCGCAGCATTCCTTCGTTCGCAATGCGAGAGAGCGCGTATTGCCCAGTAAACTGCGCAATACCACGGATAAAAAATAAACCAATGATGAAAAGCGGAACCATCCACAGGTTCAGCGATCCCTCAGTAAAACCATTGTCTAGCAGAGGTTGTAGCAAAGCCGGAATCAGAGGCTCAGTGATAGCGCCCACCAGCGTTGCTAGGATCGCCAAGCTCCATGCAAGACGCTGGTTGCCAAAGTAGGGCGCAACGCGCATCAAGCGCTGGCGTAAAGTAAGTTCTGTCGTGGCGGGGGCCGCCATGCGGATGTTTTTATCTGTGGTTTGCATGTGGGGGTTGATTTTACGTGCCCGTATCAACCTCTGTTATACATATTGACACAGCGGCTATCCGGTCAGACGTTGAGAAGTGTGTGTAACATCCTAGGGCGTACCCGGAGCATCTTCTATCTTCCGGCACATATTGGCTGCGCATGAATACTGAACACCAATCCCAACTATCTTCTATCCAAGCGGCTTTGCCGTTTGCCTCCCGTCGTACTTTGCTCGCGGCCATGGCCGCCACACCGGTATTGCCCGCTTTGGCGCAATTTCGTGTGGAAGTCACAGGCGTTGGCCTTACCCAGCTTCCGATTGCTCTGCCCGCTTTTCGCGGCGAAGACGGCGCTCCCCAAAAGATTTCGCAGATTATTCGTGCGGACTTGGAGCGCAGTGGGCAGTTCCGCAACATTGATGCCGCAGGTGAGAAACTGGATGAAACCTCTCGTCCCGATATGGCGCTGTGGCGCCAGCGTGCTGCAGATGCGCTGGTAACGGGCAGTGTCACACGCTTGGCGGATGGCCGCTTTGACGTGCGTTTCCGGTTGTGGGATGTGGTCAAGACCCAAGACCTCGGGGGGCAGGGGTTTGCCGTGGCTCCCGCAGATTTGCGTCTGGTGGCGCACCGCATTGCGGACTTTGTCTACGAAAAACTCACGGGAGAACGCGGGGTTTTCTCGACCCGTATTGCCTATGTAACCAAGGCCGGCAAGCGCTACGTGCTGTGGGTGGCCGACGCGGATGGTGAGAATGCGCAGTCTGCACTCTCAAGCACTGAGCCCATCATCTCTCCCGCTTGGTCGCCCAATGGTGGTGAGCTGGCTTATGTGTCGTTTGAAGCGCGCAAACCCGTGGTGTATGTGCACGAGGTGGCCAGTGGCCGCCGCCGTTTGGTTGCGAACTTCAAGGGCTCCAACAGTGCGCCTGCATGGTCGCCAGACGGAAACTCTTTGGCCGTTACCCTGACGCGTGATGGGCTCTCACAGCTCTACCGCATCAGCTCGCAAGGCGGTCAGCCCACGCGGCTGACACAAAGTAATGGCATTGATACCGAGCCCGCATTCTCTGCTGACGGCAAGACGATTTACTTTGTCAGCGACCGTGGTGGCTCGCCACAAATCTATAAAGTCTCTGCTTCGGGTGGCAATGCACAACGCGTGACCTTCTCGGGTAACTACAACATCTCACCTTCGGTGAGCCCCGACGGCCGCTGGCTGGCCTATATTTCCCGCGTGGGTGGAGGCTTCAAGCTGTACGTGATGGATCTGGAAACTGGTACAGCCACTGCTGTGACAGAGACCTCGGATGATGAAAGCCCCAGCTTTGCGCCGAACAGTCGTCTGATTGCATATGCCACCAAGCAAGGTGGGCGTGAAGCGCTGATGACGACAACTTTGGACGGCAAGATCAAAGCACGTCTGGCAGGGCAAAGCGGCGAAATCCGAGAGCCCGACTGGGGTCCTTATCAAAAATATTAAATTTACGTAAACCTTTGTGAGCGGCTCGCGTTCTATTAGTGACCTAGCATACCTAGGCAAGGAGAATTTAATGATTACGTTTAAGCGTGTTTCTATCGCATTGTCTGTAGCAGCCTTGTTGGCTGGCTGCTCTTCTGGCGTGAAGCTGGATGAAAACTCCGCTGCTGCTAACGGCGGCGCTAACACCTCTGGCGCTGCCAGCGGTGTGGCTGGTGTGGACCTGACCGGTTCGCAAATCGACGCAGATGGTGGCCCCAAGGGTGTGGGCCGTGTGGTTTACTTTGACTTTGACAGCTTTGTGGTCAAGCCCGATGCCCAAGGTCTGGTGGACGCCAATGCGCGTTTCATCAAGGCTGATGCTTCGCGCAAGGTGACTATCGAAGGTCACACCGACGAGCGCGGTGGCCGTGAGTACAACTTGGCTTTGGGCCAAAAGCGTGCTGAAGCCGTTCGCCGCTCTTTGACCCTGCTGGGTGTGAGCGACAACCAGGTAGAAGCGGTGAGCTTTGGTGAAGAAAAGCCTGCTGCTGCTGGCAGCAACGAATCTGCATACTCGCAGAACCGTCGCGCTGAAATCTCTTACCGTTAAAGCATGAACGTTCGCAATGGAATTTTGCGGATGAGCTGCCGTGCATTGGCTGTCGCAGGCCTGTGCGCGGCATTTGTTCATCCTGCACACGCCTTTTTGGAAGATGCGGAAGCTCGCCGCGCTATTTTGGAGCTGCGTCAACGCTTTGACAGCAGTGCTGGAGAAGCGGCTCAAATGCGTCGCAGCATGTTGGATTTGCAAGCGCAAATTGAAACCATGCGCCGTGAAATGGCACAGTTGACCGGCGCGAAGGAACAGTTGGAGCGAGAGGTCGCTGAACTGCAGCGTCGCCAAAAAGATTTGGCAGCAGGCATGGACGACCGCCTGCGCAAGTTTGAGCCTGCACAGGTGCAGGTAGATGGCTTGGAGTTTGTTGCAGATCCTGCGGAAAAGCGTGATTACGAAGCTGCGCTGGAGAAATTCCGCGCTGGTGACTTCGCAGAGGCTCGCAAGGAATTTGCAAACTTTGTGAACACGTATCCAAACAGTGGCTATATGCCTTCTGCGCGCTTTTGGCTGGGTAACACGCAATACGCAGGTCGTGATTATAAGGAAGCAATAGCCAATTTCCGCTCCATGCTCAAGGCTGCTCCGCAGCATGCACGCGCTGCAGATGCATCACTTTCGATTGCGAACTGTCAGCTTGAATTGAAGGACACCAAGGGTGCAGTCAAAACGCTGCAAGATTTGGTGAAGGCCTATCCGGGAACGGAGGCCGCAACGACGGCGAAAGATCGCCTACAACGTTTGAAGTAATGACCTCTACTGAGAATGTAAGCAATGCCATCGCCGGCTCTGCCAGCGATGGTTTTTTTATGGACGTGGATTTGCAGCGTCGCTTTGGTGGGTTGGAGCGCTTGTATGGCGTAGAAGGGGCAGCACGTATTCGTGCTGCTCATGTGGCCGTGGTAGGGATCGGCGGCGTAGGGTCTTGGAGTGCCGAGGCTTTGGCGCGCAGCGGCGTAGGCACTTTGACCCTGATTGATTTGGACAATGTGGCTGAATCCAATATCAATCGACAAATTCACGCACTTACAGATACTGTGGGCAAGGCCAAGGTCGATGCTATGCGCGAGCGCATCTCGCAGATCAATCCCGCATGCATAGTTCACTGTATTGAGGATTTTGTGGATCCGGAAAATTGGCCCAAGATTCTCCCCGCTGGTGTGGATGCTGTGATTGATGCATGTGATCAAGTCAAGGCTAAGCTGTCAATGGCACAGTGGGCGCGTCGTAATAAACGCTTATTTATCGCTGTGGGAGCCGCGGGTGGCAAGCGTTTTGCGCACAAAGTTGAAGTGAATGATTTATCGCAGACAACACATGATCCACTTCTGGCGCAGTTGCGCTATCGGCTGCGCAAAGAATTTAATGCGCCCAAAGAAGGCAGGAAGATTGGGGTGACCACCGTATTTAGCCGGGAAGCGGTGTCGCAGCCTGATGCTTCATGTCAGTTACAAAACAGCGATGGCAGTTTGAATTGCAGCGGATACGGCTCTAGTGTCGCTGTGACAGCCACCTTTGGGCACTGTGCCGCAGGTTGGGTTCTGGATCAAATTGCGATCAACTCGAAAAAATAGCACGTTTTGCTAAAAACGCAAAAAAATCGATGCTACAATTCATGCATTCGCTAGTTAGATACATTATTTAGCTAGCAGGTTGGGTCTTTAGCTCAGTCGGTAGAGCAGCGGACTTTTAATCCGTTGGTCGCGAGTTCGAATCTCGCAGGACCCACCAGAGAATTCAAGGCGCTACAGCTATTTTAGTTGTAGCGCCTTTCTCGTTTTATTCCCACGGTGGGAATATGCATCATTTCAAAGATGCTCTCTTGGCGATCTTGGATCGATCGTAGACACGGGCTGTAGTTGCCGTGTTTGCGTGCAGTTCTGGCAGATTGCCGTGCTGCTCTTTGAACTGCGTGGTGTAGTAAGCCCGCAGGTCGTGGAAGGTGAATCTGCGTTGGATTACGCCTTCTTGCAGTGCTGCAACCATTGCGCGTTGCCAGCCTGTTGTGAACCCTGATTCCGTGAGCGGATTGCCCTGCTGGTTCAGAAACACATGCATAGAAGTGTCGGGGCGGGGTAGCGCTAGCAAGCGCCTGGCTAGACATTCCATCGCCGGTCCCATGACGATGTTCTCTACTTTCTTGCTGCCCCCATGCTGCTTGGCGCGCATCAGCCGGATGACACCAGCTTGCATGTCGATCTGCGGAATCTGAAGTTCAAGAAACTCCGCGCGACGTGAGCCTGCAAGCGCTGCAAACTCCGCCATAAGCGCCAGCATGCGCCGAGCGGGCCCCGACCTGAAAAGCCAATCCAAAAAATTCTGCAACGCTTCGGGCTCTGGCGCTTCCGTGCGTGGCCTTTCGCTATTCTTTTTGACCTGCTTGCAAGGGTTCGCATCAATCTCGCCACGCTCAATCGCCAGCGTCAACAGGTTCGATAGCAGTGCAATTTCACGATTCCCGCGCACGGGCGCTTCAGCCCGCTCAACCCTGAGATAGCGCGCCACGTCCGTCGGCCTGATGATTGCAGCTGGCACATCCCCCATCACCTCCAGCAACTTCATGCTGTACTGCCGATAGTCGCTTTGCGTGCGCGGCTTGAGGTCAGACCACTTTTGCGTCTTCTGATACAGCCCCCACAGTTCGCGAATTGTTCCTTGGTGGTGTGCCTCTGCGTTCACACCCAGGACTTGGCGAATGGCTTTTTCTCGGTCGGTGCCGAGATTGATTGGCTTTCCACCAACCGGGTGGTAGCGGTACGTTACTTTCCCATCTTTGCGCGGGCGGGCCTCCATGCGTGGCAGGAGGCCAAAGCCAGAAGCGCGTTCGCGTCGTCGTCCCATTACTTACTCCATTTAAAGCCACCTGGGTTGGATACTGGCTGCTTGTTATTTAAACGCTGTTCTGCTGCGCTTCTGCCCACAAGGGGCAAGCCATCAGGGCGTTTGCCCAATACCGGAATACCAAGCACGTGTTCAATAAAACGTTGTTGTGCTGCCCGCTGCTTTAATGGTGCGCACAGCTCATTCACTTCAGCTTCTGTGAGGTGCAGACTCATGGTTCACCCTTTAAAAAAGCCCCGGCTTAGCGGGGCTGTGGTTCATCAAAATCTGGGATAGGTGCGCGGCGGTCGCGCCGTGTTCTTGCTCTGCGGCTCATGCAGGTGCACATGTCAGGCTCCAAAGAAAAAGCCCACGCGGCATGCACCGGGTGGGCTGGATAGGGCGAGGTGTGAACTGCTTTGTTACCCTTGCATAAGCTTTGTTGCAGGCGCCGCTTTTACACTTGGTCATCTTTTAACTCCCACAAAGAAAATGAAAAAACTCATCGGATTGGCTTTGCTTGCCGCCGTGCTGACAGGTTGCGCGGTGTACACGCCCAGCGGCTCGGTGGTGGTTGACCCCGGGCATGGCGGCGGTCATGGTGGTTTCTGCCCACCCGGTCAGGCCAAAAAAGGCAACTGCTGATTGGCACAGCGGTTTTCTGCCCCAACAAAAAGCCCGCATACAGCGGGCTTTGTTGTTAAAAAGTGGCTCTAGCGCTTATACAGCAAGCGCTAGCAGCTATCAAAATTAATGCTTTGCCTGGCGCAGTTGCAAGTTGCCTTGGGTAATGCCCGCTGGGGCGGCAGCGTAGCGGGCCTGCGCCTCGGCGCGCTCGGCCATGCGGGTGGTGCAGGCGGCGGCAAGGTGGGCCAGCGTGGTGTCGGGCACCATCAAGTCGGTGCGAATGGCCTTGGCCAGCTGTGGCAGCGTCATGGCGATAGAGCCAACCTCCAGCGCCTGCACGTGTGGCCGCAACTCGTGGCTGTTGCCCGTAAAGCCCAGCAGCAGGCGGGTGAAGTGGGGCGGCTCACCATCTTTAAGCACCGCATCAAACACCGCCTGATACACCTGCGCCGTGGCGGCGTGTGCCAGTTGGCGGGCCAGATCGATGCGGCTGGTGGTTTCCGGTGGCTGGCCGTGGTTGGCGGTTTGCTGCTCCAGCACATCGAGCACCCAGGTGCGGAATTCTTTGGCCACCGATGTGCGGGCAAACATGGCCAGCAGGTGCGCGCCGCGCAGGCTGAAGATTCGGGTTTCACGCTGCAACTGACCGTTGTTTTGCGAGACCGTCAAATTGACGGTCTGGGTCATGCCTTTGTGGAATTCGGAAGCGTTGCGCTCGTAGATGCGGCTGACCGCATCCTCACGTGCGTAGCCCAAAGCACGCGCAAGGTCGCTGGCTTTGAGCCAGTGTTGGCCGTGCTGGTCAACGATTTCGAATGTGGTGGAACGAAAAGACAGCGCTGATGCGCGGTTGCTAGGAGTGTTAGCCATAGTGGCCTCCGAAGGTTGCATGTTTGCTACAACCACCGCCTTGCTGCTAGCCAAATGGCGGTGACTCGAAGGGGTTAGCAGACCGGGCAACCTCGCGGCAAACCGGCGAGCCTTGCGGCTCCCCCTCCGAGCCACCAGAAAACTGGGGCCACAGACGACAAAGCCGCACAACTGCGGAAACGAGGTGCGGCTTTGTTATCACCGCGAGATTGCTTCAGGCTGCTAAACCCGATCACGCTTTACTGGCGTGACGGGGAGGAGTGTAGCGCAGCCTCCGCGCGGACGCAAAAAAGCCCGCTGAGCGGGCTGTGTGAAGATTCTTAATAGGTTGTGGCGGTGGGGTCAGAGTGGCAGTATTGAATGAAACTAGAAGTGCATATTGCATGTCATCTAGATTTATTTAGTTTAGGTATTCATGGAACAACTTAAGGACCTCGCTGACAGCCGTCTCATTAACGGTTGCATATATTGTGGAGGCTTTCCCGATACTCGCGATCATGTGCCGTCGCGAGCATTGCTCGACATGCCACTACCAGAAAACG
>NZ_JARXOV010000020.1:0-83604 GCF_030162955.1 Comamonas jiangduensis
TGGTTAGAATACCGGCCTGTCACGCCGGGGGTCGCGGGTTCGAGTCCCGTCCACTCCGCCAAGTTACAAACCGCATTAATGCAAGTTAATGCGGTTTTTTATTGTGAAAAAATTATTAAATTGAATAAAAAACCGCCTGTAAAAGCGGTTTTTTATGTGTGAATGTATTGGCGCTGGTTATTTTGGGGCCAAGCGAATGGCTCCATCAAGGCGGATTACTTCGCCGTTGAGCATGTCATTTTCAATAATGTGCTTTGCCAGTTTTGCATAGTCTTGGGGTGTACCGAGACGGCTGGGAAATGGAACGCCTGCAGCCAGTGCGTCCTGTACTTCTTGGGGCATGCCAAACAGCATGGGAGTCCCAAAGATGCCGGGAGCAATAGTCATGTTGCGGATGCCGTTGCGCGCCAGGTCACGTGCAATCGGTAAAGTCATTCCGACAATCCCGCCCTTGGATGCGGCGTAAGCAGCTTGACCAATTTGACCGTCATAAGCAGCGACGCTGGCGGTAGAGATGATCACGCCACGCTCGCCAGTGGGCTCTGGGGCGTTTTTACACATGGCTTCAGATGCCAGGCGGATCATGTTGAAGCTGCCAATAAGATTCACTTGGATGACTTTCTGAAAGAGCGACAAACTGTGGGCCCCATTTTTACCGACAGTTTTTTCGGCGGGTGCAATGCCCGCACAGTTCACCAATCCCATGAGTTTGCCTAGCGAGGTTGCTTGCTGAACCACTGCTTGTGCATCAGCTTCGTTGCTGACATCGCATTTCACAAAGACGGCACCTAGCTCATCGGCTACGGCCTGGCCTTTGTCGGTTTGCATATCTGCAATCACGACTTTGGCGCGATGTGCTGCCAGCACGCGGGCTGTGCCTTCGCCCAAGCCTGATGCTCCCCCCGTCACAATGAAAACCTTGTCTTGAATTTCCATGTTGTTGCTCCTTGATTGTTGTTGACGTAAACGTCAATTATGAAGGGGCTTGCTGGGTATTGCCATACATGGTCGGTGTGTATGGATGAAAAAAAACCCGGTGTTTAAACCGGGTTTAAAAGGATCCAAGAAACGGGGGTTTCAAGAGGATCCAAGGAGACAACTGGAGATCAATGAATTGATCGATATGCGTATTCTAGGGTAAACCCTAGACTTTGTCTAGATCGCAGCGCAAAGACTGTAAAAAATCAGGCTTTGTTGCGTGCCGCAGGGGCTTGTGCTGCTGCGGCGGCAGTGGTGGTCACTGCTTTCAGGTTGGCTTCAGCCAGATCCGAAGCTTGCTTGACGGCCTTTTGTACGCTTTCAAATGCGTTGTTGGCAGCAGACACAGCGCTTTTCATCACGGCCACGGCTGTTTCGGAGCCGGCAGGTGCATTCTTGGCGGTCGATTCCACCAAGCTGTTGAAGCTTTGCTGGAATTCGCCGGCTTTGGATTCCAAAGCCTTGGTCACTTCAGCAGACGTGCTTGTGGCGATGTTGTAGAGGTGGCGGTTGTAAGCGGCGGTTTTCTCGGCCAAAGGCTGGAAAAAGCTGCTTTGCAAGGCCAGCAATTCCTGGGCGTCTTTCACGTTCAACAGGGCTTGGGTATGGGTGGCGGCTTCGGCCAAAGCTGCACGTGACGCAGCCACGTTTAGTTCGACAATTTTTTCCACGCCTTCAAAGGCTTTGGTGGTCAGGCCAAACAGCGTTTCGATGTTGGCTTTGTGTGCAGCGGTGATTTGTTCAGGTGTCAGTGCCATGGTGTGCTCCAGCAGTAAAAAAGGGAGGATCGGGATAGCAGCTGCACTCTGTCAAATTTCATGTTGCAGCGCAGCATAGGGCGTATTTTTGAGCAAGCATCACTTTGGTGCAAGTGATTTTTGTGCGCTGCAGCAAAAAAACTGTAAAACACGACGAGCGGTAGTGGGTGCGCCAAAATAAATGCCGCCTGTCGCCTTGGCGCTGTCGGTCTACGCTGTCACCTGGATGAATGCGTTTTTGCGTGTCACGCCGCAAAATGGCGCGCTATGACGCAAACAGCCCTCCAAGCAGCTCCATCTTTTCGGCCTGTGCCGCAGCCGCGCAGTGCATTCCGTGTTTTTCGCGATATTCCCACGCGATGGTCGGATAACGATGTGTATGGCCATGTGAACAACGTTGTGTACTACAGCTGGTTTGATACTGCAGTGAATGCTTATCTGATTGCCCAAGGTGCTTTGGACATTCACCACGGTGAAACGATTGGCCTGGTGATCGAGACCCAATGCAATTACTTTGCACCGCTGGCATTTCCGCAAACGGTTCAGGCGGGGTTGCGTGTTTCCAAGCTTGGGAGCAGCAGCGTGCGCTATGAAATTGGCTTGTTTGCGCAGGGCGAGCCGATGTGTGCCGCCATCGGGCATTTTGTACACGTGTATGTAGACAAGGCCACGCGCAAGCCTTGTGCTTTGCCGGCGAATTTGCGTGCCGCGCTGGAGCCGCTGCAGATGTCCGCGCATCAACAAGATTTTTCATAGCGCCTAGCGCTTGCGCACCAACGGAGTTAATGGGTTTTCATGCTGGAGCCTTGCGGCGCAATGCTCGCAGATTGGCCTACACTGTGACTTTCGCCCCTGCTTGCCAGCCATGATCATTACCAGTTTGTTGGATACCGACCTGTACAAGTTCACCATGATGCAGGCGGTGCTGCACCAATTTCCGGGCGCGCAGGTGGAGTACCGGTTCAAATGTCGCAACCCCGGCGTGCGTTTGGCACCCTTTGTGCGTGAAATTCGGGAAGAGATTCGCGCACTGTGTCAGTTGCAGTTCCAGCCTGCGGAGCTGGAATATCTGCGCTCACTGCGTTTTATCAAAAGTGATTTTGTGGATTTCTTGAGCCTTTTTAAGCTCAATGAAAAGTACATCACTGTCACGGCATTGGACAGCGGTGAGATTGACATCGCCATTCAAGGCCCTTGGCTGCATGTGATTCCTTTTGAGATCCCGGTGCTGGCCATCGTCAATGAGGTGTATTTCCGCAATACCCAGCCAGTGCCTGATTTTCTGGAGGGGCGTCGTCGCTTGGAAGAGAAAATTCAGTTGCTGCGCGGCGATACGCTGGAGGGCCTGAAGATTGCCGACTACGGTACGCGCCGCCGCTTTAGCCGTGCCTGGCACGAAGAGGTGCTGCGTGTGCTGTGCGCCAAACTGGGAACAGGCAGCAAACGCCCGACACCCGGGCATGGGCCGGGGCAGTTCGCTGGCACCAGCAACGTGCTGTATGCGATGCGCCTGGGAATTACGCCGCTGGGCACCATGGCGCATGAATTTTTGCAGGCGTGCCAAGCGTTGGGCCCACGGCTGCGTGACAGCCAGGTGTTTGGTCTGGAGTCATGGGCCAAAGAATACCGGGGAGACTTGGGCATTGCCTTGTCAGATGTGTACGGCATGAGCGCGTTTTTGCGCGACTTTGACCTGTATTTTTGCAAGCTTTTTGACGGAGCCCGCCATGACAGCGGAGACCCGTTTGCTTGGGGGGAGCGCATGCTGGAGCACTACCGCGCCAACCGCGTAGACCCCTTGAACAAGACGTTGATTTTTAGCGATGCGCTCACCATCCCTAAAACGATTGCGCTGTACCAGCGCTTTCATGGCCGCTGCCAGCTGGCATTTGGTATTGGTACCAATTTGACCAACGACTTGGGCTATGAGCCCTTGCAAGTCGTGATCAAGATGACGCGCTGCAATGGCCAGCCTGTGGCCAAGCTCTCCGATGCCCCGGGCAAGAGCATGTGTGACGATAAAAAGTACCTGGCGTATTTGCGCCAAGTGTTTGAGATTCCAGAGGAGACTACTGCATGAAGATGGTGCGTTTTGCAGCGATCACCGGCCTGCTGGCCATGCTGCCCGCTTGGGCCCAAGCCGCAGAATTGAATGGCGCAAGCCTGGGGGTGGCGTGGGCCATTCCATTTGCGGGGCTGTTGTTGTCGATTGCGCTGATGCCTTTGCTGGCGCCCAATTTCTGGCACCACCACTTCGGCAAAGTCACCGCGGCCTGGGCGCTGGCTTTTCTGATTCCGCTGGTGCTGTTTTATGGCATGGGCGCGGCCGTTGCCAACTTTGTGCATGCGCTGCTGGCCGAGTATCTGCCCTTTGTGATTTTGCTCACGGCTTTGTATGTGGTGGCGGGCGGCATTTACATTCGCGGCAGTTTGACGGGCACGCCGTTGCTCAACACCGCCATCTTGGCGATTGGCGCCGTGCTGGCCAGCTTTATGGGCACGACCGGCGCGTCCATGTTGCTGATTCGCCCGCTGATTCGCGCGAATGCGCACCGCAGCAAGGTGGTGCACATTGTGGTGTTCTTTATCTTCATCGTCTCCAACGCGGGGGGCTCACTCACACCGCTGGGCGATCCGCCGCTGTTCTTGGGCTTTTTGAAGGGGGTGGACTTCAGCTGGACGCTGCTGCACATCTGGCCCCAAGCATTGTTCCTCGTGGGCGTGCTGCTGGCCATGTTCTTCGTGCTGGATACCTGGCTGTGCAAGAACGACAGCAACCAGTTGCCTGTGGCGCAGAGCGCGCAGGCCCGCGAAGCGATTGGTTTTGACGGCAAGCTCAACTTTGTCTGGCTGGCTGTGGTGGTGAGCCTGGTGCTGCTCAGCGGCATGTGGAAGTCGGATGTGGTGTTCACCATTGCGGGCACAGAGGTGGGTTTGCCCGGTGTGGTGCGTGATGTGGGGCTGATCGCGGTGGCGGTGCTGTCTTTGTTGCTGACGCCCCAATCGGTGCACGCCAACAACCAGTTTGGCTGGGGGCCGATGCAAGAAGTGGCCAAGCTGTTTGCCGGTATTTTCCTGACCATCATCCCCGTGATTGCCATGCTCAAAGCGGGGGTGGAGGGCCCGTTTGGTGCGGTGGTGCGAGCAGTCACCAATCCCGATGGCACACCCAATGTGGCGATGTATTTTTGGGCGACCGGGGCACTGTCTTCCTTCCTGGACAACGCTCCCACCTATCTGGTGTTCTTCAACACGGCCGGCGGTGACCCTGCGGTGCTGATGACCGCCTTGGCGCCTACGCTGGTGGCTATTTCTGCGGGTGCCGTGTTCATGGGAGCGAACTCATACATTGGTAATGCCCCCAACCTGATGGTCAAAGCGATTGCAGAAGATCGCGGCGTGGCCATGCCCAGCTTCTTTGGCTACATGCTGTGGTCGGTCGGCATCTTGGTGCCGTTGTTTGTGGTGATGACATTTATTTGGTTCTAAAACTATGCGCAAACCAAGCATCCTGATCGCACGTGCCATCCACCCTGAGGTGGTGGCATTTTTGCAGCAGCACTTTGAAGTGCAGGCCAACCAAGACGACACCGTGTGGTCACCCCAAGAGCTGGTGCAGCAGTTGCAAGGCAAAGACGGTGTGCTGACCACCGGCAGCCAGTCGATTGACGGCGCCTTGCTGGCAGCGTGCCCGCAGCTCAAAGCGGTGGCCAATATGGCGGTGGGCTACAACAATTTTGATGTACCTGCACTCACGGCAGCGGGCGTGCAGGCCACCAACGCACCAGATGTGCTGACCGAAACCACGGCCGACTTTGGCTTTGCCTTGCTGATGGCTACAGCCCGCCGCGTGACCGAAAGCGAGCACTACCTGCGCGCAGGCCTGTGGAAAGAGTGGCGCTACGATTTGTTTGCGGGCGCTGAAGTGCATGGCAGTACGCTGGGCATTATTGGTATGGGCCGCATTGGTCAGGGCATTGCCAAGCGTGGGGCATACGGTTTTGGCATGAAGGTGGTCTACCACAACCGTTCGCGCCTGACGGCCGAGCTGGAAGCGGAATGCAAGGCGGCCTATGTCAGCAAACAAGAGCTGCTGCAAATGGCAGACCATGTGGTGCTGGTGCTGCCTTACACACCGGAAAACCACCACACCATTGGCGCGGCAGAGCTGGCGCAGATGAAGCCCACCGCCACGCTCATCAATATTGCGCGCGGCGGGATTGTGGATGATGCCGCGCTGGCGCAGGCGTTGAAAGACCAGCGCATTGCAGCGGCGGGCCTGGATGTGTTTGAGGGCGAGCCCCGCGTGCACCCTGACTTGCTGACGGTGCCCAATGTGGTGCTCACCCCGCACATTGCCAGCGCCACCACAGCCACACGCCGCGCCATGGCCCAGCTGGCTGCCGACAACCTGGTGGCAGTGCTGGGTGGTCAGCAGCCGCTGACCCCCGTGAATACACCCAACGATGCGGCCAAAGCCCAACGCTGGGCTGTGTAAACCATAGCTGCTTGCGTATGCCAAATAAGGCTTTCAGATAGAAAACTGTTTGAAAGCTAGTGTTTGCTTGCGCTAGCAGCTATTTATTTTGAAGGAGCCTGAGTGGACTGGATGCCTTGGCTGTTGCTGGGTGGGCTGCTGCTGGTGCTGGTGGTGCAATTGCTGCACTGGCTCAAGCCCCGGCCAGCGCCTGCAGATCTGGACATGTTGGAGCGGCTGGAGCACCTGGAGCGCGCGCTGCAGCTGACACAGATGGCCATCGCTAAAAGCGACGGTGCGCTGGGCAGCATGGGCCAGCAAGTGCAGGGCCTGGTGCACAGCTTGGGGCACAACCAAACCGCCGCTGCGGACAGCTTGCGGGAGTTGGTGGGCACCCACATGCAGCGCCAAACCGAGGAAGCGCGCCACAGCCGCCAAGAGTTGCAGCAGCATTTTGCGCAGCTGCAGCAAGCGTTGGCCTTGCAGCTGCAACGGCTGAACCAAGACAGCCACCAGACGGCCGAACAGCTGCGCGGCACGCTCAATGAGCGGCTGGCTACCATCCAGGCCGACAATGCCGCCAAGCTGGAAGAAATGCGCCGCACCGTGGACGAAAAGCTGCACGCCACACTGGAGCAGCGTCTGGGGGAATCCTTCAAACTGGTCAGCGATCGCCTGGAGCAGGTACACAAAGGGCTGGGCGAGATGCAATCGCTGGCCAGCAGCGTCGGCGACCTGAAACGCGTGATGACCAATGTGAAAACCCGTGGCACCTGGGGCGAAGTGCAACTGGGCGGCATCATCGACAACGTGCTCACCCCCGAGCAGTACGCGCGCAACGTGAAAACCGTGCCTGGCAGTGATGAACTGGTGGAATTTGCCATCCGCTTGCCCGGGCGCGACGATGAACACCCGGTGTGGTTGCCGATTGATGCGAAATACCCGGTGGAGCACTACCAGCGCTTGCAAGATGCGCTGGATGCGGCAGACAAGCAGGCGGTAGCCAGTGCAGGCAATGCGCTGGAGAGTTCAATCCGCAACGAGGCCAAAAAAATTGCGAGCAAATATGTGGCGCCGCCATTCACCACCGATTTTGCGGTGATGTATCTGCCCTCCGAAGGGCTGTTTGCAGAGGTAATGCGCCGGCCTGGACTGGTGGAAGCGGTGCAAAACGACTGCCGCGTGGTCATCACTGGCCCTGCCAATTTGGCTGCCATGCTCAATAGCTTGCAAATGGGCTTCAAGACACTGGCGATTGAAAAGCGCTCTTCCGAGGTGTGGGGCGTGCTGGGGCAGGTGAAAACCGAGTTCGCCAAGTTTGGCGAAGTGGTGGAAGCCACCCGCAAATCGATTGATGCGGCCGCCAAAAAATTTGAGCAAGTGGATGTGCGCACCCGCGCCATCCAGCGCAGGCTGCGCACCGTGCAAGAGCTGCCCAGCGCAGCACCGGCCGGTGATGCTGCAGGCACTCGGGCACCGCAGCTGCTGCCTGACCCGGCGGCCGCAGACCCTGACAGCGAGTGATGGCGTGGATGCAGCTTTGCTGCGCCTGATCTTGGCGCAAATTTCTATCCATGCTTGCATGACGGGCATGCGCATGGCCACGCCACTGCTGGCGCTGCGCGAGGGCTACAGCCCCGCAGCCGTTGGTGTGTTGCTGGCGCTGTTTGCGCTGACGCAGGTGTTTTTGTCGCTGCCCGCAGGACGTTATGCGGACCGGCATGGTTTGAAGCGCCCTTTGGCCATCAGCGTGGTGGTGGCCAGCACCGGCGCTGCAGTGGCGGTGGTGTTTCCAGTTTATCCGGCCTTGTGCTTGGCAGCACTGTGCAGCGGCGGCGCATCGGGTGCGGCCATTATTGCGCTGCAGCGCCATGTGGGACGGCAGGCGCACGACAAGGTAGGGCTGCGCAACGTGTTCAGCTGGCTGGCCATTGGCCCGGCGGTGTCGAACTTTCTGGGCCCGTTCTTGGCGGGCTTGCTGATTGACTATGCAGGGGGCGAAGCTGCCAGCACCACGGGCTTTAGGGCGGCATTTTTGCTGCTGGCACTGCTGCCGTTGAGTGCATGGTTTTGGGTGCGCACGGTGCAAGAGCTAGCGCCAGCGCCCAAGCCTGCAAGCGCGCAGCGCACCACGGCCTGGGACATGCTGCAAAACCAGGGCTTTCGCCGCTTGCTTTTGATGAATTGGGCCTTGTCGTCGTGCTGGGATGTGCACACGTTTGTCGTGCCAATCTTGGGGCATGAGCGTGGCTTGTCGGCCTCGTTGATTGGCTCCATCTTGGGCGCTTTTGCGATGGCGGCAGTGGCCATTCGTTTGTTGATCCCCTTGCTGTCAGAGCGTGTCAGCGAGTGGCAGGTGGTGATGGGCGCCATGCTGGGCGCGTGCCTTTTGTTTATGGCCTACCCCTTGATGCCCAATGCCTGGGCGATGATGGGCTGCTCTATCGCCTTGGGGTTGGTGCTGGGCTCGGTACAACCCATGGTGATGAGCATGATTCACCAGATCACCCCGTCCCACCGGCAGGGCGAGGCTTTGGGTTTGCGCATGATGGCAATCAATGGCTCTAGCGTGTTGATGCCAGTGCTGTTTGGCTCCATCGGCACGGTGGTGGGCGTCTCTGCCTTGTTTTGGGCCGTGGGCGCCATGGTGGGTGGAGCAGCGCGCCTGCCGTGGCTGCTGGGCAAAGAAAATTTACCCAAGGACGCGGCCCAGCCGCCACGCGGCAGCAGTTAGCGGTCTGGTGCGGCGTTAGGGAGCACAAAAAAGCAGCCCGAAGGCTGCTGTGGGTGCTTGGGTGCCGCTTGGGCCTTTAGTGCGGTAGCTGGTAGAAATCTTTGATGATCTGCCAGGCAGCTTCTGGCGTATCCACAAAGTGAAACAGCTTGCGGTCTTCGGGGGAGATCATGCCTTCGGCAATCAGCAGGTCAAAGTTGAACAGCTGCTGCCAAAATTGCGTGTCAAACAAAATGATGGGCACCGGCTTGACCTTAGTCGTTTGCACCAGTGTCAGCACTTCAAACAGCTCATCCATGGTGCCAAAACCACCGGGGAAGGCGACCAAGGCTTTGGCGCGCATCATGAAGTGCATTTTGCGCAGCGCAAAGTAGTGGAACTTGAAGCACAACTCGGGCGTGATGTAGCGGTTGCCTTGCTGCTCATGCGGCAGCAAGATGTTCAGCCCCACGTTGTCAGCGCCTGCCTCGAAGGCGCCGCGATTGGCCGCTTCCATGATGCCGGGGCCGCCGCCGGTACAAATATAGATGCGCCGATCCTGCGGCTGGCGCTGGCTGTGCTCAGCCACCAGGCGCGCAAAAGCACGGGCATTTTCGTAGCGCACAGCGTTGCGCACATCGCGTTCGGCCACGCGGATTTGGTCCGCATCACCATTGGCTTGCGCGGCGGCCAAGCGCTGCTGTGCCGTCTCTGCATCCACAAACCGGGCGCTGCCATACACCACGACCGTGTGTTGAATGCCGTGGGCTTCTTGGCCCAGATCAGGTTTGAGTAGCTCTAGCTGGAAGCGAATGCCGCGCACTTCACGGCGCGCCATGAATTCCGGGTCAGCAAAAGCCAAACGGTATGCATCGGGCAGCATCGGGTCAGAGATAGCCGCCTCGCGGGCTGTGGTGGGGGCATCGACTGGCGCCAATTCCTCTGCCAGCGAGCGCTCGTGCAGGGATGTTTTTGCGTCCATAAATCTCCAATTGCACTATCACGGGAACAAGCTGCCATCTTCGCAGATTGCAAGCCGTCTCTACATGAAAAATAGGCAAAAGCAGAGGGCGTTTAACGCAGCGCATGCACGCTATACATACCGGCAATCGTCAGGCACAACGACGTGCCCAGATGCAGCATGGCCCACAGCAGTGCCATGCCCCAGCGCTGGGCTTGCAGCAGTGCAATGACTTCCGCCGAAAAGCTGGAGAAAGTGGTGAGCGCGCCCAGGAACCCCGTAACGATGGCCAAGCGCCAGATGGGATCGATGTGGGGTGACGCATCCAGCCACGCAATGGCCAAGCCAATGCTGTATCCCCCCAGTGCATTCGCGGCCAAGGTGCCCCATGCCAGCTGGCCCGGCACAGTCAGCCACACACCCAGTTGCCAGCGCAGCAAAGCGCCCAAGCTGGCTCCGGTGCAAATGGCAATGATTTGAAGCATGATTGATGGGTGAAATTGGCCGCTAGCGCTTACTGGGTAAGCGCTAGGTGCTTAATTTTTTGATGCTTCAGAGTCTGCCGTTACAGCTTCTTCGGAAAGGGGCTCATTGCGCACAATGCGGCTGATGCTGGGGGGGACGTCGCGCCCCGCACGGCGGGCACGAAAGAGTGCAGCACGCATCAAGAAGATGGTGGTGATGGGCACTGTCACGGCGATGAAAATCGCAATCAGCAGCGCATGCAGCGCAAGGCCCTGACCAGTCGCACTGAAGAACACAAAGGTGGCCCACATAATCAGCCAGCAACCCATGGTGGCAATGATGGAAGGGGAGTGCACGCGCTCGAAATAGCTTTTCAGGCGCATCAGGCCCAGCGAGCCCAGCAGCGCGACGATGGAGCCGCCCAACACCAGCACGGCAATCAGCACCTCAGCCCACAAAGGCAGCGTGATCTCATTCATTCGATCACCTCGCCACGCAGCAGAAATTTGGCCATGGCAGTAGAGCCTACGCAGCCAAACAAGGCAATCAGCAAGGCGGCCTCAAAGTACATGGATGAGCTGTACAAAATACCCAGCACCAGCATGGCCAGCATGCCGTTGAGGTACATGCAGTCCAAGGCCAAAACGCGGTCTTGCGCGGAAGGGCCTTTGAGCAAGCGTGTCAGCGTGCAGGCCATCGCCAGCACCAAGAAGAAAAGGGCCAAAGACAGTACCCAGATTAACCATTGGCTCATTCGAAAATCTCCCTCAGTGGGCGCTCGTATTTGGTTTTGACATGCTCCACGATGGTTTGCGGGTCATCGACTTCCAGAACGTGCATCAGCAGTATCGAGCGGTCACGTGATATTTCTGCCCACGCGGTACCTGGTGTGATGCAGGTAATCATTGCCAGTACCGCCAACCCATTAGGGTCTTGCAACTCCAGCGGGACATGCACAAAAGCAGCGTGGTGTTTGCGCATCTTGGGAAACAGCAAGAAGCGCACCACCTGAAAGTTGGAGGCCGAGGTGTCTGCAACCACGGTGAGAAAGAGCTTCAAGATCGTCCAAGGGTGGCGCACGCGCACGGGCAGGGGGCGCAAGCCGCGCGTGAGCACGGGGATGCAGAGCCCCAGGATGGCGCCAAGCACGATGTGCCCTTTGCTCATGGAGTGGTTGAGCAGCAGCCACAGCATGAACAATGCGGCGGACAGCAGGGGAGCGGGAAAGAGGCGTTTCATCATGGCTGAGCCTCCTGCCCGCTGCTGGGGGGGATGCTGCTAGGAGCGATGGTGGGGTTAGGCACAGGTCGCGTTTCCATCACGGCTTGAATGTAGGTGCCTGGGGCATGCAAGGTATTGGCCGCGTTCTGGGTGTACTGCATGACAGAGTCCGCTTTCACCGTCAGCACCATGCACAGGGCCATCAGCGCTGCAATCGGCAGCCCCTCAGAGATGCGCAACTCAGGAGTCCCACGCTCGTGCGTGGCCCAAAAATGGCGGATGCCTGCGCGCGTGAGTGCAATCAGGGCGAACAAGCCCGTAGCAATCATTAGCGCCATCAACACCCAGCCCCATGGGCCGGCTTGGTAGCCCGCAGATTGGCCCAGCCCTACAGGGTTGATCAGGTTGGTGAGCATGGCAAATTTGCCAATGAAGCCAGACAGTGGTGGCAAGCCAGTTACCACCAAGGTGCACATGATGAAGGCCAAGCCGAGGAAAGCGGCAGAGGCAGGAATGGCGCGGCCAATCAGCACTTGCTCGTTTTCGTCGAGGTTCAGGCTCTGGGTGGGCACCAGTTCAGAGTTGAGAAAGGGCGCTTCTTCATCATCGATGTCGATGTTTCCATCGTTGCGCCAGCGGTCCATGATGTCTGCCAGCAAGAAGAGGATGGCCACCGCCAGCGTGGAGCTGGGCAGGTAGTACAGCAAACCTGCGGTGAGCATGTTTTGGCCAAAGCCAATTGCAGCGAGCAATGTGCCCGAGGACAAGATGGCGGCGTAGCCTGCCAGATGCGTCAGCCGGGTGGCGGCCAAGGTGCCAATGCCGCCAAACACCATGGTGGCCATGCCGCCTGCAATCAGCCACATGGAGCCAAAGAGGGCGGAGTCGCCCGCTTCGCTAGAGAACATCAGGGTCCACAAACGCAAAATGGTATAGATGCCCACCTTGGTCATGAGTGCAAACAATGCACCGACGGGTGCCGTAGCGGCGCTGTAAGCCGGCACCAGCCAGAAGTTCAGTGGCCATACGGCTGCTTTGATCAAAAAGGCCGTTGCCAAAATGCCTGCGGCCGTGTGCAGCAAGCCACGATCAGCCGCTGACACTTCAGGGATGGCTTGGGCTAAATCAGCCATGTTCAATGTGCCCGTAAGGCCATAAAGCATGGACACACCAATCAAGAACAGCGAAGACGCTGCCAGGTTGATGGCGATGTAGTGCATGCCAGATTGCACGCGCATGCGTCCAGAGCCATGCAGCAGCAGGCCATAGGATGCCGCCAGCATGATCTCGAAGAAGACGAATAAATTGAACAGGTCTGCAGTGAGGAAAGCACCGGACAAGCCCATCAACTGCAGCTGAAACAATGGGTGAAAGTGCACCCCTGCCTTGTGCCAACGCGCCGTGGAGAACAAGCTGGATGCCAGCGCGATGCTGTAGGTCAGCACCAGCATCAAGGCAGTGAGTCGGTCTACCGCCAGCACAATCCCAAAAGGTGCCTGCCAGTTACCTGGCAGATAAACGCCCATGGTGGTGCTGGAGCCCGATTGATCGGCCCATAAAAGCAGGGCAATAGCTGCCAGCAAACCCAGCGCGGTAGTCCCGACATTCATCACCATTTTGGCTTGTTGCTGCTCTTCTTTGAGGAGCAGCATGAGTGCTGCCGTCAACATGGGCAGCACGATGGGAGCCAGCATGAGGTGCGGCATGAGTGATGCCAGCCATTCCAAAATCAAGCTCATGGCATCTCCTGCACATCGCGCGCTTTGACGCCATCCACATGGTCAGTGCCCGACATGCCGCGCGACGCAAGCAATACCACCAAGAACAGGGCCGTCATGGCAAAGCCAATCACGATGGCGGTTAGCACCAAGGCTTGGGGCATGGGGTCTGCGTAATGTGCCAAGGTTTCAGGAATGCCAGGACGCAGCACCGGCTCCTTATCAATCGCGAGCCCTTCACGGCCCATGCTGAAGATGAACAGGTTCACGGCATAAGACAGCAAAGACAGGCCCACGATCACTTGGAACGTGCGCGGGCGCAACAGCAGCCATACCCCCGAACCTGCAAGCACGCCAATAGCAATTGCCAATACGGTTTCCATCAGAGGCCTCCTTGCTGAGCAGCTTGCTCTTCTTGGATGCGTGCGTGGTAGCGGTGGCCGCGCACCGATTGGTGGGCAATTGCCGTCAAGATCAGCAGGGTAGAACCCACAACCAAAGTGAAAACTCCTATGTCAAAAAAAGTAGCGCTTGCAAGGTGAATTTGCCCAATCCACGGAACACTGAAGTGGAAAGTGTGGCTGGTCATGAAGGGGTAGCCTGCCACGATGGAGCCGATGCCCGTCATGATGGCGAACAGCAATCCGAAACCAATCCAGCGGCGCGGGAACAGTGGCATATGTGCTTCCACCCACTGCGTGCCAGAGATGATGTATTGCAGCAAGAGTGCGACGGAGAACACCAAGCCTGCAACAAAACCGCCACCCGGTTCGTTGTGTCCGCGCAGGAAGAGATAGATGGCAACCAGCGTGGCAAAAGGCAGCAGCAAGCGAACCAGTACCGCTGGCACCATCAGATAGCCAACTGCGGTATCCCCCGCATTCCGAGGGTTGACCAAATCGGTTTGCAGATCACCCGGAATGTAGCGTTGCTGCTCGGGTATATCCATGGTCTCGCGTGCGGGACGGAAGCGGCGCAGCAAGGCGTACACGGTCAAAGCCACAATTCCCAATACGACGATTTCCCCAAAAGTGTCAAAACCACGGAAGTCCACCAGCATGACGTTGACCACATTGGTGCCGCCGCCTTCGGACAGGGCGCGCTCTAAGAAAAAGGTTGAGGTGCTTTCTGGGAAGGGGCGGCTCATCATGGCAAAAGCCAGCCACCCGACGCTGCCGCCTGCAGCCAGTGCAATCAGCAGGTCACGCAAGCGGCGCGCACGTGCGGCGAGTTCGGTGGACAGTGCTGGAATGCGCAAGCTTTTATCGCGTTTGGGCAACCAGCGAAGACCGAGCAAGATCAGCACGGTGGTGACTACTTCAACCACCAGTTGGGTAAGTGCCAAATCTGGTGCTGAGAACCACAAGAAAGTGATGCAAGTACATAGCCCTGCGCCACCCAACATGATCAAGGAAGCCATGCGGTGGTATTTGGCCTTCCATGCGGCACCCAGGGCGCACAGGCCTCCTATCGTCCAAAGCAGCACAAAGGCGGGGGATAGCGGTAAGTTGGCGCGATTACCCAACTCAAGCCCGCGAATCCACAGCGGCAGCACCCCAGCACCTAGCGCGAGCAGAACCAGCCACAGCATTTGCCACTGTAAATGTTGCGTGCTGAGCAGCCTGCGCGTGTTGCGAGCCAACAAAGTCAGGCGTGCAATCAAATTTTCAAATATCCGTTTGCCGTTGAGTTGGAACAGCAAGGGTCTGGAGTCACTCAGCACGCCTTGTTTGCGCAACCAGTGCAGTGCAGCATATAGAACAATACCGCCAAGCAAGGCCACTACACTCATGACCAAGGGGGTGTTGATGCCGTGCCAAACAGCCAGGCTAAATGCGGGCAAATTGCCGCCTACTACGGGTAATGCGGCCGCATTCAAAAATTCACCCACTGCCCAAGCAGGGAAGATGCCGACCACCAAGCAAATCAGAACCAATAGCTCAACCGGAACCCGCATCCAGTGGGGAGGTTCATGGGGTTTACGGGGTAGATCTACGGCTTTGGGGCCGAAGTACACATCAGCGGTAAAGCACAGGGAATAGGCAACGCTGAACATGCCGGCGATCGTTGCCGCGAGAGGCAAAACGATGCTGACCCAATGATCCGTCTCTATAAACACCGTTTCCGCAAAGAACATTTCTTTGGACAAGAAACCGTTGAGCAGCGGCACGCCTGCCATCGCAGCGCTGGCTACACAAGCCAGCGTGGCGGTGACGGGCATCATCTTGCGCAATCCTGAAAGGCGATCCATGTCGCGCGTGCCACTTTCGTGGTCCACAATGCCTGCCGCCATAAACAAAGAGGCTTTGAACGTGGCATGGTTCATGATGTGGAACACTGCAGCGACGGCTGCCAGAGGGCTGTTCAGCCCCAGCAGTAGTGTGATGAGCCCCAGGTGTGAGATGGTGGAATACGCCAGCAGACCTTTTAGGTCGCGCTGGAACATGGCAAAAAATCCGCCGACCAAGAGCGTAGTAACACCTGTGCCACTCACGATCCAGAACCACTGGTCGGTACCTGCGAGTACGGGCCATAAGCGGGCCATCAGAAACACACCCGCCTTGACCATCGTGGCAGAGTGCAAATAGGCGGAGACGGGGGTAGGGGCCGCCATGGCGTGGGGAAGCCAGAAATGAAACGGGAACTGTGCACTTTTGGTCAGTGCGCCCAATAAGATCATGATCAGCATTGGGGTGTACAAGTCGTGTGCACGAACTTGCTCTCCCGCGGCCAGCACGTTCTCTAAGTCATAGCTGCCAACGATATGCCCCAAGATCAGCATGCCCGCAAACATGCAAAGGCCACCAGTGCCCGTGACCGTGAGTGCCATGCGTGCGCCCCGTCGCGCATCTTGGCGGTGGTGCCAATAACCGATCAATAAGAATGAAAAGAGGCTGGTCAGCTCCCAGAAAAATACCAGTTGAATGATGTTGCCCGAGAGCACAACGCCTGACATTGCTCCCATAAAAGCAAGCAGGAAAGAGAAAAAGCGCGGTACGGGGTCTGCGGGAGACATGTAATAGCGCGCATACAGCACAACCAAGGAGCCTATGCCCAGCACCAACATGCTGAACATCCAGGCAAAACCATCCATGCGAACCACAAAATTCAAACCAAGCGCTGGCAGCCAAATTAACTCTTGGCGTATCACGCCGCCATCGGCAATCTCGGGGAAAAACATCGCTGCTTGAATCGTGCAAGTCAGCGCAATGATGCCTGCGAGGGTGGATTCCGTGTTCCGTGCGTTCGCAGGTAAAACGGCGGCCAAAAGACTGCCAATAAAAGGGAGAAGAATGAGAGAGATCAGCGGCATGAATGCTTGTTCGATAGTTCTATGGTCTCTTGGGTGCTATGGAAATTTGAGCGGGTATTGATGGTGTTGGCGGCTCAGGAACAAAAACGCCCGCCATGGGCGGGCGTTTTGTAAGCATAAAGGAGAAATTCAGCTCTTCTCTTGTTTTTTGCCTGCTGTTTGTGCGGGTTTTGCGGTTTTTTCGTTGTTGCCAGTGGGTTTGGCAGCTGATTTGCCTCCTTGTTTGTAAGCTTGGCCGTTCACGGTGAGGCCTTCGTCGGACAGCTTGTTAGCCGATGTGGCCGCAATCCCTTTGACGCGAGCAATCAAGTCATCCCAGTTTTTGAACGGGCCTTGTTTGCGCGCATCCATGATGCGAGTTGCCGTTGCAGGGCCAATTCCTTTCACTTCTTGTAAGTCACTATGGCTGGCTTTGTTGACATCGACTGCAGCCATGGCAAGTGCTGCGTAAAAAGCCAGGCAAATAGCGATCAGTTTTTTAATCATGCAGATATCTCCCCCAAAAGTTTTGAGTTGATGATTTATGCACCGGAGTGCATAGGCATGTTAAGAAAGTCTTGCGGCTTCAGGAATGCCTGTGCAAGGAATTCTGGTTCTGCGGCACCAGATGGACTGAAGGCGGAAAAAATTCTCTCAAGCGCGCTAGATTACTGGGTTGCCTGCTTTGCGCTGGTAGCGCCCTGCGACGATGGCGGAAACCATCAGTTGCATAGGGTGAAACAACATCACAGGCAGTACCATGGGGCCCACGACAGAAGCCGCAAACAAGACTTTGGCCATTGGGATGCCGCTAGCTAGGCTTTTTTGAGCGCCGCAGAACAAAATGGTGGCTTCGTCAGCGGTGGTGAAGCCAAAGCGGCGGCTGGCGCAGATGCACCAAGTCATGGAGCAGGCCAGAATCAATGCACACACCAGAAAAAGTGTCAGCATTGAAATGAGCGGCATTTGTTGCCATAGGCCAGCGACCACAGCGCCGCTAAAAGCCGAATAAACCACTAGCAAAATAGAACCTTGATCCACGATTTTGATCTTGTTGCCTACGCGTTGTAGCAGGCCGGAAGTCCAAGGGCGCAGCAGATGGCCTATGACAAAAGGCAAGAGCAACTGTGCAGCAATTTTTCCCATCGCATCCAGAGGGTTGCCCGCGCTGGTGGAGTGCGACAGCAACATCCCAACCAATATCGGTGTGAACACAATCCCCATCAACGTAGAGCCTGAGGCACTGCAAACGGCAGCGGGGATGTTGCCTCGCGCGAGTCCTGTGAGCGCGATGGCCGATTGCACCGTGGCTGGAAGGGCGCACAGAAACAGTACGCCGAGTACCAGCTCGGGCGGTAGTAGGAACTGCAGCGCCGGTTTCAGTAGCCAGCCTAAAAGGGGAAAGAAGGCGAATGTTGTTGCAGTGACCAGTAAGTGCAGGCGCCAATGGCCAATGCCTGCCCAAATGGCTTGCCGTGACAGTTTGCTGCCATGCAAAAAAAAGAGCACCAGAATGACTGCGCTTGTAACCCGTTCTAACAGTTGGGCAAAATTTCCTGAGGCAGGAATTAGGCTGGCAAGCAAAACAGTGCCTGCCAGCGCCAAAGTAAAGTTGTCAGGACGAAAGCGGGCCAAGAAGCTCATGACGTGTTGATTGGGGGTGGGCGCAGACGGAAGTTAAATGGTGTTGAAAAAATCACTTAATTTTTTCAAATTGCGGTCGATATAAATGTTGTTCGTATCTTTGAAGGCATGCTTTATGTTGCTAGTAAGTCCCGGTTCTCCAGATTCTGCTCAAGTGCATCATGAGCGTTCCAGCATGTTTCAAATGCCAGTCTTCAAACCTGGTGTGAAAGTGATAGCCGGCAACAGGCAAGAAACCGTAAGTCATGTGGTGCTGCGCCGCCGCGAGATGATGGTGTATTTGGTGGGTAAGGATGATCCTGTCAAACCTGAGCGTTTGAGTTTGGTTCCTACTTGGTTCACCACCACGCGACGTCCAGAAGCATTGAACTGGTATCTCTGATACTAGATGGTCTAAGAAGCTCGGAGCTAGAGCTTCTCTTTACCTATTTACGCGGTAGTTTGTGTGGCCATAGTTTCGCCCAAGCGCACAGGCTTTGCTGTCTGCCATTCGGTGTTGAATTGCATGTCGCTTTTTGGTGTGAGCAAAACAATGGTGGAACCTAGTAAAAAACGCCCCATTTCTGCGCCTTGTGCCAGTTGAACGTCTTGCTGTGCATAGTTCCACTCTCGTATTTTTCCGGTGCGGGGTGGATTGACTATGCCGTGCCAAACGGTTGCCATGCTGCCAACAATGGTCGCACCCACCAGCACCATGACAAATGGTCCAAACGGTCCTTCGAAGACGCACACGACCCGTTCATTGCGGGCAAACAACCCTGGGACACCGCGTGCCGTTGTGGGGTTTACGGAAAACAGCTCACCGGGAACGTGGATCATTCTCAGCAATTTGCCTGCACATGGCATGTGAATGCGGTGATAGTCGCGAGGGCTTAGGTAAATCGTTGCGAAGTTGCCATCTTGGAATTGCGCGGCTAGCTGGGCATCGCCTCCGACCAAGGCTTGTGTAGAGTAATGATGCCCTTTGGCTTGAAAAATTTGCTCGCCTTGAATGGGGCCAAGTTGGCTAATGGCGCCATCCACCGGGCAAATCCATTCGGCTTGCGCCAAAGGTCTTGCTCCAGGGCGCAGCGCTCGCGTAAAGAACGCGTTGAAGCTCGGATAGGCTGCGGGATCTGGATTGGCAGCCTCAGACATATCTACTTGGTAGCGTTGAATGAACCACTTGATGACGGCGGTGGTGGTAGATCCTGCTTGCAAGTTAGCAAGGCGTCCCATCAGCTGTGTGAGAGCTTGTTTGGGAAGGAAATATTGGGGCAGGACCGAGAGGCGATCAGACACGGGTAATAGTTTGAGATAAAGACAAAAGAGCCGATTCTATCGGCAGCATCAAAGGCTATGCCTAGGTGTGACACCGACTGCGTGGTATGAGCGGCAAAATGCCCAATCGCATGGGTTGCATGCATGTTGTTGGAGTGCGTGGTTCGTGCGCATGCTTTAGGTACTATGGTTGATCCCTTTAAAAACTCTCCTACTAGCACGCTGGATGCTAGCCGTGCACAGCTCAGCCGCTGGGGTTTGTGGCTTCGTAACTTTCTACCTGCTTCTGTGCGTGTTGGCTATTCTGAAGCCTGCCGTATGGCGCTTGGTGTAGCGCTTGGCTTGTTGGTCACGGGCATGCTTTCGCGCTGGTGGTCAGGTAGTGTCGGCAACATGTGGATGGTGTCTTCGCTCGGGGCTAGTGCAGTTCTCTTATTTGGAATGCCTGCTAGCCCTATGGCGCAGCCATGGCCAGTTTTGGTTGGAACCGTCTTGTCTGCGTTGGTGGGTGCGGCGGCTCAGGCATTGATTGTGGATACAGCGTTGGCTTGTGCAGTGGCAGTAGGTTTGTCTGTCATGCTGATGGTGCCTTTGCGTTGCATGCACCCGCCAGGGGCTGGATTTGCTGCCTATGTGGTGTTGGAGCACATCAATGGCGTGGCGTTAGTGGCCTTTCCGATTCTTTTTAATGTGGCGGTTTTGCTGTTGTGTGCGGTGATTTACAACGCCCTCACCGGTAAGCGTTATCCACATCCACAGCACAGTTTAAAGCGAGGCTTTAGTTCCGATGGCAACGGAGTATTTGCGCCTGAAGACCTGGATGCTGCGCTCAAGCACTACAACCAAGTGTTGGATATTAGCCGGGCGGATCTGGAGGGGCTGATGCACATTGCAGGTCGATCTGCTTTCAACCGCAACTTCGGAAACTTGCGCTGTGTTGACATCATGTCGCAACCTGTTTTTGCCGTGGAGTCTGGAGTGCCTCAAAAAGAGGCATGGGCCCTGATGAAGCAAGAGCGTGTCAAAGCGCTTCCAGTGGTGGATGCGGATGGCGTTGTCTTAGGAATTGTGAGTATTTCTGACTTTGTGCGGCAAGCCACACTGGATGCCCCTGAGGGGGTCGCACAGCGCATCCGTCATTTGGTCACGGGGCGCAGCGCGCAAAAAGCCAAAGTAGAGGCGCTTATGGAGACTGAGGCGCAAGTGGTAGAGGCAAGTTGCTTGTTGGTGGACTTGGTGCCCTTGTTTTCAACAGGAGGCTGCCACCACCTACCAGTTGTGGACGCTCAGCGCAAATTGGTAGGTATCGTGACCCAGACGGATTTGATTCGCGCACTTAGTGCGGCGATTGGTGGATCACAAAAACGTTGATGGGTGCGCACGTCCAGTCATGAGTAAAGCTCAGCGCTACGCAGAGTAATTTGTAGGTGAGCGATTGGTAAGTTTGATTGTTTCTGAAGAAAATTGGGCTTAGCAGCTACAATTGGCCGCTATTTTTGCGGCTGACTTTGCTGCATTTCCCGTTGAGGCCCTCTGTTCGGTTTGCGCTGTGCGCAACCTTTCTCCGTTGTGCACTACGGCACACGTTTGTCTATGTAATAAAGACATGGGTTTGAAGCAAAGGCGCCGCAAACAAATACCTACCTTTAAAGTTGATTGAACATGGCAAAAGAAGAATTGATTGAAATGCAAGGCTCCGTGACTGAAGTGTTGCCTGACTCACGCTTTCGTGTGACGCTGGAAAACGGTCACCAATTGATTGCATACACTGGTGGCAAAATGCGCAAGCACCACATTCGCATCTTGGCAGGCGACAAGGTCTCTCTGGAGATGTCTCCTTATGATCTGACCAAAGGGCGCATTACCTTCCGTCACCTGCCCAACCGTGGCCCAGCGCCTTCTTCATCGCGTTAAAACAATTTGCGAAAAATTTACCATTTTGCAAAATGGCATTCAATTTTTGCTTATAATTTGAAGCTTGTCGGAGCGTAGCGCAGCCTGGTAGCGCATCTGCTTTGGGAGCAGAGGGTCGCGAGTTCGAATCCCGCCGCTCCGACCAAAAGATTGAAGGGCTAGATCGAAAGATCTAGCCCTTTTTCGTTTTTGCCATGCTGTAATAAGTGTGGCTTTTATTCTTTATGCTTCAGTTGCTTGTGAATATAAAAAATACGGTTTTGCGTAGTTCTAGCAAGCCTTAGAAGCTATCAAAATAATTTTTTATCTAAGGTTTGGCAACGTGCCATGCACTACCAACGCCATCGCCGGAGGTGTCACCTGGTTTGCTGTCTTGAACCCAGTAGTACAAGGGTTTGCCTTGGTAGGCCCATTGCTTGCTGCCATCATCGCGAGTGATCGCATTCCATGCGCCGATTGGTTGGGCGTTGCTGGGTGCGAACAGTGGAGGCCAGTTCTTGGCGCAATTGTCGTTGCACATGCTTTTGCCGCTGCCGGTTATGTCACGGTCGAAGACGTACAGCGTCATTTGCTGCGGCCCTACGAGTCGGCCTTGCAAGACAGTTGCAGGGCTGTGGATGCCGGTGTGGCTTGTGGCGGTGTTACAGGCGGTCAGTCCCAGCAGGGTGGTGGCTAGTGCGACAGGGAGAAGGTATCTCATGGCTAACTCCTTTTGGATGTCTCTCAAGGTGAGCATCGCACGGTGTGTGCCGCTGCATTGTCGGCTGGGTGTTGCAGCCAATACGTAAGGCGTTTTCGCTTTGGTAAGGTTGAGGCTTTCCTGGGGCTAGACGGCTTCTCGCAGAAATTTCTTGCAGTGAACCGTTAAGCGCTGCGATGCAGGTGCTTACAAGGAGGTGTTCTCATGTCTCGAATCATGACCATCCTGGCAATCTTTGGAATTTTGGCGGCACTTTATTTTTTGAATCGATACGGCTTGTATTGAGTGGCGGGTAAAAGTTGCTGATTGTGTGAGTCAAAAACTCTGGTGCAGAATTTTGATAGCAAAAATCAGTTATACTACGTGCTGTTCGGAGCGTAGCGCAGCCTGGTAGCGCATCTGCTTTGGGAGCAGAGGGTCGCGAGTTCGAATCCCGCCGCTCCGACCAAAAGATTGAAGGGCTAGATCGAAAGATCTAGCCCTTTTGTCATTGGTGAATAAGTAAAGTGGCTCGCTTGTCTGAGCGGTATTTCAGACTATCTATACATAAAAAAAGCCAGTGGTAGCTACCACTGGCTTTTTCTTTTTGGCTATTTAGATAGCTGCTTATCCAGGATCAACCGCAGGCACCGATGTAGCCACAGGCGGTGCAGAAAGAGCAGCCGTCTTTTTTGATCACAGCATGGGCACCGCAATCTGGGCATTTGGTGCCACTCATGGTTGGAGTGGTTTCTGGGGCAGGAGCAGGGGCTGCGGAGGTGGAGGGTGCAGGCTGTGCCTCACCACGGTTGGCAATAATGGCCTGGATGGCGTAGGCCAGCAGTGCTACCTCGCTGTCATGCCAAATGGGCATGCGACTGCCGTCTTCCTTGTCACGCCAGCCATAACGGATGGGGCCGCGATCCCAAGCCACTTTGCGCAGGTCTTCCAGTGCTTTCTCGAGGAAACCGCCACGCGCTGCCAGTGACAGCGAGCGCATGGTGGCCGTGATCCATTGCTGGCTTTCGCCGGTTTGGCCCACAGGCATAAAGAACTCGATGGGGCGCTCTACGCCGTCCACCAGCATGAAGCTCACCACCAAGTACAGGCGGCGTGCACCGTCATGGGTGAAGTATTCGATTTTGTCGACCACGGCATTCAACGGACCTTCGGGTCTGCGCTCCACGACAGCAGCGATATTGCTGCTGTGGGTGGCTGCTGCAGCAGGCTTGGGAGCTTCGGTGGGCTTGGGCGCTTCCACCGACAGAACCGCTCCGAGTGTGTCATTGGGTCGATAGGTGGCGCAGCCTTTCAAGCCCGCTTTCCAGCTTTCCATGTAGAGGTTCTTGAAGTCCTCGAACGGGTAGTCGGCTGGGATGTTGACGGTCTTTGAAATGGCGGTGTCGATGTAGGGCTGAACCACGCGCATCATCGCTACGTGCTCGGCTGCCGTCATTTCCAAGGCGCTGACAAAGTACTCGGGCAATGCAGCATCTGCACCGTGCATGGCCTTGAATATGCGGTAAGCATGGTCTTCGACCGTGTAGTGCGCATTGCCACCGTCAGCGGTGCGTTTTTTGCGGTTGTAGGTCCACGAGAAAGGCGGCTCGATGCCGTTGGAGGCGTTGTCGGCAAAAGCCAGTGACACCGTGCCTGTAGGGGCAATCGACAGCAGGTGGCTGTTGCGGATGCCGTGTTTGCGAATTTCAGCGCGAATGGCTTCAGGCAGACGTTGGGTGAAGCCGCTCTTGAGGTATTTGTCGGCATCAAACAGCGGGAAAGCACCCTTTTCCTTGGCTAGCTCCACCGAAGCAAGGTATGCGGCATCGCGCATCTGGCGGGCAATTTCTTCGCCTTGGGCAACACCTTCGTCGCTGTTGTACTTCAGGCGCAGCATGATCAACGCGTCGCCCAGGCCGGTAAAGCCGACGCCAATACGGCGTTTTTGCTGCGATTCCTTGTGCTGTTCGAGCAGGGGCCAGACGGTGGCATCCAGCACGTTGTCCAGCATGCGCACTTGTATGGTCACTGCAGCGCGGAATGCGTCAAAGTCAAAGCGCGCATTCGCAGTGAAAGCATCGCGTACGAACTTGGTCAGAATGATGGGGCCCAAGTCGCAGCAGCCGTAGGGCGGCAGAGGCTGCTCGCCGCAAGGGTTGGTGGCCGCAATCGTTTCCGCGTAGTACAGGTTGTTGTCGGTATTGATGTTGTCAAGAAACAAAATACCAGGCTCTGCAAAGTCGTAGGCCGACTTCATGATGGCGTCCCACAGCTCGCGTGCAGTGGTCGTGCGGTACACCCACTTGCCATCCGCGCGCTGGTAGGCGCCGCCTTCAATTTGGGTATCCGAAGGGGTGGCAACGTGCACCAATTCCCATGTACTGTCGTTTTCCACGGCTTGCATGAAGTCGCTGGTGACGCCCACGGAAACGTTGAAGTTGTTCCAGCGGCCTTTTTGACGCTTGGCGGTGATGAAGTCCAGCACATCGGGGTGGTCAATGCGCATCACCCCCATTTGGGCGCCGCGGCGCGCACCAGCAGATTCCACGGTGGTGCACGATGCGTCGAACACGTCGATGAAGGAGCAGGGGCCTGAGGCGTAGGAATTGGTGCCCTTGACCTTGGCGCCCTTGGGGCGCAGGTTGGAGAAGTCATAGCCCACACCACCGCCGCGGCGCATGGTTTCTGCGGCTTGCGACAGCGCGGTGTAAATGCCGGGGTTGCCGTTTTCATCAAAGCCGTTGGTGGCATCGGCCACGGGCTGAACAAAGCAGTTGATCAGCGTGGCTTTGGTGTCTAGACCCGCTGCTGCCATGATGCGGCCTGCGCCGATGGCGCCTGCTTGCATATTCTGGAAAAACTTCTCTGCCCACTGGGCGCGCAGCTCTGGTTTTTCTTGATCGGCCAGAGCTTGGGAGACGCGGCGGAACAGATCTTCAGCGGTTTGTTCTCCGGCTGCCAGATATTTCTCGGCCAAGACGTCTTGGCTGATAGGTTGCGTGTTCAAAGAAGTCATTGCGTCTTTGTAAAGAAGTAAAAAAATCTAGACATTCTTGCGCCAACACTTGCTAAGCAAAAGTTGTGCACAAGTCGCGAAAAAAAAGAGGCCGGGCGCACTTTGCACGCTCGGCCAGGGGATCGGTCTCAGACCTTGTGGATCTGCTCGGAAGTACATCCGACAAAGGTGATTTAAACCCAAAAACCGAGTGTCCAGCTTGTAAGCACTGCATTGGCAGCACCCTTTGTCAGGGCTATCGCCGGAGCGTGTATGCCCTGCGCAGCAGTCTATTCTAGTGCGATTGAAATTATCAAATAAATAGCATAAAAGCTATGATGCATATGCAGATAGCTGCTAATTGTTGGTAATTCCCGCTTAAATAAATTTCACCGTCAGTCGGTAAGTAGGTGTTACAGGTGTTTGACGAGCACTTGGCTTTTACGACTCCAGTTGTATTTGGATTTTCGCGCTTCGGGCAGCCAATCGGGGCTGACGGGCTGAAAGCCGCGTTTGATGAACCAGTGCATGGTGCGAGTGGTCAAAACAAACAGCGACTCCAGTCCTTGCTCGCGAGCCCGTTGCTCGATGCGTTTGAGCAGTTTTTCGCCATCACCCGTGCCTTGGGCCTTGGGCGACACTGTCACCGCAGCCATTTCCCCGGTTCTGGCCTCCGGGTAGGGGTGCAAGGCGGCGCAACCAAAGATCACACCATCGTGTTCAATCACGGTGTAGCTGGCGATGTCGCTTTCAATCTCGGTGCGATCACGTTTGACCAGGGTGCCGTCGTTCTCGAAGGGCTCGATCAGCTGAATGATGCCGCCTACATCGTCAATGGTGGCCTCGCGCAGTTCTTCGAGTTTTTCATCGATCACCATGGTGCCGATGCCATCGTGCACATAAATTTCCAGCAGCAGCGCGCCATCTACCGCAAACGGCAGGATATGGCTGCGCTCGACGCCATGTTCGCAGGCACGCACACAGTGCTGCAGATAAAAGCCGGTGTCGGTGGGCAATTGGGGCGGTGGCAGTTGCGCCAGCAGCTTGCGTGCTTGTGCCAGAGGTAGCTCGGTGTCAATCGGGTTGTCTTCGCTCTCAGGTTCTTGGGGGCGGGTGCGCACGCCGGGCACTTCGGTCAAAAAGAGTAGTTTGTCGGCCTTGAGCTCGCTGGCCACGCGAGTGGCGACTTCTTCCATGCTCAGGTTGAAGGCTTCGCCCGTAGGCGAGAAGCCAAAGGGCGAGAGCAGCACCATGGCTTCCGAGTTCAGTGCGCGCTGAATACCTTCACCGTCCACCTTGCGCACCAGGCCGGAGTGCATAAAGTCCACACCGTTGACGATACCCACCGGGCGCGCGGTCAAAAAGTTGCCGGACATCACACGCACACGGGCGCCCGCCATGGGGGTGTTGGGAAGGCCTTGGCTGAAGGCGGCTTCAATTTCATAACGCAGCTGACCGGCTGCTTCTTGGGCACAGTCCAGCGCCACGCTGTCGGTGATGCGCACGCCGTTGTAATAGGCGGGCTCTTGCCCTTTGAGGCGCAGCTGTTCGTTGACCTGGGGGCGAAAGCCATGCACCAGCACAATTTTGACGCCCATGGCTTGAATTAGCGCCAAGTCTTGCACGATGCCTTGCAGCTTACCTGCGGCAATCGCCTCGCCCGTGATGCCCACCACAAAGGTCTGGTGTCGGAACTTGTGGATATAGGGGGCCACGGACCGGAACCAGGGGACGAAGGTGAAATTGAAAACTGTGGACATGGATGTGCAACGTGCAAAGGGAAAAAAGGCTTGCCATTCCCCTCGGAATGCAAGCCGTTGTGAAGTGTAGCGGTGTAGATGGCTGCTGCGACGCTTTTTGTGTCAATGTGCAATTCGTCAACAGCGAAGGCTTGAGGCGTGCGCTTTAGCGGCGAATGAACCACATGGCCATGCTGGTGGCAAAACCCGCAACGCCGGCCAGCAAGAGCAAGGGGCTGACGTAATACAGCACCGTGAGTACGAGATTGTGGAGGGTGGCGTTGTCTAACATCGCGAACTCCTTTCTGGCAAATGGGCGTGGGCGGCGCTCCCATGGGCCTGAAATTACATAGCCTTCAGCGCTGCAGGCGTAGGCCAAGGGCGATAGCTGTGTGCGGGGCTTCCCGCAGGGGGCGCCGCCTTGCGGTGGTGCGTTGCAGCGAAGGCGGCTGAGTATTTCAAAAATAAGAGCTGTGGGCGCTTGTAGTTCATAGGTTTTGAATGCTATGAATAGGAAAAATTAGACTGCATAAGCGCCAGATGCTTTGATATCAATAGCGACCTATTTGCAAGCCGTGCTGGGGATGGGCGCAACGCGCGCTGTGGTTAATGGTTTGGCGGCCCTTCAATCCAAAGCATCAGTGCGAGAATTCAGGCCAGCGGTCAGTTGCACCGCCCTTATTCCATGCTCCGTTGGGGCTGACTATTAAGCCGCCGTGTTGTCCGTCCGGTGGTGGATTTTTGAATCGGAAACTTCATGACTACATCTTTTGCCCGCCGCTTGGCGATCAAGCAGGCGCTGCTTGCTGTTGCCGCAACTTCTGCTTTGGTTTCTTTCTCGGCTTCGGCTGCCGACAAGGTGCTGCGTGTTTCGGCCATTCCTGACGAAGCCCCCACTGAGCTGCAACGCAAATTCAAGCCCCTGGGCGAGTACCTGTCCAAAGAAACTGGCATGAAGGTGGTGTTCACCCCCGTGAGCGACTACGCCGCCGTGGTGGAATCGCTGGCCACCGGCAAGCTGGATATGGCGTGGCTGGGCGGCTTTACCTATGTGCAGGCCAAGATCCGCACCAAAGGCACGGCCAACCCCATCGTGCAGCGTGCAGAAGACGCGGTGTTCACCTCGCGCTTTATCACGGCCGATCCCGCCATCAAGACCCTGGAAGACCTGAAGGGCAAGACCTTTGCCTTTGGCGCACCGTCGTCCACCTCGGGCAGCCTGATGCCGCGTTACTTCATCCAGAAGGCCGGCATCAACCCTGAAAAAGACTTCAAGAACGTGGCGTATTCGGGCGCACACGATGCCACCGTGGCCTTTGTGGCCGCAGGCAAGGCCGATGCGGGGGTGCTCAATACTTCGGTGTGGGACAAGTTGGTAGAGGCCAAGAAGGTAGACCCAGCCAAGGTGCGCGTGTTCTACACCACCCCCGAGTACTTTGACTACAACTGGACGGTGCGTGGCGATTTGGATCCTGCAATCACCAAGAAGCTGACCGACGCTTTTTTGAAGCTGGACCCGGCCAACCCCGAGCACAAGGCCATCATGGACTTGCAGCGTGCCTCCAAGTTCATTGCCTCCAAGCCTGAAAACTACCAAGGCATTGAAGACGCTGCCAAGGCCGCGGGCCTGCTGAAGTAAGCGTAACTGGTGCGGCATCTGCCTTGACCTGTCTGTGGCTGTGCTGCAGGCAGGGCAAGGCTGCGTACTGCGCGTCGGTCTTTGATTTCAATGCCAAATTGCCTACAAAGGCATATGCACCAAGCGCTGACAGCTATGGTTGGCGGAGCATATTTATGAGCTTTTTACTGCATAACGTGGGGCTTACCCACAGCAATGGCTATGTGGCGCTGGCAGGCATCAGCGTACAAGCCCAGCAGGGCGAGAGCATTGCGTTGATTGGCCCCTCCGGTGCGGGCAAAACCACCTTGCTCAACACGATTGGAACGGCCTGCCGCCCCACCCAAGGGGCGATCACGGTGTTGGG
Organism: Comamonas jiangduensis; assembly: GCF_030162955.1. Classification (NCBI taxonomy): domain Bacteria; kingdom Pseudomonadati; phylum Pseudomonadota; class Betaproteobacteria; order Burkholderiales; family Comamonadaceae; genus Comamonas; species Comamonas jiangduensis. The sequence continues at coordinate 28,800 of NZ_JARXOV010000020.1, forward strand.
GCAGGCACCTGCTGCAACGGGTGCAGCCTTGCGCCAGTTGCGCACGCGCATCGGCACCGTGCACCAGGCGGCCCCCATTCCGCCACGCCAGCGCGTGGTCACCGCCGTGCTGGCTGGCAAGCTGGGGCAGTGGCCGGTGTGGAAGTCGCTGGCTTCGCTGGTCTATCCGCAGGACATTGCGGGCGCACGCCAGGCGCTGCAGCGCGTGCATCTGGCGGACAAATTGTTTGTGCGTTGCGACCAGCTTTCGGGCGGCCAGTTGCAGCGTGTGGGGATTGCGCGTGTGCTCTACCAAGAGGCACAACTGATTTTGGCGGATGAGCCTGTGTCCGCCTTGGACCCCACGTTGGCACTGGAGACGGTGCAACTGCTGGTGCAAGAAGCCAAAGCGCGCAATGCCACCTTGGTGGCCAGCTTGCATGCGGTGGAGTTGGCGCGTACGTGCTTTGACCGCTTGATTGGTATCCGCGATGGGCGCATTGCTTTCGATGTGCCTGCGGCAGATGTGCGTGATGCGCAGTTACAGGCACTGTACGCGGCAGAGGCGCTGTCGGTGACGGTGGCGCCCGATTGTGCGCCACCGCATGCTACGGTTGCCGCGGTGTCTATGCCAGCCCATGGGTGCCGCTGATGCAGCGCCGCATGATGAGGGCTGACGATGCCGTCGCTGTAGCTGGCATTGGCGCCTTGCGTGACCCGGCTGGGCCACGCCGTTTGTGGGGTGCGATCATTGCGCTGGTGGTGCTGTGGCCGTTGTTTCAGGGCGCGGGCTTTCAACTGTCGTCTTTGCTGGATGCGAACAATCTGCACGTGATTGGTGGTTTTTTGGCAGGCTTTGTACCGCCAGAAACCAGTGCAGAGTTTGGCGGCTACCTCTGGCAAGCCACGCTGGAGACCTTGGCCATTGCCACGATGGGCTTGCTGCTGGCTTTTGTGCTGGCTGTGCCGCTGTCGTACTGGGCCAGCAGCGCTGCACGCGAAAAGGCTACGCAAAACCCGCTGGCGCGTGGTGTGCTCACCGTGCTGCGCGGTATTCCCGAGCTGGTGTGGGCGCTGGTGTTTGTGCGCGTATTTGGGCTGGGCCCTGCTGCCGGGGTGCTGGCGCTGGGGCTGACCTACGGCGGCATGCTGGGCAAGGTCTATGCCGAAATTCTGGAAAGCGAAGACGGCACTGCCGCACGTGCTTTGCTGCGCACGGGCAGTCCACGTGCGGTGGCGCTGCTGTATGGTTTGTTGCCGTTGGCTTCGAAAGAGCTGGTGTCGTACACCGTGTACCGCTGGGAATGCGCGATTCGTGCCTCCGTGGTGATGGGCTTTGTCGGGGCAGGGGGGCTGGGGCAGCTCATGGATCAGGCCATGAAGATGCTCAATGGCGGCGAGGCCTGCTCCATCTTGCTGGTTTTTATGGCGCTGGTGCTGCTGGCCGATGCCTTGTCCAACGCGCTGCGCCGCGCGCTGGATGTCACGCCGGCAGCCCGGGCCAGTGCCTGGGGCGTGCGCAGCATGGCGGTGCTGGTGGCATTGCTGGCGGGGGTGGTGGCCAGCTGGCAGTTGCTGGATATGGAGTTGTGGGCCTTGTTCACGGGCGATGCAGCTTCAGCCATGGCTGACTTTGTGACCGGGTTTTTCCCTCCGGACACCAGCCGTGCGTGGTTGTGGGCGGTGGCAGTGGGGATTTGGGAAACTTTGGCGATTTCCGTGGTGGGCACGCTGCTGGCCGCGGTTGCGGGCATGGTGCTGGCGCTGCCCAAGTTCCGTGCGCCGTGGAATGTGGTGCTGAACGTGCTGCGCTCGGTGCCTGAGCTGGTGTGGGCCACCATCACGGCGTTGGCCGTGGGGCTGGGGCCGTTTGCAGGGGCTTTGGCGCTGGCGTTGCACACGGCAGGCGTGCTGGGCCGTTTGTATGCGGAGGCACTAGAGAATGCGCCCGTTGCGCCTGCGCAGGCCCTGCGCCGCTCGGGCAGCGCGCGTGCGCTGGCATTTTTGTACGGCACCTTGCCCGGCGCTGCGCCACAGTTGCTGGCCTATACGCTGTACCGCTGGGAGATGAACATTCGCATGGCAGCCATCCTGGGCTTTGTAGGGGCGGGCGGGCTGGGCCAGCTGCTGTATTTCAAGCTCTCGCTGTTTCACTATGCAGAGGCCAGCACGGTCATCATTGCCATGCTGCTGCTGTCGATTGCGGTGGACCAAGCCAGTGCGTGGCTGCGCCGTGCGATGCGCTAGGGATGCTGGTGGTAGGCCGCGTTGAACGATAAAAAAGGCGCTGCAGGGCGCCTTTTTTTATGGGTGCGCTGCATGCGCTGTGTGGTTTTAGGCGGCAGCTTGCGAGGCGGGTGCCTCAGCATCTGCAAAGGTTTGTGCCGTCTGTATATGGGGCACGATCACTCGCAGCAAATAGGGCGTGACCACCTCATCAATTTGGTGGCGCATGCCTTGCAGCGTATGGAACTGCGCGCCACCAATGGAGCGCGCGGTGGCTGCGCCGCCGCTGGGGTGAACAATACGGTCTTTGTCCCCATGGATCACCAGTGTGGGGGTGTCAATTTTGTAGAGTTGCGCTGAGCGGTCGCCAGAAGCCACGATGGCAGTGACTTGGCGTTCATAACCGGGAATGGCCTGTTCGGGTGTGGTGCGCTGCCATGCCAAAGCTATGTAGTTGCGCCATGCGTCTTCAATGCCTGGCACTTTGGGGTTGCCGATGTGGCGCATGAATTTGACGTATTTGTCTTGTGCGGCGGGCAACGTCCAGGCGGGTTTGCTCAACAGCATGCGCAACACGGTAGAGCCTGCGGGTTGCCCTACGCGCTTGTTGCCTGTGGTGGAGAAGATAGACGTGAGTGAGCGCACTTTGGCGGGGTAAAGCGCCGCCAGCGACTGGGCAATCATGCCGCCCATGGACATGCCGACAACGTGGGCCTGGGGGACATGCAAGTGCCCCAGCAGCAGTGCAACGTCTTGGGCCATGGCATCCAGGCGGTAGTGGCCAGTGGGGAGTACGCCGCACAGCAAACGCCAGCGTGGCGGGGGGAGTTGGTGGTGCAGGTGTGTGCTGCGCCCAATGTCGCGGTTGTCCAAGGTGATAACGCGCAGCCCCGCAGCGGTGAGGCCGTCAATCAAATCCAGCGGCCAAGATACTTGCTGCAACCCTAAACCCGCCACTAATACGACTGCAGGGTGGTGATTCTGGCCATAGCTGCGAAAGCAAATGCGTATGCCGTTGGGGAGATCGGCAAATTGGTCGAGGTCAGGATCGGCGGAGGGAAAGCGGTGTTGCATAAAAAGGTGTCTACGGCGCAGCCAAGGGTGCAGTGTAGCGATGAGCGCCTAGTGTTGAGTATGAGGGTGGCCGTGGTGCGATGAGGGTATTTGGTTTGTCACTAAAATGATTTGCATTGCAAACCATTTGCTTTGGCAGTCTATTCATGACCCACAAGAAAACTCCTGAGACTACTGAATTACCACCTGCTTTTGAGAAGACGCTGCCCGATGCTTTGTTTTTTGGGCACCTGCTGATGCGGGTGAGCCGCACGTGGCGTAGTGTGGTGGATGGGCGGCTGGCCGACTTGGGGCTGACGGATACCACATGGGTGCCGCTGTTTCACCTGCATGCGGCAGACCAGGCGCTGACCCTCAAGCAACTGGCACAGCGTGTAGGTTTAGACAGTTCGACCTTGGTGCGCGTGGTCGACTTGCTGGAGTCGCGTGGTTTGGTGGTGCGCGAAACCGATGCCAGTGATCGGCGCAGCAAGTCACTGCGGTTGACGGAGCAAGGATTGGCGGTGGTCGCCGATGTACGGGGCAAGTTGTACCAAGTTGAAGCGCAGGTGTTGGCCGGCATGGATGCCCGCACTATCAGCACTTTGCGTGAAGGCATGCAGCAATTGCACGAGCGGCTGGCGTGTATTCAGACCCAAGACAAGGCCAGCGTATGAGTACAGCGGAAGAGGCGGTGCCAAGCTGGTGGCAGCGCGCGGGTGGGGCCATGGGGTTTCACGTGCCGGTACTGGCATTTGCACTGCGCACAGCCTTGGCAGCATTCGTTGCGTTGTGGATTGCCTATGTGATCGGGCTGGAGCATCCGCACTGGGCTGCAATGTCTGCCTGGGCCTCCAGCCAGCCCATGCGTGAGCACTTGCTGTCGCGCGGGATCTATCGTTTTTCTGGCTCGGTCGTAGGGGTGGTGTTTGCCATTGCTTTGGTGCTGGTGGCGCAGGAGTCGCTGTGGGTGCTGGCGATTGGTTTGGCCTTGTGGGGCGCGTTGTGTGCGTTCTTGGGTAATTTGCAGCGCGGCTATATGGTGTATGGCTGCATGCTGGCGGGTTATTCGGCGGCCATGGTGGTGCTTCTGCACCATGGCCCTGCCGACAGCATTTGGCCTTTGGCTTGGGATCGCATGTTCACCGTGGTCACGGGGGTGGCTGCCGCTTTGTGTGTCTCCTGGTGTTTTGCGCCACGCCGCAAAGCTACCCTCCTCATTGCCCAAAGCCGTGCAGCACTGGCGGGTGTGCTGCAAGCGACTGCGGCTGATCTGCGCCAGCAACCCATGCCAGCAGGTGGTGACTACGCGCAACTGTTGAGCCGCTTGGCACAGGTGGAGGAGTTGCTGGAGCTCTACCCAGAAGGCTCTCGCACTGCGCGCAATACATCCCAAGCCATGCATTGGCAGCAGCACCATGCGCTAGAGCTGGTGTACTTTTTGGGGCTGGAAAGTCAGGCCCGGCAGATGCAAGCGCCTGCGGAGGCTTCCAACGCACTGGAACAAGAGGTGAAAGAGGCGCCACAACCGCCATATGCACCGCTGGCACAAGCGCTGGAGCAGTTGGTTGCCGCATTGCAAGCGCCCCCACAGCAGCAGGAGGGTCATGCTCTGGACGTGCACCGTGCATTGCGCCAGGCGATTGGCGCCTGTGAAGATGCGGTAGCAGGTGTGCAGTCGCAAGCCAAACAGGTGCCACCGGTAGTGCAGGCGCTGTACAGGTTGCTGCAGGAAATGCGCCAAGGCCTGCGTGCTGAAGAACTGGATTTGCAGGGGCGCACCCGCTCCAGTTGGCGCCCTCGTAGTAGTGAGCGATTGCCACTGCATCGAGACTGGGTGGGTGCCCGCGAAGCCGCGGTGCGTGCTGGGGGCACCTTGCTGATTTTTGGCATTGTGTGGGCATGGACCCAAGCGAGCATTGTGGCGTTTGGCATGCTCGGGCTGTCGGTCATGTTGCTGGTGTTCTCTGCCTTGGAGAGCCCTGGGCGAACCATGGCTTTTGTGCTGCGCGGCCAGCTGATTGGGGCGGGCCTTGCGCTGCTGTGTCAGGCGTTGATCTGGCCGTGGGCACAGTCAGCCGGGCAAATGGTGTGGATGGTGCTGCCGTTTGCGCTGATGGGCGGCTTGCTGTTTGCACATAAACGCACAGCGGCTGGCGCGATGGATATCAATATGGCCATGTTTATCTTGCTGGCACCAGTGTTCCCCGATACTGCCAGCTTGGGGCAACATCTGAGCATGGCGCTGGCGGTGGTTTCTGGTCCAGCCCTGGCATGGGTGGTGTACCGCTGGGTCTACCCCACCAATGCGCAGCGGCGTATGCAAACCTTGGCGCGCATGATGGTGCAGGAGGTGCCTGCGATGGCGCACCGCCTGCAGGAAGAGGCCAAGCCTTCGCGCGGGTTGGCAGTGTCTGTTGCTGCCACCAATTGGTGGCAGGCACAACTGCACCATCGATTGCTCCGCCTGGTGCGTTGGGCGGATAAAACACAGTTGCCAGAGCGCGCCCAATTGCCCCGGATGGGGCTGTCGCTTCGCGCAATGCAAACCGCCATGTTGCAGCTGCAGCAATGGCGCAGGGAGACTATTTTTGCCACCCCGGCATTGCGCCGAACGGAGCGTTTGGCGCAATTGGCGCTGCAACGCACCGTGGCTTGGGGGAAGGCGCAGCCAGGTGATGTGGCAAGTCGCAAAGCACGGGCTGCTTGGGCCAGTTTGGCCCAGCAGCCTGTTCTACCAGCCGTGTTGGCAGTGCAGGTGCAGGGTATCGCGCAGCGGGACCTTCCTGTTTTGGATGGCGTGCGACAAGCTTTGCGTTAAGCGGTTAAGCGGCTAAGCGGCTAAGCGGCTAAGCGGCTAAGCGATGTGCCTATCTAGTTTCTGCTGTAAAAACCGGTTCTGGCGAGGCCGGTTTTTGTTGGAATAGCCAGACGCTTAGAGCTGCGGGGCGCGCAGTACCAGTACATCAATCGATGGTGGAACGCCTAAGCGCACTGCAAAGCCGGGCCACAGTCCGGCGCCTGCGCTTACAAACAAGCGCATCGTACCCACGTCATACAGCCCACGTACGAAGCCATCGTTCGCAGGCGCGACCAGCCAGCGATCCATGCCCACAATGTGCCCCCCGTGCGTATGGCCAGCCACTTGCAGGTCTACGCCGTGTGGAGCATAGCTGCGTGCCATCTTGGGTTGATGCCCCAGCAAGATGTGAATATCCGCACCACCTTCGGCTTGAATTTGTGAGGCTACAGCGTGTATGTCTGGAGGAACTCCTTCGGGAACGCTGGGGTCGGTATTGTGTGTGGACAGGCGCCCATATGCAGGATCACCCACTCCAGAAATGGCCAGTGTGTGGCCGCGTACGTGCAATACCTGAGCCTGGTTGGCCAAGTAATTCAAGTTCAAGCGGTTGAACACTTTGGCCCATGCGTTGTAGCCGCTGTAGTACTCATGGTTGCCAGGGGCAGACCACACACCCAGTGGCGCCTGGAGATGGGCCAGCGGAGCGATATTTCCCCATTGGCTCGGTGCGTCACCGTCGATGAGGTCGCCCGGCAGTAGCACCATGTCGGGTTGGGCCGCATTCAAACGATCGACCAAACCCTGTACGTAAACAGCGTTGTTAACGGGGGTGGCGTGAATGTCAGCCATCACGCCGATGCGCAGCCCATCCAGTGCTGGAGGCAGGCGTGGAAGTGTCACTTCATGTTCATGAACAGCAGGCAGCTGTGTGCCTTGGGTCAGACCATAGCCGTTGAGTAGCAGAGCCATCGCCAGGAACCCGGCCGTCCAGCGCGGGCGTGCAATCCAGCAGGCAGCTTGTGTACTGCGCATCAGGCGAGCCAGCAGCCATAAGAGATCTCGTACCAAGGCAAAGACCAGGCCCATGCCAATCGTGGCCAGCATTCCGCCGCTGAACAACTGCAAGCGGGAGAGCAGGCCAAAGTCCATGCTGTCGCTGCGCATGGCGTAAATCAGTAAAGCGGGCGCTGCGATCAGCAGTGCCGTGACCAGTGCGCAACTAGCATAGGCGCGGCGATGCTGGCGAAAAAGTGGTGCCCACAGCCAAAGGGCTGCTATGGGAGCAATCAAAACAGCGTAAAAAATCACGGGAGTCGGAGAGGGTAAAACGGCTCAGCCTAGGAGGCGATTGAGCGCCAAATGTTGCAAACGAGTGCTGAGGGTGTGTGATAGATCAATCAAAAGTTATTGATTGACATGCATTGACGATGGTTTGTGTTGCATCAATTCTTAATCTTCTCTTAATTTTGTTTTTTTATCCTCTTTCGAATCAATGTGTGTCATACGCCTTCTGTTTGTAAGGCCACACGCTCGCACGGCCTGCTGTTCTTCGGTCTTCGGAAGTGGCTGGCCACTCTAGCTTCTAATTTTTACCTTCAACTTTTATGCCTGTATCCAAGGCCTCTTCTCAAGGCTTGGCATGCCTTGCTTTGCTTTTAGCCAGCCATTTCCCGTTGTGGGCGGCTGATGTCAAGGCGGGTGCCAACATCGCTGCGAACGGTGGCGCGCAAGGTGCGCCTGCCTGCGTTTCTTGCCACGGTAGCCAAGGCGAGGGCGGGCCTGGGTTTCCGCCGTTGGCTGGCCAGTCAGCAGGTTACCTGGAGCGCCAGTTGCATACCCTGGCTGCAGGCAAACGCAAGGCCGTAACGATGGCGCCCGTCGCGCGTGCGTTGACTGATCAAGAAAAAGCCGATGTGGCGGCTTACTACGCCAGCTTGAAGCTGCCTATTGAGAGCAAAGTGGGGGCGTTGCCCAAGTCCAAAGACAGCAACGGCGCCTGGCTGGTAGAGCGCGGACGCTGGGCCGATGGTATTCCTGCCTGTGCCAAGTGCCACGGGCCTGGCGGTACCGGCGTAGGTACGGACTTCCCCGCAATTGGTCATCTGGATGCCAAATACATGCAAACGCAAATGGCTGCATGGCGAAAGCAAGAGCGTGATGCCGGGCCGCTGGGGCTGATGGGCAGCATTGCCCAGAAGTTGACGGATCAAGACGTGCAGGACGTGGCTGATTACTACCAGCAACTGCACCAAGGTGCCAAGCCAGCATCGAACTAAGGAAGTGACCGGACATGGATATTATTTCCGACAAGGGTAAGACTACGCCCGCTTTCAGTGCCAAAGTAGGAACAGCACTCGCCGTGGCTTTCTGTGCCATTCCTTTGGTGGCTGCCCTCGGTGGTATTTTTTACAGCATCCCCGATACACCGCGCGCGCAGCGCGCAGCCGCAGCAGAAGCGGCCCAACAGGCCAAGCTGGCACAAGCAGCAGCTTTGGCTGCAGGCGGTGGCATGCAGTCAGTGGCTTACAGCGTGCCCGGCGCGCAAGACATTCCAGATACCAAAATGGGTGAGTGGATCCAGCGTGGTGAAGCCATCTTCCTGCGCACTCCAGAAAATGCCAAAGGCTTCTCGGGCAATCCACTCAGCTGCGCCAATTGCCACCTGGATGCGGGGCGCTTGAACAATGCAGCGCCCATGTGGGGTGCTTACCCCATGTACCCTGCTTACCGTAAAAAAACCGACCACGTCGATACCTTTGCCGAGCGTGTGCGCGGCTGCTTCATGTACTCCATGAACGGCAAGGCGCCGGATGATGGTCACGACATTCTGGTGGCGATTGAAGCCTATTCCTACTGGCTGGCACAAAAGGCACCAACAGGCGAGAAGCTGCCGGGTGCCGGCTTCAAGAAGGTGCCAAAGCCTGAGGTGGCCCCCACGTTTGCTGCTGGCCAGAAGGTCTATGAAGCCAAATGTGCCCTGTGCCATGGTGATAACGGCCAAGGTCAGAAAAAAGATGGTGTGACAGTGTTCCCAGCACTGTGGGGCAAAGAGTCTTACAACTGGGGCGCTGGTATGCACGAAATCGATAAGGCCGCCAGCTTCATCAAGTCCAACATGCCTTACGGCCTGCACAACGATTTGACGGATCAAGAAGCTTGGGAAGCCGCCACCTATATCAACAGCTTTGAGCGCCCGCAAGATCCACGCTTCAACGGCGATATTGCCAAGACCCGTGAAATCTTCCACAACTCGCCCAATTCGCTGTATGGCGTAGAAGTCAACGGCAAGATGCTCGGTAAGGGCGTTTAACGCCCCGCTTTTGAGGGCCGCAGTACAAAGCGCACAGGCGCATCGCCTGTGCGCTTTTTTGTGTGCGGGTGCTTGCTATGCATGCGTTGGGAGCGAGCAAATTTATCAGTATGTATCGAAGGCGCTGTCTGACAGGGTATGGCCTTGGCGCTCCTGAAAATGAGTCAATGCTGACCATGGGGGTGCGGCAAACTGAACTCAGGAGGCATTTGGAATGCGAACAAAATTTCTAGCAACCACAGGCGCTGCGTTGACTGCATTGACGCTGTCGACAGCAGCCATGGCGGATGTGGGCTGGGGTGCAGGCCTGACGTGGACTTTCGGGGGGCCTAAGCCCAGTGCAGGCCCCGCTTTAGGCATCAAGATGTTCTCCACAGACAAAGAGAAAAAAGCTGCCGGATATTTGGGGGTGGACTACTCGTTCAGCGACCGCGGCTTTCGCCCCAATGTGGGCGTGGCCTACTTGGGTGAGAACAATGTGTACGTGGGCGCCGATGTGGGTTACTCCTTCGCCCGGAAGGGCATGAATTTTGGTGCAGGCGTGGGTTATGTAGACACCAAGAAAGATTGATGCTCTGAACGAAGATCATCAGATCCTCGCAGTGGTGGCTGCGGGGATTTTTTTTCGTCCCCGCGCTAAACCTGTCCGCAGCGCAGTTGGGGCGCTGCGGGGATAATTGCGCCCCTTATGCCTTTGAAGATCACGTTCCCCGAGTCCCTGCCCGTATCTGCCCGCCGTGAAGAAATCATGGAGGCGATGGACAAGCACCAAGTCATCATCGTCTGCGGCGAAACGGGCTCGGGCAAAACTACCCAGCTGCCCAAAATTGCCTTGGCGCTGGGGCGGGGCAAGGTCAATGCCGTGCCAGATGCCAACGGCAATGTACGCGGCCACCTCATCGGCCACACCCAGCCGCGCCGTATTGCGGCAAGCTCAGTGGCCAAACGCATTGCCGAAGAGCTGAACTCGCCGTTGGGTGAACTGGTCGGCTACAAAGTGCGTTTTCAGGACACGCTGCAAAAGAATGCCTCGGTCAAGCTGATGACCGACGGTATCTTGCTGGCCGAAACGCAGACCGACCCGCTGCTCAAGGCTTATGACACGCTGATCATCGACGAGGCGCACGAGCGCAGCCTGAACATCGACTTCTTGCTGGGCTATATCCGCCAGATCTTGCCCAAACGGCCTGATCTTAAAGTCGTAGTGACTTCGGCGACGATCGATGCTGATCGCTTTGCCAAGCACTTTGAAGGGCCCAAGGGCCCGGCGCCGGTCATCATGGTGTCGGGCCGTACCTATCCGGTGGAGATGCGCTACCGCCCGTTCGAGGAAAAGAAGGACTACGACTTGAACGACGCGATGGCCGATGCCGTCGATGAGTTGTGGAGCGGCGGTGCCACGGGCGGCGACATTCTGATTTTCTTGCCCGGCGAGCGCGAAATCCGCGAAGCCGCCGACCACCTGCGCAAACACCTGCAGCACCAGCCTGCCTTGCGCAGTGCCGAGGTGCTGCCGCTGTTCTCGCGCCTGTCGCAGGCCGAGCAGGACCGCATTTTTGACGGCCACACCGGCCGCCGCATTGTGCTGGCCACCAACGTGGCGGAAACCTCGCTCACGGTGCCTGGCATCCGATACGTGATTGATGCAGGCACAGCGCGCGTTAAGCGCTATTCCTTCCGTAGCAAGGTGGAGCAGTTGCTGGTCGAACCCATCAGCCAGGCCGCCGCCAACCAGCGCGCAGGTCGCTGTGGCCGAGTGGCCAACGGTATCTGCATTCGCCTGTATGACGAGGCCGACTTTGCCAGCCGCCCGCCGTTTACCGACCCGGAAATCCTGCGCAGCTCGCTCGCTGGTGTGATCTTGCGCATGAAGGCGCTGGGCCTGGGCGATGTGGTGAACTTTCCGTTCCTTGAAGCCCCCTCGGGCCGCGCCATTGCCGACGGCTACCAGCTGCTGGCCGAGTTGGGTGCGGTGGACGAGCGCGGCAACTTGCTGCACATGGGCAAAGAGCTGTCGCGCCTGCCGCTGGACCCGCGCGTGGGCCGCATGATTGTGGAAGCGCGCGAACGCGGAGCGCTGGCGGAGGTGCTGATCATTGCCTCGGCGCTCAGCGTGCAAGACGTGCGCGACCGACCTTTGGAAGCGCAACAGCAGGCCGACCAGCAGCATGCCAAGTTTGACGACGAAAAGAGCGAGTTCACCGGCTATCTGCGTCTGTGGAAATGGCTGATGGACGCACGCGGTGGCAAGGTGGTGGCCAAAACGCGGGCCGAGATGGCCGCGCAAAACAAGCCTGTCGCCAAGCCCAGCGCACGCAACCAAGCTTTTCTGCCCGTGAGCCAGCGCGCCAGCGGTGCGCAAGTCGAAGGCACGGTGGAGGAGCGTTTGGCGCTGTTTAATCCCTCCGAAACGGTCGAAGAAGCCACCCACAAACTCAGCAACCGCCAGTGGGAGCAGTTGCTGCGCCAGAACTTCATCAACATCCGCCGTGTGCGCGAGTGGCGTGACATTCACAGCCAGTTGCTCACCGTGGTGAAAGAGCACAAGTGGCTCATCAACAACGAAGCTGCGGGTTATGACGCGGTGCACCTGTCCATGCTGTCCGGCTTGTTGGGCAATATTGGCTACAAGGGCGAAGAAAGCGATGCGTACTTGGGCGCACGCGGCATCAAGTTCCACCCCCACCCCGGTGCGCACCTGTCTAAAAAGCCCGGGCGCTGGATTGTGGCGGCGGAGCTGGTAGAAACCTCGCGCCTGTACGGCCGAGGCATTGCGGCGATTGAGCCGCAGTGGCTGGAAGAGGTTGGTGCGCATTTGCTGAAAAAACAGCTGCTAGACCCGCACTGGTCCAAAAAACAGGCCGATGTGGTGGCGCAGGAGCGCGCCACGCTCTACGGGCTGGTGGTCTACAACGGCCGCAGCGTGAGCTATGGCCGCGTGGACCCGGATGAGGCGCGCCGCATGTTCATTCGCCAGGCGCTGGTGGAGGGGCAGTGGGACACGCAGTGGCACTTCTTGCCCAGCAACCAGAAGATGGTGCGCAAGATTGAGGATTTGGAACACAAGTCTCGCCGCCAAGACGTGCTGGTGGACGACGAGCTGATCTACGCCTTCTACGAGCAGCACATTCCCAAGGGCATCTACAGCGGCGCCACGTTTGACAAATGGTTCCGCGCCGCCAGCAAGGGCCAGGCCGAGTTGCTGCGCCTGTCCAAAGACGAGCTGATGCGCCATGAGGCGGCCGGCATTACCACCGACAACTTCCCCAAGCTGGTCAAGCTGGGTGGCGTGGACTGCAGCGCAGCGTATTTGCACAGCCCCGGCGACGCGCGCGATGGCGTGACGGTGACGGTGCCGCTGTTTGTGCTGAACCAGGTGAGTGAAGAGCGCGCGGAATGGCTGGTGCCCGGCATGCTCAAAGACAAAATCCAAGCCTTGCTCAAGAGCCTGCCACAGCGCCCGCGCAGCCGCTTTGTGCCGCTGCCAGAAAGTGCTGCACGCTTGGCGGAGCTGTTTACGCAGTCGGAACGCTGGGCCAAGGGCGGGTTGATTGACGTGCTGCTCAAACAGGTGCGTGATGAAACCTCGCTGGACGTGAAGCGCGCGGACTTCAAGCTGGACATGCTCAGCCCGCACCTGTTCATGAACTTCCGCGTGATTGACGAGCATGGCCGCCAGCTGGGCCAAGGCCGCAATCTGGCCGCCCTCAAGGCCGAGTGGGGCGCCAAGGCGCGCGGGGCGTTCCAGGCGCTGGCTTCGCTCAAGCTTGATGAAGCCACGCAGTCTGCTGCAAAATCTCAGCAAAATCAGCCTCCAGCGCAGTCTGGTAAAGCGCCAGTAGCTCCTAAAAACGAGAAGTCTGCCGCCAAGGCCGCGCCTGCCCAAAAGGCCGAGCAGCGCTACACGGCCTGGAGCTTTGGCGAGCTGCCCGAGCTGATGGAAATCAGCAAGGGCAGCACCACGCTGATTGGCTTTCCGGCATTGATCGACCACGGCACGGAAGTCGGCATCGAAGTGTTTGACGAGCCCGAAGTGGCTGCCGCCAAGCACCGTGTTGGCCTGCGCCGCCTGTTTGCGCTGCAGATCAAGGACGCGCTCAAGTACCTGGAAAAGAACATCCCCGACCTGCAGAAGATGGCCGTGGCTTACATGCCGTTGGGCACGCAGGAAGAGCTGCGCCAGCAGATCATTGATGTAGCCATTGACCGTGCATTCCTGCAAGAGCCGTTGCCCGCCAACGAGGCGGATTTCAAGCAGCGTGTGCAAGATGGCAGGGGCCGCTTGACATTGATCGCCAACGAAGTGGCGCGCATGGCGGGTGTGATCTTGACCGAGTACGCCACTGCGGCGCGCAAGATCAAGGATACCAAAAATGCGCCGGAAGCCACGAAGGACGCGGGCGAGCAGCTACAAAAGCTGATGCCTAAGAACTTCATCGCCGTCGCCCCCTGGGCGCAACTGGGCCATTACGCACGCTATCTGAAGGCCATCACCATTCGCCTGGACAAATACCGCGCCGACCCGGCACGCGATGCCGCCAAGTACAAAGAGCTGCAGCCGCTGGAGCAGCGCTACTGGCGCCTGGTGGCCGAGCGCAAGGGCCAGGTCGATGCGCGCATGCAAGAGTACCGCTGGATGCTGGAAGAGCTGCGCGTGAGCTTTTTTGCCCAAGAGCTGCGCACGCCGTACCCGGTGAGCAGCAAGCGCCTGGACAAGGTGTGGGCGCAGCTGCAACAGTAAAAACTGCTTGTGGCGCCACCTGCGTCCCAAGCATCACCACAGCCCGGCATTGGCAACAGGCCGGGCTTTCTTTCAGGAATTTTGTATGACCGATATCACCCAAGACCTGCGCGTGGTCGCCATCGACAACGACAGCTATGCCCAGGCCGTGGCCGCAGCGCGCGCCTACCGCATCGGTGACGCCCCCTCGGGCTTTGCCTTCACGGGCCGTGCCACGTTGATGTTCCAGCGCGAGCACGAGGAGTGGGAGCACAACGCCTTCAGCAGCACCCCGCTGGTGCGCCATGTCGACCCTGTGCAAGGTGCGGCCGATGCCGATCAAGCGCAAGACGATGACTTTTTGCGCGCCGTCTCGCACCAGGTGACGTTCATGCACATTCCTGCCGAATGCCAAGCGATGGAGGTGGACGATGTCTGGGCGATTGACTGCGAGTTCTTGATGTTTGCCATGCCTCACCCGGTGGAAGAGGGCGGAACCGCCTGGCTGCTGGTGCCCGGGCCTGACAACCGCAGCATTGCTTCCAAGCACACCGTGCAGGAGTTTCAGCTGGCAGAACTCAAAGCTGCGGCCCAAGACCTGGGCTTGTAAGCGCTTGCCTGGCGGTGGTCGGCATGCCTTGGCGCAGTCGCTACCACCGAATTGCGTGCGGAGGTGGCTCCGTCAAGCACCATTGGATGACCCTATGTATTGAGTGGTTGAGCCTTCGATCGGGTACGGGCACAATGCGCCCGGCGAAACAAGGGGGCGGTGCAAGTGGGTGCTTGGTTACCCACTGCAGCGTGCCATGGCGCTATAAATACACAGGGAGATACCATGTTCCGCACGCTTTTGAAATCCAAGATTCACCGGGTCAAGACCACGCAGTGTGAGCTGCACTACGAGGGCTCCTGCGCAATCGATGAAGATCTGCTGGATACCGCCAATATTGCCGAGAACGAGCAAATCCACATCTGGAACATCGACAATGGTGAGCGCTTTGTCACCTATGCCATCAAGGGCCAGCGCGGCAGCGGCATGATTTCGGTGAATGGCTCGGCGGCGCGCCGTGCTGCGGTGGGCGATTTGCTCATCATTGCGGCTTTTGCACAGGTGCATGAAAGCGATGTCCCAGAACATCTGCCGCAACTGGTGTTTGTGGATGAACACAATCGCCAAACAGAGTTGCGCCACAAGGTTCCGCTGCAAACGTTGTAATCTGGGCTGTCGCCCTATTTTTTGCCGCCCATGCCGTTGTGGCGCATGGGTATTTATTGGTTTTGCAGACCAGGCTGCGGCTGGCAAGTTGCACCACCCCCCCAGTCCAGCCGTCTGCGTCCACGGTGATTGCTGCCATGACTTCTACGCACCCAACAGACACTGCGGCCCCCTCAGGTACGCCCTACGGAACTTTGCCGCCCGCATCTCCCATGCCCGGGCGCAAACCCGTCAGCCTGCCGCGCTTGGCGCATATGCGCGCCCAGGGTGAAAAAATTACCATGCTCACGGCCTATGACGCCACGTTTGCCGCCGTGGCCGATGCTGCCGGGGTGGACTGTGTGCTGGTGGGCGACTCGCTGGGCATGGTTTGCCAGGGCCGGCGCAGCACGGTGGGCGTGTCGATGACCGACATGCTCTATCACACGGCCAGCGTGGCACGCGGCATTCACCGCAGCCAAGGCACGATCTGGGTGGTGGCCGATATGCCTTACGGCAGCTATGCCGAAAGCCCCGAGCAAGCCATGCGCAACGCCTGTGCGCTGATGCAGGCGGGCGCGCACATGGTGAAGCTGGAGGGCGGTGGCTGGACGGCCAAGACGGTGGAGTTTTTGGTGGCGCGTGGCGTGCCCGTGTGCGCCCACCTGGGGTTGACCCCGCAAACGGTGTATGCCTTGGGCGGCTACCGCGTACAGGGCCGCGAAGAGGCCGAGGCACAGTTGCTGCGCCTGCAATCCAAAGAGCTGCAAGAGGCCGGCGCTGCCATGCTGGTGCTGGAGATGGTGCCAGCCGCCTTGGCGGCCAGCATCACGCAGGATTTACAGCACTGCCACACGATTGGCATTGGCGCAGGCAACGGTACTGCAGGCCAGGTGCTGGTGCTGCACGACATGCTGGGTATGAATTTGGGCAAGATGCCCAAGTTTGTGCGCAACTTTATGGCCGATGCGGGCAGCGTCAAAGGTGCCATGCAGACGTATGTGCAAGCCGTCAAGGACGGCACGTTCCCCGATAACGGCGTGCACGCTTGGTAAGTCCAGGCACACCAAGGGTGCGCTCGGTGCGTATCTGCTAAACGATGACTGGCCCGGCGGCCAGCAAAACACAGGGAGACAGACCATGCAAATCGTTCACACCATCGAAGACTTGCGCCATGCTTTGGCTGGGCGTGGGCGCCCGGCCTTTGTGCCCACCATGGGCAATTTGCACGCCGGACATTTGGCGTTGGTGCGCGAGGCGCGCCGCCATGCGGACACCACGGTCGCCAGTATTTTTGTGAACCGCCTGCAGTTTTTGCCGCACGAAGATTTTGATAGCTACCCGCGCACGCTGCAAGCCGATTGCGAGCAATTAGAGGCACAGGGGTGCAACATCGTATTTGCACCCAAAGAACAAGATTTGTACCCCCAGCCCCAGACCTACAAGGTGCAGCCGGACGCGGCCTTGGCAGATATTTTGGAAGGGCAATTTCGCCCAGGTTTTTTCACCGGCGTGTGCACCGTGGTGATGAAGCTGTTTGCCTGTGTGTTTGGCAGCACCGGCGGTGGCGTGGCGGTATTTGGCAAAAAAGATTATCAGCAGCTGCTGGTGATTCGGCACATGGTGCAGCAGTTTGCATTGCCCATCTCCATCATCGGTTTGGAGACGGAGCGCGCGGCCGATGGTTTGGCCCTGAGTTCGCGCAACGCGTATTTGAGCGCTGAGCAGCGCACACAAGCACGTGCCTTGTCGCAACAGTTGCAGTGGCTGGCCCACCAAGTGCGCGAGGGCGCGGTGCCGCTGGCGCAGCTCGAGGCGCAAGCCATGGCACAACTCAGCGCGCAAGGCTGGCAGCCCGATTACCTCACGGTCCGCCAGCGCCATGATCTGCAATGCCCGGTAGACCATGCGCGCCAAGCACCCTTGGTTGCCCTGGGCGCGGCGCGCCTGGGGGGCACGCGCTTGATTGATAACCTGGAGTTTTAGGGCGCGACCCGTGTCACCTCGGTGCCCCTTTGGCCAGTGGATGGCCAAAGAGGCACTGTTTTTAGGTGGCTGGGGTGCTGTCTGGCGCCGTGTGTTGTTGGGGCTCAAAAAAGGCCACCAGTTGATTGAGCTCCCGGGCGGTGTGCATGAGCTCTTCGGAGGCGCGCCAGGCTTGCTGTGCCTCGCCACGGTTTTCCACAATCAGCGCTGCCACCTGCCGCATGGAGTCTGCAGCCTCTTCAGCGCCAAATGCGGTCAGCCGTGTGGCAGTGGCCAGCTCACGGGTTTCGCCCGCCAGCGCGCTGTGCTGCTGGCTGGCCAGCGCCAGCAAGCGCTCTGCGCGGGTGCTGAGGTCGCTGGTTTCGGAGACCGCTGCATCCAGCGACCGAATGGCCGAATACACCTGATCGTGCTGGGCTTCGGAATGCTCGGTCACTTCATACAGCGCGGCGTTCAGCGTTTGGCAGTGGCGGTGAATGCGGCGGGCGGCCAGCGCAATTTCGTCCAGCATCACTTTCAGGTGCAGCTGCATGACGGTGGCTGCATGGTTGAGTTGGGCGGTCTCACCTGTGCCAGAGAGGTTGATGGCACCTTGCAGATCACCTTCCGCAATGCGGTTGAGGCGGCGGATGGATGCATTGAGCGGGTTCACAATGCCGCGAATGAACAAGTGACCCACAGCCGCCACCATCAACAAGCCCGCAATGATGCCGAATAGGGCAAAGCTGCGAATGCGCGCATTGCGCTCCAGCGTTTGTGTGAATTCTTGCTGGGCCGCATCCGCCAAGGATTGGCGCAGGGCTTGGGCCGCCAAGCTGGCGTTGTGTTCCAGTGCCAACAGTTGTTGCTGCACGGCCAAGGGGAGGGTAGTGCTGTCCTTGGGGGCTTTGGACTGGGTGGCAATCAGGGCCTGGCTTTCGTCGGTGTAGTGCTGCAAGGCCTGGGTCAAAGACTGGGTTGCAGCGGATGTTGCGGGCATGGCGCGGTTGAGCGTGCTGAACAGGTCCGCAATGTCTTCGTAATAGTTTTGCAGCTGCTGCACATGGGCAAAAGCCTGTTGCGCCGCTGAGGTGTCGGTCTGGCGCTCCTGCTGCACTTCCAGCACGCTGGCGCGGATGGTGCTCAGCCGTGCCTCAATTTGTCCCACGGCGATGGCCGGCTCAAATTGCTGGTGGTACATCCGCGCAAAGGCTGCGTCTGCCAGCTTCAGTCCGCCAATGCCCAAAGCGCCGCCTGCCAGCATGAGCAAGGCCACAAAGATGGTGCCAGCGCGCATGCCAAAGCGTATGCCCAGCCATGGCGGTAGCTTCCATGTGGGGGGCATGCCGTTGAGGGTAATTTGTTGGTAGAGGGTCTGCGCGTGGGCTATGGCTGCAGGCTCGGCGCGTTTGCGCACCGACATATAGCCAATCGTTTGTTCATTGCGCCGAACGGGCACCACGCAAGCGTCTACCCAATAAAAATCACCGTTTTTGCAACGGTTTTTGACCAAGCCCTGCCAAGGTTTGCCGCTGTGCAGCACTTTCCACATGCCCTCAAACACTGCCGGCGGCATGTCGGGGTGGCGCACGATGTTGTGGCTGTGGCCTTGCAACGCTTCCAGTGCAAAACCACTGACGTTGATAAAGGCTTCATTGGCATAGGTGATGATGCCTTTGAGGTCGGTTTTGGAAACCAAGGTGATGTCCGGCGCAATGTCCACTTGCTGGGTGGTGACAGGGAGGTTTTTCTTCATGCTTGCGTGGTTTAGGAATGGGTCCAAAAACGTTTCATCACCAAGGCTGCCGAGCGGCAGTCTTCGATGCGCAGGACGTCGGTTATGGCGTGTGCAGGGGTGCTGGCATCGCGGCGTTGCGGCGTCATGATGGGCATGCCGTTTTGGCTGTAGAGCGCCCACAACTCCATGGGTTCGCCCTTCTTGGGGCGTGAGCGAACGACGGCCAATTCATCGTTGGCCAGACGCACCATCGTGCCCGGTGGCAATGTGGTCAGTGCGCCGACGGACAGGCGCAGCAGCGCTTCGTCATACAAGCTGGCGCGTTGCAAGTACAGCGCCTTGAGTGCATCTTTGGGCAGGCGGCCTTCGCGGTTGGGCCGGGGTGTGACCATGGCGGCATAAGAGTCGGCAATCGCCAGCAAGCGGGCGCCCGGCAGCATGGCGTCACCGCTTATTCCATGGGGATAGCCGGTGCCATCCAGGCGCTCGTGGTGCTGGCGCACCAACTCCAGCCACAGCGGGTCATCCACACCGTTTTCCTGCAAAATTTCTGCAGAGCGGATGGGGTGTACACGTATCAAGGCGTTCTGGTTGGCATCCAAACGATGGGTTTGCATGTCGAGCTGGGCCTGCCAGGGCAGCAGTGCGATATCGCGCGTCAAGCTGGCGCAGGCCAGCGACAGGCGGGTAGGTGCGTCCAGCCCCATGTCGCGTGCGGCGATTTCTGTGAGTGCGCATCCCAGCAACTGTTGGATGACGATGTAAGGGGACTGCCTGTCAAGGTGGAATGCCGCCAGCAAGGCATCTGCATCATCGGCACAGGCTTGCATCACCGAGTGGGCCAAGCTGCGCACGATGTCGCGCAGCGCGGCTTGCAAAGTATGCGCTTGCAGATGCTGGTGCAGGCGCTTGAGGGTTTGGGCCAAGGCCTCTGCACGGCCAAACACGGGTTGCACCGAAGGCAGGCTGCTGGCCCGGAAGGCAAACTGGGTTTGCGCGCTGGTGCTGCTCTGTGGCTCGATGAACGCCGATGCAATCGGGGTAGTTTGGATGTAGGCACCACGTTTGAGGAGCGAATCCAGGTGGCGGGGGATGCTGATGACGTAACCTTCTCGCAGCAGTAGATTGCCGTGCTCGTCGTAGAGCGACCACGGCAATGGTTTGTCAAGCAGTAACTCACTGAGCAGAACTCGGCGCATTCGGGGCTTTGAGGCGGATAAAAATCAAAAGCCGAGTTCTAAACCAATTGTGTGACTTCTTAACAATTTGTAACACCATGAATGACGAGGGTCAAATGCAGGCAGTGCTCCAGCGTTTTGACGTATTGCGCAGACCATGCTTTGAGTGCAGCAGGGGCTCGATGTCTTGATGTGTGTTAAGTGCTTTGTCTGGGGGGGCCATTCTTGGTGCGCCTATGGGGCGGTAACTGTTAGATTGTGTGCATCGCTCTTTCGCGCTTTATGGCCTACGTTTTATGCACATCAGCTTTTATGGTGCAGCACAAGCTGTCACAGGTTCTTGTTTTCTGATTGAGGCGCACGGTTGCAGCTTTTTGCTGGACTGCGGTATGGCGCAAGGTGGGCAAGAGGCCGATGCCCACAATGAAAATGCGTTCGCTTTTGATGTATCAAGCATCGACTTTGTGGTGCTGACCCACGCACACATTGACCACAGCGGGCTGTTGCCCAAGCTGGTGGCCCAAGGGTTCAAGGGGCCGATTTACACCACGCTGGCCACGCAAGACTTGCTGGAAGTGCTGCTCAAAGACAGCGCGCACATCCAAATCATGGATGCCGAGCGTGCCGCCAGACGCAAGCGAGAGGGTAAAAAACACGAGCGTGATGTGCTGCCGCCGCTGTACTCGCTGGCGCATGTGGCGCGAACGCTGGAGTTGGTCAAAGCCAAGCCGTATGGCAAGAAGTTTGAAGTGCACCCCAGTGTCCAGGTGCGCTTTCAGGATGCGGGCCATATCTTGGGCTCAGCCATTGTGGAGTTGTGGCTGCGCGACGCCCATGGTCGTACGCAGAAACTGGTCAGCAGTGGTGACTTGGGGCAGCCCGGGCGCGTGATTTTGCGCGACCCTACGCCAGTGCAAGAAGCCGATGTGCTGCTGATTGAGTCCACCTACGGCGACCGCCTGCACAAGGACAATGCCAGCACGCTCAATGAACTGGTGGACATCGTGACCCGCACGGTGCCGCACGGTAATGTGGTGATTCCCGCTTTTGCTGTGGGGCGCACGCAAGAGCTGCTCTATCACTTCATTGATTTGATGCAGCAAGGGCGCTTGCCGCCGGTGGAAATTTTTGTTGATTCCCCCATGGCCGTGGCGGCCACGGAAATCACCATGCACCACTTTGCCGTCTTTGATGAAGAGGCCAAGCAGCTCATGGGCACGGCACGCCAGTTGCCCGATGTGCAGCATGTGCACTTCATTCAGGATGTGGAGGAATCCATCAAGCTCAACCGTATCAAGAGTGGCGCCGTCATCATCTCTGCCAGCGGTATGTGCGATGCCGGTCGTGTGCTGCACCATTTGCGCAACAACATTGGCCGCCCAGAGTGCGCGGTGGTGATCTGTGGCTTCCAGTCCTATGGCTCGCTGGGGCGCAGGCTGGTGGACGGCGTCAAGCAGGTGCGCATGTTCGGTGAGCAAATTGATGTGCGTGCATCGGTGCATACACTGGGCGGTTTTTCTGCGCATGCCGACCAAAAGGCCTTGCTGGACTGGGCCGGTGCCTTCCAGCCTGCGCCGCGCCACACCTATGTGGTGCATGGCGAACCGCAGGCCGCGCAGGCCTTGGCCAAGGAGTTGCGCAGCCAGCATGGCCATACGGTCACGGTACCAACGCTGGGCGAGCGCTTTGTGCTGCAAGGGTTGTCTGCAAACGGCTCATAAAAAAAGAGCTGTTGGCGCTTATATATGCTTGAATTCAGATTGTTTTCTCTCTGAAAGTAAGTATTGATAAGCGCTGATAGCTCCTCTTTTTGTACAACTGTCTGCTGGTCCACGCAGCGCAGGCCAGGTAGCGGGGTGCAGCCTTAGCTGGCTGAAACTGGCATCACCAGCCCTGTGATGCAGCTGGCGCAAGCGGGGGCCGCCAAAAACACATAGGCCGGGGCAATGTCTTCGGGTTGGGCCACGCGGCCTAACGCGGTGTCAGCGCCAAAGTTGGCGAAATCATCTTCGCTGCTGTTGCCCGGGGTCAGCGCAGTCCAGACCGGCCCGGGCGCCACGGCGTTGACGCGAATGCCGCGTTCGGCCACGTTCAGCGCCAGCGATTGGGTAAATGCATGCACCGCGCCTTTGCTGGCGGCGTAGTCCATGGAATAGGGGCAGCCGCTGATGCCGACCGCAGAGCCCGTGTTGATGATGCAGTCCCCGCGCTGCATATGCGGCAAGGCGGCGCGGGCCATGTGGATGTAGCCGTAAATATTGGTCTGGAACGTGGCCGCCAGATTGGCATCATCAAGCTGCTCCAGGCTTTCTGCCTGTACAAGGCATGCCGCGTTGTTGACCAAAATATTGAGCGTCCCAAATTTTTTGACCACCTTGCGCACCGCCTGTGTGCAGTAAGCTGGGTCGCGTAGGTCACCGGGCAGCAAGATGCATGTGCCCCCTTCAGCTTGCACATGCTGGCAAGTGGCTTTGGCGTCTTTGTGTTCGTTCAGATAGGCAATCGCAACATGGGCCCCTTCGCGGGCAAACAGCACGGCCACGGCGCGGCCAATGCCGGAGTCACCGCCGGTGATCAGTGCCGTCAGCCCTTGCAGCTTGCCGCTGCCCCGGTAGTGGGGGGCAGCAAACAGCGGCTTGCAGCCCATCAAATATTCTTGCCCCGGCGTGGTGCTACTGGGCAGTGCATGGCTTTGCGCAGCGGCCGCGCGTGCAGATTTTTTTGGGGTGGCAGGCGCAATCTGGGCGGGTGCTGCGGTTGGGGGTGCCATGTGCGCTCCTCGGGGCGGGGTGATAGTCGCGCCAGTTTTGCCACGTGGTGCCCTCCGTCTTGGGGGCAAATGTTTACCACGCAGGTAGGAGAGCACCTGTTTCTGCAGCCGCGGCGGGGGAGGGTAGATTGCCCGCTGCGCTGCTATTCCCACACTGCAGCGCAAACAGGCCATGGTCATGCTGGCGCCAGATGCAGGCGCCAGATGCAGGCACCAGATGCAGGCACCAGATGCAGGCACCAGATGCAGGCACCAGATGCAGGCACCAGATGCAGGCACCAGATGCAGGCACCAGATGCAGGCACCAGATGCAGGCACCAGATGCAGGGGGTGATAGCGTTGGACAGCAGCTGCGGCTAGCAAGCGGAAAGCAGCCAAGGCATATGGAGCAAGATGCTGCCCCAGACCGGGTAGCTGGCCCGCCACGTGACGCTTTCATCTTGTGGCCGCAGGCGGGGTTGCGGGGCGAATTCAGGTGGCGCAGGCATGAGGTCGGTAATGCACAGCAATGACGCCATCCAGAAATGAGAGGCTTGTGCGCTGTTTGTCAGCATGGCGTGCTCCGTGCTTCAACTTGGATAGCGCATCGTGCTTGCAGACTGTGACGATTTAAAGAACGGCGCGCTGGCGGCGGCTTCACCGCCATTTTTTCACGGGGTGGTTCTGCGTGGCGAAACGAAAAATTGGTCGCGCACGTGACCCCGTGTGGGGGGCTTCCCGAATGGCAGCACGGGGGGAAGGCGATAGTTTTAAGGCATTCACAACCTGAGATGGAATGGCTTTTATGCGCTCGCACTTCAACCACTGGCCCCGTCGTGTTCCCCATACTTTGACGGTGCCTGCAACTTCGCTGTGGGACAACTTAGAGACCAGTGCGCGCCGCTACCCTGACAAAGCGGCCTTGCTGTTTTTTGGCAATGTCACCAGCTACCGTGAGCTGGCGCAGGGCGCTGAGCGGCTGGCTGCGCACTTGCATGCATCGGGCGTGCGCAAGGGCGATCGGGTGATTTTGCTGATGCAGAACCTGCCCCAGTTGGTGATGGCGCACTTTGCCATCTTGCGGGCGAATGCGGTGGTGGTGCCGGTGAACCCGATGAATCTGGCGCAGGAGCTGGAGCACTACATCACCGATGGCGATGTCAAGGTGGCCATCACCACGGCAGACCTGGGCGCAGAGTTGGTCAAAGCCAGCAATGCCTTGCCTGCGGGCCAGGGCTTGCAGCAGGTAGTGGTGACACAAGTGGGCGAATACCTGCCGCCTGAAAACCAGCGCGAGTTTGTGCCTGAGGTGTGGCAGGCGTGGCTGACCATGGAGCGCCCAGCGCTGACCTTGAACGCAGGCGAGGTCGTGAGCTGGAAGCAGGCGCTGGCCTGCACCGCTGCCGCGCCTGCGCTGGCGGTGGGGCCGCAGGATTTGAGTGTACTGCCCTACACCAGCGGCACCACGGGCTTGCCCAAAGGCTGCATGCACACGCATGCCAGCATCATGTTCAACGCCATAGCCTCGGCCGTGTGGGGCAGTGCCACCAGCGAGAACGTCACGCTGACGGTGATTCCCATGTTCCACATCACGGGCATGGTGTCGGTAATGCACTGCAGCATTTACGTGGGCGCCACCATGGTGCTGATGCCGCGCTGGGATCGTGAGCTGGCAGGGCGTTTGATCTCGCAGTACAAGGTCACGAACTGGACGAACATTCCCACCATGGTGATTGACTTGTTTGCCAGCCCTAACTTCCAGCAGTTTGACCTCAGCAGCCTGACCTATATCGGCGGCGGCGGTGCGGCCATGCCACAGGCGGTGGCCCAGCGTTTGTATGAGGCCTATGGCCTGCGCTATCAGGAAGGCTACGGGCTGACGGAAACCGCCGCCCCTTCGCACAACAACCCCCCAGAAAATGCCAAGCAGCAGTGCTTAGGCATTCCCTTCATCAGCACCGACGCGCGCGTGGTCGACCCCGATACGCTGCAAGAGCTGCCCGTGGGCGAGCAGGGCGAAATCGTGGTCAGTGGCCCCCAGGTGTTCAGCGGTTACTGGCGCAACGAGGCCGCCACCCGCGCGGTGTTTGTGGAGCTGGATGGCAAACGCTTTTTCCGCACGGGTGACCTGGGGCGCATGGATGAAGATGGCTATTTCTTCATCACCGACCGCCTCAAACGCATGATCAATGCCAGCGGCTTCAAGGTCTGGCCTGCAGAGGTGGAGGCACTGATGTTCCGCCACCCGGCCATTCAAGAGGCCTGCATCATTTCGGCCAAAGACGCGTACCGCGGCGAGACCGTCAAAGCCGTGGTGGTGTTGCGCGAGGCGTACAAGGGGCAAGTCTCGGCAGAAGACATCATGGCCTGGTGCCGTGAGAACATGGCGGCCTACAAAGTGCCGCGTTTGGTGTCGTTTGTGGACGCCTTGCCCAAAAGCGGCAGCGGCAAAGTGATGTGGCGCTTGCTGCAAGAAGCAGAGGCCACGCCCGCTTAAACGCCGCTCACACGGCCCCGCACGCCCAACGTGGGGGGCGCAGCCAGTGGTTGCGGGCTGCGATCCCCGCGCTGGCTGTTTCGCGCTGCTTCACCACCTTTGATGCACCCTTGCTGGGTCGTGTCGTGAGTCAGTCTTGCCTGCGGCGTCTGGTGATTTCCTGCTATTTTGATAGCTATCAGCGATTAATGGATAAGCGTTTAGGCAGGATTTGATCAAGATTGTAGGCAGGGCGTGCGCACCAACTTCGAAGGGCCTGCTCTGCGATCAATGCCTGCGCAGCCGCCCAAGCTGCTGGGCGAGGAGTAAGCTTGCCACCCTTATGGCCTATGTGACCTTTCCTCCTCCTTACCATTCACCCAACCGGGTGGCCGAGCAACTGCGCGACCATGGCTATGCCGTGCTACAGCCCCAGGATGTGGCGGCTTGGCTGGGCTGTGAGCTGGAGGCTTTGCTCGCGCTCAACCCTGACTGGGAAACGTTGCCCCCCGATGAGTTCCTCAAAGATGGTGGGCGCTACCGCTTTCGCCGCCATGCCAGTTTTAAAGTGACCGAAGGCGCGGTGGTGCAAGTGCCGCACCGCGCGCACTGGCAGCCGGTCAAATACAACGCCTTGCACGGCGGCATGGAGCGCTGGTTTGCACCCATGCTGGAATCCACCTGCGCGCAGGCAGTGTGGGTGCAACTGATTGCCAAGCTGGCGCAGCTGTCGCAGCAACTGTTTGCCCCTGATGCGCATGCACCATGCTATGTGGAGGCGCACCAATTTCGGATTGACACGGCCAGCGGTATTGGCCGCCCGACACCCGAAGGTGCGCACCGAGATGGCGTGGATTTGGTGGCGGTGTTTTTGGTGGGGCGCCAAGGCATCAAAGGCGGGGAGACGCGCGTGTTTGAAGCGACAGGCCCCAGTGGTTTGCGCTTTACCTTGACCGAACCGTGGTCCCTTATGCTGCTGGACGATGCACGCATGATTCATGAGTCCACGCCGATCCAGCCCCTGAGCGATAGCGAAACAGGGGCCCGTGACACCTTGGTGGTGACGTGCCGCGCCCAGGGTTTTCAGGGCGATACAGATAAAAAGGTTGTCTAATTTGACGCGAATCAAGACTGGCTGTCTACTACGCGCGCAGACTGCATATATTGGTTGATGACAAGTCAGCCCGGTTTACATAACAAGGAGTTTTTCATGTTCAAGCACATTCTGGTTCCTGTGGATGGTTCGGAAACATCGCTCAAAGCCGTATCCAAGGCCGCTGAACTGGCCAAGGCTTTTGGCAGCGAAGTCACGGCGGTCTACGTGCTCGATCCCTATCCTTTTACCGGCGTGGGTGCTGATTTCGCCTACGGCCAAGCCCAGTACCTGAGCGCTGCCACCGCAGAAGCCAACAAGGCCCTGGAAGACGTGAACAAGGCTATGGCGGAATCTGGCGTGGCCGTGAAAACCTTGGTGGGCGAGGGCCACGCTGTGCATGAAGGGATTGCACGTGTGGCTGAGAACGTGGGTGCAGACCTGATCGTGATGGGCTCGCATGGCCGCCGTGGTCTGGAAAAGCTGGTGTTGGGCAGCGTGGCGCAGCGCGTGCTGCAAACCGCCCGTATGCCGGTGCTGGTGGTGCGCGACTAAGCGACTGCCTAGGCTCAAGCCCAAAACGCTGCCTGCGAGCAGCGTTTTTTTATGGGCGTTGGACGGTGGCTGTGGGCTTGGCTTACTGGCCCAGCCGGGCAAACAAGGCGTCGGCCACGCGTTGGGCGGTTTGCAGCATTTGAATGGTCAACGGCGCGAGCAGGCGAAAGCCTCCCGCTTTACCGGTACGCAGGCGGTAGGCGTCGTCCAGGCGCTTCCACTGCACAAAAAAGTGTTCGATAAAGCGCATCATCAACGCCAACTGCAGCGCAACCCGCTGGGCCGGAAAACCCAGTTTGGCCAGTGGCGCAAGCAGGGCTTCGAGTAGTTGCAGGATGTGGGTGGGGTGCGTGGTCACGGTCAGGGCAACGCCCAGTGTGGAAGCGCAGGCCAGGCGCAGCGCACTGGTGGCGGCCAGCGCGTAGTTGCCCATGTAGGCATGAAAGGCCGCAATCAGGGCGGCTGCTATCAGCACCGAAACCATCAGGCGGCGCGCTACACGGGTGGCTTTGCCCAGGCTGAACCACAGCACAGCACAGGCTACGCTGCAAATACCCATGACCAGGGGCGACTGCACCAGAAACAGCAAGGTGCTGAGCACGGCCATCAGCACCAGCTTGAGCGCAGGGCTTAAGCGGTGCAGCCAGGTAGGGTGTTCGCTGTAGAGGCTACCCATGGTGCGTGGGGGGCTGAGGGTGCAAAGCGGCGATGCGCTGGCGCACATGGGCTTCGTAGGCCGCGCAGACCTGTGCACCGGGCCCATCGGCACGCACGTGGCCGCCCTCCATCCAGATCACGCGGGGGAAATGGCGCACATGATCGAGCAAGTGGGTGGAGACAATCACCTGCTGCGTGGTTTGCGCAATGTCGTGTGCCAACTGGGCTTGGCTGGGTAAATCAAGGCTGGCATAAGGCTCATCCAGCAGCAAGCTGCGCGGGCCCGCCAGCAGCAGCGCCAGCCAGCACACATGCTGGCGCTGGCCTTGGCTGAGGCTGGTGACGGCACGTTCGGCCCAGTCTTGCAAGCCACGTGCGTGCAGAAATTGCCGGGCTTGGGCTTGGGCGGCTTTCTTATTCAAACCCTGGGGCTGCAGGCCCAAAGCCAGCTCTTCCACCACGGTGGGGAAAATGATCTGGTCATCCGGGTTTTGAAACATCATGCCCACCCAGCGCGCGCGCTGGCTGCCGGCGGCGTGCAGGTTCTGCCCCTGGCTGAGCACCTGGCCCTGGTCGGGTGCCTCCAAACCACACAGCAGGCGCAGCAAGCTGGTTTTGCCGGCACCGTTGTCGCCAATCAAGCCTATGCGGGGTTCGTGCAACTGCAGGCTCAAGCCTTGAAAGACTTGGGTGCGGCCACGTTGCAGGTGGACATGTTGCAGCTCCAGCGCGGGAGCAGAGGGCATAGAGGCGGTGGGGGCGTTCATTCAAAGACAGGCAAGGCGGCGCAAAGCAGCTGGCATTGTGCCTGATGGGGTGCGGGCAGACAGCGGTTGTCGGCGTGTGCCCACGCATGCAAATGGGTTGGCCAGTTTCATAATGGCAAGGTCACTAACCCCGTCGCTACCTAAGGAGTGCATGTTATGAGCCAAACCCAAATTGCTATTGTGGTGGGCAGTCTGCGCAAAGACTCGTTCAACCGCCAGTTGGCGCATGCCATCATGAAGCTGGCCCCAGCGGGCGTGCATTTCAAAGAAGTCGCGATTGGTGACTTGCCGCTGTACAACCAGGATGCCGACGGCAATGAGGTAGCGCAGGTCAAGCAGTTTCGTGATGCGCTGCGCAGTGTGGATGGTGTGCTGTTCGTCACGCCCGAGTACAACCGCTCGGTTCCAGGGGTGCTGAAAAATGCCTTGGACCAAGGCTCGCGCCCCTACGGCCACAGTGTGTGGGATGGCAAACCGGCGGCGGTGGTAGGCATGTCACCTGGCGCTATTGGCACGGCGTTGGCGCAGCAGCATCTGCGCAATATCTTGGCCTACCTGAACATGCCCACGCTGGGGCAGCCCGAGATGTTCTTGCAGTACCAGGACGGCTTTTTCACGGCCGATGGCGCGGTGGCTGAGCGCAGCCATGCCTTCATCCAGAAGTTTGTGCAGCAGGTGGTGGACTGGGTGCATCAGCACAAGAAGTAAATGCACGCGCAGCCGTGCTTTGCGGCGCCTTGTGAGTGCTTCTAAAAAAAGAGCTGCCAGCGCATGGTATGGATGGGTTTGCATATGTTTTCTATGCGAAACACAGTAAATACCAGCGCTGGCAGCTCTTTTTTTATTTAGTAGGGAATTTATTTGGTACCGAATGCGCAGCGAGCAGTTGTGCGCAGGTCATTACAGCCCCTTGGCTTGGTCGATTGCTTGGACAATCGCTTTGCCCGTGGTTTGCACACCGGGTTTGTCAAAGCCTGAGCCGGGTGTCACCGCAGGGTGGCCCAGCAGGTATTGGCGTGTTTCTTGCGCCTGCGCTTGCTGGCTACGCACCGCTGACGCTTGGGCCGCTGGGGGCATGGGCGTGGGGCGCGTGTTGTTCAGGTAGTTTTGGTAGGCGTTGGCTTGCATGCGTTCGGCGCTCTCGCCACGTTGCTTTTGCATCCAGTAGCCGCCCACGATCAGCGCGGCCACCAACACCAGTACGGTAAATATCAAACCTGTGACCAAGCTGGAGTCAGTGCTTTTCGCGGGGAGGGGTGTGCGTGCTGCCATGGTGTGTGCTGTCCCAAGCGGTGGTGTTAGGTTCAATTGTAGGTCGGGGAAACACTGAGTAACGATTTGTCGCAGCTTGGGGCAGGGGCTCTTCGCGCAACGCGCGCCAGCCGTCGTTTTTCGGTATGTGCGTACAAACACGTAGAAGCCGCTGTGGCGGGGTGCTTGATTTTCAAGTCCTTGTTTTTCAATATTTTTTAAGATTTTTTCCAGGGGATTTGCCCCCGGTTTGGGGTGGATCAAATTTTTTACAATGTGCATCAGACTTTCAAATACCAAGCGCTTTGTCGTTACAAGCGCCTTCTGTAGAAAAAGAACTATGGAAGGTGAGTGGGCGGCGCAAGCGTGCAATCGCTGGACAAAACGAGGGACATTTCCATGGTCATGATTCGCCGTACTTTTATCGCCGCTTGTGCCTCTGCTGCTGTGGCGCTAACTGCGGGCACCGCAGCGGCTGCACCCAAAGAGGTGAAGCTGGGTTACGCACTGGCAGTGAACTCGCACTACGGCGCTGCCGCCAAGGCATGGGCGGATTCCGCAGAAAAAGCCACGGGCGGCGCATTCACCGTCAAGCACTTCCCCTCCAGCGCCCTGGGCGGTGAGCGCGAGCTGATCGAAGGCTTGCAACTGGGTACGGTGGAGGCGGCCATCGTCTCCACCGGCGCGCTGAGCAACTTTGTCAGCGATGTGGGTGTGGTGGATATTCCCTTCCTGTTTCGTGACACCAAGCACGCCCGCGCAGTGCTGGATGGCAAGTTTGGTCAAGACCTGCTGGCCAAGTTCAAGCAACGCGGCCTGATCGCACTGGCCTGGGGTGAGCAAGGTTTCCGTCACTTGACCAACAACAAGCTGGCGGTCAAGAGCGTGGCTGACCTGAAGGGTCTGAAGATTCGTGTGACAGAAAACCCTGTGCACATCACCGCCTTCCGCACCCTGGGTGCCGCACCTACGCCCATGTCTTGGCCCGAAGTGATCAGCGCCTTGCAGCAAGGCACGATCGATGGTCAGGAAAATCCCATTTCGGTGCTGACTTCCTCCAAGCTGTGGGAAGTGCAAAAGCACCTGACACTGACTTCGCACGTGTATGCACCGGTGGTGTTGGTGGTGTCGCCCACTTTCTGGGGTGGCTTGACTGATGCGCAAAAGGCGGCCTTTACCGAAGGTGCCAAGGCGGGTGCACAGGCTTCTCGCGCCTTTGTGGATGATGTGGAAGCCAAGGGCGTAGAGCTGGCCAAGAGCCACGGCATGCAAGTGGTCGAAAAAGTGGATGCGGCAGCCTTTCGCACTGCCTTGGAGCCTGCTTACAAGCAGTACGCCAAGAAGTTCGGTCAGCCAACGCTGGACGCTATTGCCAACGTGAAGTAAGGAAGCGCAGCTTCCGTTGTACCGCTGCGGTATTGCAAGGCCTGCGAGTGCTGATAGAGCCCCGCAGGCTTTTGCTGTTTGGCAGTGACGCAGCGCGATGTTGCGCATTGGTGCCTGCAAGCTGGTGTGCAACACATAGGCTAGCAGGCGGAGTGGACTCTTGAATGAAAGAGCTATGGGGCATCCACATGCACATGCATGTTTGCCTGCATACGACAACGACAACCTATGCTGGATCGCTTTGAACGCGGCTTGGTGGCAGCCAACCGCTGGTTACTTATTCTTTTGCTGCTGGCCATGGCCGTCATCATTTTTACCAATGTGGTGCTGCGCTACACCACGGGGGATTCGATCATCTGGGCGGAAGAGGTGGCGCGCCACATGATGATTTGGGTGGCATTCCTGGGCGCTGGCCTGGCGCTGCGTTTTGGGGGGCACGTGGCCATTGACAACCTGCACCGCGCTGTCAGTACGCGTGCAGCACGGGCCATACGCTCGGTGGTGGTGCTGGGCTTGTCGGCCTTTTTCATCTTTATGACGTATGCCTCTAGCGATTACGTCTGGCGCACCCGCTTCCAAAGTACGGCCGCCACGGATATCCCGATTTCCTTCATCTATGCAGCCATGCCTGTGGGTTTTTTGCTGATGCTGGTGCACCTGCTGCTGATTGCGCGCTCCTACATCTTGGAGGGGGAGTTCGAGCGCTCCGAAGAGATTGATGGCGAAACTGCAGGCTCGCTGTAAGCAGGGTCAAAACAAGGAAAAACGATGACTTTGACGCTGATTGTGTGCTTGGTACTGCTGATGGTGCTGGGCTTTCCCGTGGCGTTTGCCCTGGCGATTGCTTCTGCAATTGCCGTATTTGTGGGCGGCAAATACCCCCAGCTGGTGGTGTTCAAGGAGATGTTCACTGGCATTGACAGCTTTCCGCTGATGGCGGTGCCGTTCTTTATCTTTGCGGCCGAGCTGATGTCCGGCGGTGCGCTCACCCAGGTACTGCTGCGTTTTGCGGCACAGTTTGTGGGGCATTTGCGCGGCGGGCTGGGTTATGCCAACGTGGGCTCATCGGTGCTGTTTGCGGGTATTTCAGGCTCTGCCTTGGCAGACGCTGCCGGCCCTGGCGCCATGATGACCAAGATGATGACCAAAGCCGGTTATGACCGCCCGTACGCGGCGGCGCTGACGGCCAACTCCGCCATCATCGGCCCCATCATTCCGCCCTCGATCAGCATGATCATCTACGCGCTGCAAGATGAGAATGTGTCGGTCGGTGCGCTGTTTATTGCAGGCTTCATTCCCGGTTTGCTGATTGCAGCGGCGCTGTGCGTGGTGAACTGGTGGGTGTGCAAAAAGCGCGGCTATCGCTCGACCGATCCACGCCCTTCCGCCAAGGAGATGCTGGTCAACACGCTCAAGGCCATTCCGGTGCTGCTGCTGGTGGCGCTGATCATCATTGGTATCCGCTTTGGCGTGTTCACGCCGACCGAGGCCTCGGTGGTGGCTGTGGTGTATGCCTTTGTGTGTGGCAAGTGGGTGTATCGCACGCTGCGCTGGGATGCGATTCCTGGTATCACGGCACGCTCGGGCTTGCTCACGGCTTCGGTGTTGCTGGTGATGGCGGCTTCTCAGCCGTTTGCCTGGATTTTGACGGTCGAGGGGATTCCGCAGTTCCTGTCGCAACTGATCATCAGTTGGGAGCTGTCTCCCATCATGTTCTTGCTGGCGGTGAACGTGCTGCTGCTGATTTTTGGCATTTTCATGGAGCCGCTGCCCGGCATCATGATCTTGGTGCCCATCTTGGCGCCCATTGCCAACGCTTTGGGCATTGACCCCATCCAGTTTGCCATGGTGGTTGTGGTGAACCTGACCTTGGGCATGATTACGCCGCCGGTCGGGGGGCTGTTGTTTGTGACCTGCGTGGCCACCAAAACCACGCTGTCTGAACTGAACAAAGAGCTGCCGATCTTCTTGGTGGCGCAGTTAATCGTGCTGATGCTGCTGACTTTTGTGCCTGCGCTGTCGGTGTGGCTGCCGCACTCGCTGGGCTTCTAGCGCCTTGGTTGGATCAAAGTTGTACCCAAAAAAGCCCGGACTATCCGGGCTTTTTTTATGGGGCAGGCCAAAGGCCAAGCTTCAACGTCGCGGGTCGAAAGGTATTACGCCGATTGTGTGGGTGGGTTCAGTTTGTCCCAGGCATCCAAGGTTTCGGCGGCATACATCAGGGCAGGGCCACCGCCCATGTACACGGCAATGCCCAGCATTTCCTCCAACTCTTGGCGTGTTGCACCCAGCTTTTGCAGCGCTTTGGTGTGAAAACCAATGCAGCCGGAGCAGCGCTGCGTCACGCCAATGGCCAACGCAATCAGTTCCTTGTTTTTCGCGCTGATGGCGCCTTCGGCCATGGATGCCTGGGCCAGTTGCGCAAAGCCTTGCATCGCGGCGCTTTGCGACTGGCGGAAGGGGCGCAGGGCATGGTTGATGTCGCGGGTCAGTGTCTGGTGGTCAAACGAGCTCATGGTGATCTCCTTGCGGTTTGCGAGTGAACGGTATTACTGGGATTGGGCGGGCTGCCAAATGCCGTCTGGCGCTTGGCTGGCATCTTGGAGGAAGGCGTTGACCGGCACTTGGATGTAGGTGCGGCCATCGGTTTGCGCGGGGGGCATGCGGCCTGCCCGCAAGTTGACCTGCACGGAAGGCAAGATCAGCGTGGGCATGGCCAAAGTGGCATCGCGGCAGTTGCGCATGGCCACAAACTCCGCTTCGCTGATGCCGTCGCGCACGTGGATGTTGTGCGCTTTTTGCTCGGCCACGGTGCTGACCCATGCGGCTGCGCGTGTGGCTAGCGGGTAGTCGTGGCAGACGTGGATGCGGGTGTCTGCAGGCAGGCGCAGAATGCGCTGGATGGAGCGGTACAGCACTGCGGCATCCCCGCCGGGGAAGTCTGCGCGGGCGGTGCCCACATCGGGCATGAACAAGGTGTCGCCCACAAACACATCGCGGCCCACCAGATAGGCCATGTCGGCGGGGGTGTGGCCCGGCACCAGCAAGGCCGTGACCGCCAAGTTGCCCACGTGGAAGACTTCGCCGTCTTCAAACAGGTGGTCAAACTGGCTGCCATCCGGCAAAAAGCTGCGTTCAAAGTGGAACACGGTGCGGAAGATTTTCTGCACCTGGCGGATGTTGGCGCCAATCGCAATCTTGCCGCCCAGGTGGTGGCGAATATGCTGCGCGCCGGAGATGTGGTCGGCGTGGGCGTGTGTCTCCAAAATCCACTGCACCTGCCAGCCCTGGGCACGCACGTACTCGATCATGCGGTCGCTGCTGGCGCTGGTGAGCGTGCCGGACTTGGGCTCAAAGTCCAGTACGGGGTCAATCACTGCAGCGTGGCCGGTGGCCGTGTCGGCCAGCACATAACTGACCGTGCCGGTGACGTCGTCAAAAAACGATTCGATGTGAGGCTGGGGTGTGTGCATGGAGATTCCTTTTTTTGCAACGGTCATGCAATCAATATTTTTTTTAATATAATATAAAAACGTAGATTGAGTGAAGCGTGCTTGTTGTGTATGTGACAAAAGTCAACACCGTCTACGTTTTCAACAACTCAGGAGATCGTAATGAAAGCAAATGTTGGTGGTTGGGATCGGGGGCTGCGCATCGTGCTGGGCTTGGTGCTGATTGCGCTGGCGGCCACAGGCACTGTGGGCTGGTGGGGCTGGCTGGGCGTGATTCCTTTGCTCACAGGGCTGGTGCGTTTTTGCCCTTTGTACCCGCTGCTGGGGCTGAGCACCTGTCCCTTGCAGCGCAAGCAATGAGTCGGTCGGTGGCGGTTTAACTTGGCACCGAGGGCGTCACAAGTGCCCTTGGTGGGAATGATGATGGAAACAACTTTCATGGAGCCAGCGGTAGACCCCGCTGCAGCATTGGATTTGGCGAGCATGCGCGCGCATGCGGCAGAGGCGGTGGCCATGCTCAAGCTCTTGGGCAATGAAGACCGCTTGCTGCTGCTGTGCCAGATTGCCTTGCAAGAGCGCACGGTGACCGAGTTGGAGCAACTCACGGGCATTACCCAGCCCACGCTGTCCCAGCAACTGGGGGTGCTGCGCCGTGAGGGGCTGGTGTCCACGCGCCGTGAAGGCAAGTTTATTTGGTACCAATTGGCCGATGTACGTGCTTTGCAGTTGATGCAAGTGGTGCATCAGTTGTTCTGCGGCCCGGCCGCACATGGAGCTCAGGCATGAGTATTTATTGGGAAGCTTTTACGCCCTGGTCGGCGCTGGCGGGGGGGGCGGTCATTGGCTTGGCCGCGGCATTGATGGTGGTGCTGCTGGGACGTATTGCGGGTATCAGTGGCATCGTTGGTAATTTGCTGCAAGCCGCCACCTGGGGCTCGGTCAGGCAGTGGGGCTGGCGTGTGGCGTTTGTGCTGGGTATGGTGGCTGCGCCCATCGTGTGGCAATGGTTTGCACCCTTGCCCGCGATGGAGATGCCTTCCAACCCTTGGGTGATCGGGCTGGCTGGTTTGCTGGTGGGCTTTGGTACGCGTTTGGGCTCGGGCTGCACCAGTGGGCACGGGGTGTGCGGGTTGTCACGCCTGTCGCTGCGTTCGCTGGCGGCAACGCTGATGTTTATGGCCACGGGTGTGCTGACGGTGTTTGTCGTGCGCCACGTGCTGGCTTAAGTCTGCAAGAGAGGAAGTTGTGATGATTGCAATCGTTGCTTTGCTGTCTGGGCTGGTGTTTGGCCTGGGCTTGATTCTGTCGGGCATGGGTAACCCCGCCAAGGTGCAGAACTTTCTGGATATTGGGGGCACTTGGGACCCCTCATTGGGACTGGTGATGGGCGGTGCCATTGCCGTCGGGCTGGTCGCTTTTACCTGGGCCAAACGCCGCAAGACCTCGGTTTTGGGTGAGCCCATGCAACTGCCCACATCGACGGCGGTGGATCGCAAACTGCTCACGGGTGCCGCTTTGTTTGGTGCGGGCTGGGGGCTGGCAGGTTTTTGTCCAGGCCCTGCCGTGATGAATCTGGCGACACTGCGCTTTGAGGTGTGGCTGTTTGTGGCTGCAATGCTGGCTGGCATGGTGCTGCAGCATGCATGGGCCAAGCGATCGGCCTGAAAAATACTATTATTGATAGCTGCTAGTGCTTGCTGCGTAAGCGCTAGAGCCTTAAAAGGCTAAGAATATGCACGAACAGATGTGGCCGCTGTGGCTGACCTTGGCGCTGGCGCTGGTGTACTTTGTCAAGCAGTGGTGCTGGCCTTCAGCCGCCACGCGCCAGCACGACCAACTGCGCAGCGATTGGCTGCAGTCGGTGTCCGCCACGCCGGGTACCGAAGTGCTGGGCGTGCAGACCATTCGCAACTCCCTCATGTCCTGCACGATGACGGCCACCGCCGCCACGCTGGCGTTCATGGGCAGCATCAGCTTGCTCTACAGCAGCTGGGCGCAGACGGTCTCGCTCGGCAACAAAAGTGCGTTTTTGCAGCATGTGTTGGCCGTGCTGGTGCTGCTGGGCATGTCGTTCATCACCTCCATGCTGTCTGCGCGCCAGTGGCACCACGCCGGGTTTGTGGCAGGCATGCCCGTGGGCAGCCCGCAGCGCCAGCAGTGGCTGCCTTTAGGGCAGCAGTGCCTGCGCAAGGCCGGGCATTACTACGCCTTGTCGGTGCGTTTGCTGATGTGGTGTGTGCCAGTGGCCGTGGTGGGGTTGTTTGCGTGGCCCGGGGTGATTGCTGCGGTGCTCATGCTGGTGGTGTTGTGGCGCGGTATTGATCGCTAAGCGCTAACACAGATGCGGCGACGCAGCAGGGGCTGGATCGTAGCATTTTGATTTTATTGCCGTATGTGCGCGATTATTTTGACTTTTTAATACTTCCTTAATGTTGATTTTTGATAATCAGAAAATTTGCAAAAAATACCAATAAAAACAATGACTTATACTATTGACAATGGTCAAATATAAATAGCCGCCAGCGGG
The DNA here is from genome assembly GCF_030162955.1 of Comamonas jiangduensis. Classification (NCBI taxonomy): domain Bacteria; kingdom Pseudomonadati; phylum Pseudomonadota; class Betaproteobacteria; order Burkholderiales; family Comamonadaceae; genus Comamonas; species Comamonas jiangduensis. The sequence continues at coordinate 65,880 of NZ_JARXOV010000020.1, forward strand.
TTGAAAATCAGTTTATTCCATTAATAAACGGATTTTCAATATGACTGAAAACCGCCTATCCCCCACGACCTCCGACAGCAAGCGCAGTTTCTTGCAAGAGTTGGTTGCGCTGGCCACGGGCTTTGGGCTTGCTGGCGCAGCGCAAGCCGCGCCGGCGACGCCAGATTTTCAACCCACCCGCCGACCCGGTATGCAAGGCAAGCGCTTTGGCATGCTGGTGGATATGCGCAAGTGCATCGGCTGCCAGGCCTGCACGGTGAGCTGCTCGGTGGAGAACCTGCCGCCCATCGGCCAGTTTCGCACCACCGTGCTGCAGTACGAGGTGAACCAGGGTGAGGGCAGTGCCCCGGCCATGGTCAGCCTGCCGCGCCTGTGCAACCACTGCGACAACCCGCCGTGCGTGCCCGTGTGCCCGGTGCAGGCCACCTTCCAGCGCACCGACGGCATTGTGCTGGTCGACAACGAGCGCTGCGTAGGCTGCGGCTACTGCGTGCAGGCCTGCCCTTACGACGCCCGCTTTATCAACCACGAGACCCAAACCGCCGACAAGTGCACCTTCTGTGAGCACCGTCTGGAGGCAGGCTTGCTGCCCGCTTGCGTGGAAAGCTGTGTGGGTGGTGCGCGCGTGATTGGTGACTTGAACGACGCTGACAGCGAGATCAACCAGCGCATGCAAGCGGACAAGGACGACATCAAGGTGCTCAAGCCCGGTATGAAGACCGAGCCGCGCGTGTTCTACATCGGCTTGCCCGATGCGTTCGTGAACGGCGTTGATGGCCAAGCCAGCGTGCGCTTGCTGTCAGACCACTGAACTTCCCGGAGGCTTTTATGCAAATCATTGAACTCCTGACGCCGCACTACGAAGTGGCGTGGCTGCCTTGGGCGGTGCAGTACTTTTTCCTCGTTGGCGTAGCCACTGGTGCTGCATTGCTGGTGAGTGTGTGCGCCTTCGGCCAAGCGGGTGGGGCGCTGCAGCGCTTGTTGCCTGTGGCGGTATTGACGCTGGCCGTCAGCGGTCTGGCTGCTCCCGTGTCGTTGCTGGCCGACTTGCACCAGCCCGCACGGTTTTGGCATTTTTATGCACACATGACTCCGTGGTCGTGGATGTGGCGTGGCGCGGTGCTGCTGCCCGTGTTCATGGGCTTGCTGGTGGCCATGTGCGCCAGCTGGTGGCTGGGCCAGGCGCGCTGGCTGCGCTGGCTGGCGCCGTTGATGGTGCTGTCGGCACTGTCCATCACGGTCTATACCGGTGCGGAAATGATGGTGGTGCGCTCACGCCCCTTGTGGAACACGATGTGGGTGCCTGTGAACCTGGCGCTGACAGGCTGGCTGGCTGCAGTGGGTGTGGCCCTGGTGGTGGAGCGCTTTTTGCCCGCCCAGCTGCGCCCTGACGCCCGCGCTTTGCAGGCTTTGCGTGCCATTGGCCTGTGGCTGGCTGCCGCACTGGTGGTGGCGGCAGTGTTGTGGGCACTCAGCGGTCTGCTGGGTATGAGCCCCTCGTTCAACGAAGCCCTGCGCTTGGTGCAGGAGTTCCCGGTGTGGCGCATGACCATGATCGGCTCGGCCATCTTTGGCGCGGTCGTCGTGGGTGCCTTGTTGCGCGGCAAGCAGCGCTTGCAGGCCAAGGGTTTTACGTTGGTGCTGGGTCTGGGGCTGGCCGCTGCTGCTTGGGCCTTCCGCTGGGCGCTGTTCATGGGGGTGCAGGGCGTACCCAAGTTTGGCGCAGGCTTGTACCTGTACCACATGCCTTGGGGCGGCGATGGCCTGCTGGGCATGCTGGGTGTGGCGGGTTTGTGTGTGGCACTGGTGGCCATGGTGACCTGGGCGCTGGAGGTGTTCCCCGCCCGCAACCCGCGCACTGCTTGAGCCTTGTAGCCAAGACTTTGAAAGAAACAGGCCTCTAACGCAATATTGACGGGCGCTGATAGCTATCAAAAGCATCAGCAGCCTGCCCTGAAAGGGCAAAAATGACAGACAAAAAACACATTCCCGAACAATCCAAAGATACTGATGCGGCCCGCCGTCGCATGCTGCTGCGCGGTGGCGCCGTGGCCGGTGGCTTGGCGGCTTTTGCCGCGGGCTACGGCCAAACGGTGGCACGTGGTGCCAAAGGGTTGATGGATGGCACATCGGGCACATCCACCGCCAGTGCCACCCGTGGCAACTCACTGCAGCCGGAGTTTCGCATTGACCCTGTGACCGGCCAGCTGACAACACAGCCTGGACAGGTGGTCAGTCCTTCAAGCTGCCTAGGGTGTTGGTCGCAGTGCGGCGTGCGTGTGCGTGTGGACACGGAAAGCAACAAAATCATTCGCATTGCCGGTAATCCCTATCACCCCCTGGCAACGACCCATCCAGCACCCATGGAGACCCCCGTACGCGAGGTCTATGCCATGCTGGGTGGCGACAATGGTCTGGAAGGGCGTGCCACCAGCTGTGCCCGCGGTTCGTCGATGCTCGCCCACCAGACGGCACCCCATCGTGTGCTGACTCCGCTCAAGCGCGTCGGTCCTCGTGGCTCGGGGCAGTGGCAAAGCATTTCGCTCGAGCAATTGGTGAAAGAAATTTGTGCGGGTGGCAATTTGTTTGGCGAAGGCCATGTGGATGGGTTGGCTGCCATTCGCGATGTCAAAACGCTGATCGACGAGGCCAATCCAGAATATGGCCCCAAGTCCAACCAGTTGCTGGTGACCGATTCGGCGAATGAAGGCCGCACGCCTTTGATCAACCGATTTGCACGCCAGGCGTTTGGCACAGTCAACGTCTCTAACCACGGTGCATATTGCAGCCAAACCTACCGTGTGGGCACTGCTGCGGCTTTGGGTGATATTCCCGGCATGCCCCATGGCAAACCGGATTGGCAGAACTCGCGTTTTGGCTTGTTCATAGGCACGGCCCCGGCGCAGGCGGGCAATCCTTTCCAGCGCCAAGGTCGAGAGCTGTCGGAGGCTCGCACACGCGATGCCAGAACCTACCAGTACGTGGTGGTCTCACCGCTGCTGCCGACTTCCTCCAGCTATGCCTCCGGTGATAACAACCGCTGGCTGCCCATCAAGCCCGCAACTGACTTGGCTTTGGTGATGGGCATGATCCGCTGGATCATCGAAAACGAGCGCTACGACCGTCAGTTCCTGACACAACCCGGTCCTGTGGCCATGGCGGCCGCAGGCGAAGCGAGCTGGAGCAATGCGACCCATTTGCTTATCAACGACCCCAAGCATCCGCGCTATGGACAATTCCTGCGTGGCGCAGACATCGGTTTGCCCATGCCGGAGCCGGTCGATGAAAAAACACCTGCCGAAGACGTGTATGTGGTGCAGCTGGCCGACGGCAGTCTGGTGCCGCACACCGTTGCCACGCCTGCCGAGCTGATCGTGGAGCGCATGTTCACTCCCCTGCAGGCAGAGAGCGCGACGCAAGCATCGGTGCCTGTGGCTGTGTGCTCTGCATTTGTGAAGCTGCGGACAGAAGCGCAGCGCATGACCCTGGAGGAATACGCCGCGGAATGCGGGGTGCCTGTTGCAGAAATTGAAGCCTTGGCCAAGGAGTTCACAAGCCATGGCAAGCAGGCAGTCGCGAATTCGCAGGGCGGCACCATGAATGGTTCGGGCTTTTACACGGCCTTTGCCATCGCCATGCTCAATAACCTGATCGGCAACCTGAACGTCAAGGGTGGCTGGGTGCTGGATGCCGGTCCTTTTGGCCCCTTCGGTCCCGGCCCTCGCTACAACTTTGCGCAGTTCAAGGGGGCCGTCAAGGCCAGTGGTGTGGCACTGTCGCGCACACGCTTCCCGTACGAGAAAACCAGCGAGTTCAAGCGCAAAAAAGAGGCAGGTGAGAACCCTTACCCCGCCAAAGCGCCGTGGTACCCCGCACCGGGCGGCATGAGCAGCGAAATGCTGGCGGCCGGCTTGCTGGGCTACCCGTATCCCGTGAAGGCATGGATTAACCACATGAGCAACCCCGTGTATGCGATTTGTGGCTTTGAGAACACCTTGGTCGAAGCGGTCAAGGACCCCAAGAAACTGCCGCTGTTTGTGTCGGTGGATCCGTTCATCAACGAGACTTCAGCGCTGGCCGACTACATCGTGCCCGACACTGTCACCTACGAAAGCTGGGGTGTGGGTGCGCCTTGGGCGGACGTGGTGGCCAAGAGCAGCACGGTGCGTTGGCCTACGGTGAAGGCGGCTACAGCCAAGACTGCAGACGGCAAACCGGTGAGCTTTGAGACTTTTGTGTTTGCGCTGGCCAAGCAGTTGCAACTGCCAGGCTTTGGCAAAAATGCAATGTCGACCAAGGACGGAGAGCCGCTGGATCTGGAAACGCCCGAAGACTTCTACCTGCGCGGCATGTGCAATATTGCCTACCAAGCAGGCAAGCCTGTGCCTGAGGCTAGCGATGACGATATTGCCATCACAGGACTGAGCAAATGGATGCCTGCCTTGGAAGCGCGTGTGAAGCCCGAAGAGGTGCGCCGCGTGGCCATGGTGATGAGTCGTGGTGGCCGTTTTGATGCGGTGGAAGACGCGTGGAAGGGCGAACACATCAAGCAGGCGCATAAATTCCCGGTGCAGATCTGGCACGAGGGCTTGTCCAAGATGCGCCACTCCATGACGGGCGAGCGCTACAGCGGCTGCCCCACCTGGTACCCCACACGGTTTGCCGACGGCACTAGCATGCGTGAGCACTTCCCCGAGAGCGAGTGGCCGTTGACGATGAGCTCGTACAAGTCCAACTTGATGAGTTCCATGTCGATTGCCGCACCGCGCCTGCGCCAGGTGCACCCGCACAACCCCATCAGCCTGAACGCCGCAGATGCAGCCAAGCTGGGGATTGCCAACGGCGACCGCATTGAAGTCAAAACGCCCGGCGCCAAGCTGCAAGGCGTGGCACTGGTGCGCAGCGGCATAGCCCAGGGCGCGATTGCTATTGAGTACGGCTATGGCCATACGCAACTGGGTACCGTGGCGCACAAGATTGATGGCAAAGCTACGCATGTCAACCCCCAGCACGGCAATGGCGTGAACCTGAACCGCCTGGGCTTTGCAGACCCCACACGCCCTGCCAAGGACAATGTGTGGATTGACTGGGTGTCCGGGGCGGTGGTACGCCAAGGTCTGCCCGTAAGTGTCAGAAAGGTTTGACGCAGTTTTCAATAACCTGTGCACCTCCAGAGTACTGGTTTGACCCACCGCTTGCGGTGGGTTTTTTTCTGTACAGGGCACAGCTTGTCGTTTGGTGCACAGCGTGAATGCCAAGCACTTGTGCGTGTGATTGGTTAGCGGTAAGCGCAAGTCGTGCCGCAAGGCTTCTGGAGACAATAGGCGGCATCACGCACTATGACGTACGGTTGGGTGCGCAATATTTGCAAGTACTGATGGATTTATGCACACACTGATTGTTGAAGACAACGTGCTGGTTGCTTCTGGCATCAAGGCAGGGTTGGAACTGCATGGCTTTACCTGTGACGTGGCGGCCAGTGCATCCGCTGCGCAATTGCTGATCGCGGGTAGCCAGTTTGATGTCTGCGTGCTGGATCTGGGGCTGCCTGATGGCTGTGGGCTGGAGCTGCTGCACCAATGGCGCACCCGGAATCTGGCAATGCCAGTGTTGATTTTGACGGCCCGCAGCACCCTGGAAGACAAGCTTGCGGGCTTTCAAAAGGGGAGTGATGACTATTTGACCAAGCCTTTTGATCTGCAGGAGCTGGTGGTGCGCTTGCAGGCTTTGCACCGCCGCTCGGCCGGGCGTGCCAGTGACTGGCTGGAGTGGCCGGGGCTGCGCCTGAACCCTGCCACGCATGAAGCATGGGTGGAGGAGCAGCCGGTGGAATTGGCGCGCCGCGAGTGGTCGCTTTTGGGGGCTTTGCTCCAAGCGAATGGCCGTGTGCTCACGCCTGCACAGCTGCACGACAGCTTGTATGGCTTTGAGCAGGATGTGGGTAGCAACACCGTGAATGTGCATGTGCACAACCTGCGCAAGAAACTGGGTGCAGACATTATTGAAACCGTGAGAGGGCTGGGCTTTCGGCTGGGCTCTGCCTATTGCAAGGGGTGCGCATGAAAAGCCTGCGTGTGCGGCTGGTGGTGACTTTGTGCATTGCCATCTGCGTGTTGTGGAGCACGGTGGCAGCCTGGATGTTTAGCAGCATGCGCCACGAACTGCAAAGCGTATTAGACGACCGATTGGTGGCTTCCACGCGCATGGTCGCAGGCATCATGGGACAGTTCTCGCAGGCGCAGGTTGCAGCCGTCGGTAAGGGTACCAAGCCCGCAGACCTGACACCTGTGATTGCGCGCGATGGGGTGGCATGTGAAGTCAGTCTGGTGCGCAGTGAGGTGGAAGTGCTGCCGATTGCACGCACCGAAAACAGCCCCGGATTTGGTGAGGTCGAAGATCTGGGCTTTGGGCGCATCACCAAAGGTGGAAAGCCATGGCGCACCTATGTGCTGGAAGAAAACGGCATCCGTATCACCACGGCAGACCGAATTGATGTGCGCGAACACTTGGTGCAATCGTTTGCCTACGCCATGGTGCTGCCTTTTGCCATGGCGCTGCTGGGCTTGCTGGCCATTACCTGGTGGGTGGGAACGAGGGGTTTGGAGCCACTGCGGCGTTTGCAGCAAGCGCTGGCAAAGCGCCCACCGCAAGACGATCAACCTATTCAAGTAGGGCAAGACATTGCGGAGCTGGCGCCGATGGTGCAAAGCTTGAACGCACTGTTGCTGCGCAGTCATGCAGCCCTGGAGCACGAGCGGCGCTGGACAGCCGATGCGGCGCATGAGCTACGTACCCCCCTAACAGCGATCAAGACGCATGTCCAAGTGATGCAACTGCTCTTTGAACGCGAGTGCCAGCGTGGCGACAAAGCAGAGAATCCTGCGCTGGTGCAGATGCGCCAGTCCCTAGAAAACGCCAAGCAAGGAATCACTCATATGCACGATACCTTGGAGCAGTTGCTCTTGTTGGCAAGGCTGGAGGGTACGCAAGGTTTGGTGTCGCAGCATTTGGCAGGCGAAGACATTCTTGCGGCGTTTGAGCGTGCCTGTGAGCAGTCGCAAAAAAATGCGCTGTCCAAAGGCTATGCCTCCGCCTTGGAGACGCAGGTGCGCCCTGATGCGCTTGCGGTGTGGGATGCATGCAAATTTGTGCTGCCTTTGCCATTGCCCCTGCTGATGTGCGCGGTCGGCAATGTGATCGACAACGCTTTACGGCATAACGTGGGTGATAAAGCCGTGGATGCGGTCATTGAACTGGCTCCCACCCAAGACGGCATTTACGTGCACGTGCGCGACTATGGGGCTGGCATGAGTGAGGCAGAGTGCGAGCAAGCCTTAAAGCGCTTTTGGCGCAAGAACCCTTTGGGGCAGGGGACGGGCTTGGGGCTCACGATTGTGCAGCGCATCATCGCCAGTGCAGACGGACGGCTGAGCCTGGAGCGGGCAGACGGTGGCGGCTTGCTGGTGCGGCTGTTTTTGCCAGCGGTTGTGCAGGACGACAGCGTCGCCCCGGCGTTGTTGAATAAAACGATGGGCAGCAAGCAGTAGGCTTGAAATATGAGTCTTCCGCACAAACCCTGCTACCGCCCAACAAATTGAAAGCAGTACAACGCAGCCTCAAGGCCTGAGGTTCGTGATCCATTTGAGCGCACCTGCAAGGCGGGAGTTGGTGAGCCACATGAACTGCAAAGGGCTCAGCAAGCGACGGGCACTGCGCGTCGTTGGCATGAGCCCAGGGCTTACCGTTATCAGCCAGTAGCAGATCGCAATTGCGCTCTCAAGCACAAGAATTTTTATTGCAGGCTGGGCGGTGCAGGGCTGGCGCTTGTCTGGCCAGCATGCCCAGGAGCTGGCAAAGCGTGACCGGCAGGCGCTGGAAGTGGCCGAGGCCATCAAGCAAGCAGGCATCGAAGCCAACAACGCAATCTCAGCCGCCGACGCGCGTGCATGGAAAGGACTGGAAGATGACAAAAAAGAGCTTGGCCGCCTGCGCGGCTGTGTCGCTGATCGCACTTGTGGGGTGCGTCTCATCACCAAGTACGTGCCCACCGGTGGCGGGGCCAGCGATTCAAGCCCCGGCAGCGTGGGCCATGACACCATCGAAATCGACCCAGACGTACAACGCCGTGTTCTCGACCACCGAGAAGCCATCGGAGAAGACACCGCAAAACTAGAGTACCTGCAGGACTATACGATGCAGTGCTGGCGGGCCACCAGCGGTGATGGTGCGATCGGACGATAACTAATTTAATGCTCTGCAAACGCCAGAGGTTGTGTGAAAACTCGCCTAGGTAGGAGATTCAGGGCTCTTCACACTATTACCTCGGTCAAGAAAAACGCTTACAGAGCGATCTGAGGGGTCGTTTTTTTGTTGATGCCAGTGCTTCATGCGTTTTCACACAGCCTCCAGCGGTTGCTGCCAGTCGTGTCCGCAACATGAATGAATGCTTTCTGCCAAGCAGCAGTCATTTACTTGAAGTGAAGATACGCCATTTAGGAAACTAAGACCAATTCACACCCCTAACTCCAGCCGTGGGTAGGCTTTGTTGCAAAAACAAATTTTCTTGTATCTAGAGCAACTTTATAAAAAATTCTTTCTTTAAGATGCGCCCGACAGCGGCCATGGTGGCCAGTTGCGCGCAGCCCGCCAAGGGTGACGCAACGTTGAACGCATCTTCTACCTACCCATGACGTCAAAGACACCTCCTATCGGTCACCAGCTTGTAAGTCCCTGGGGGATGGATCAATCACATACAGGCACGCTGCGAAGGGTGCTTCCCGTTCTGGTGACTTTGGCAGTCGTGCAACTGCTTACCTGGCTCCTGCACACCGACTACGGCACGTCAAACACACCGGGCGCCTCGGTCATTCCGTATTACTTGGCCCTGCACCTGCTGATGGAGACGTTCTCAATCGTCATTGCGATGATGGTGTTTGCTGTGGGGTGGAACAACTTTGAGAAGATCAGCTCTGGCAACCTAGCACTGCTAGCCAGCGTGTTTTTTGCGGTTGGCTTGCTGGATTTTTCGCACATGGCGGCCTATGGGGGTATGCCCGACTTTCTCGGCCCCAATGATTCCGATAAGCACCTGCACTTCTGGATGAGCGCACGCTTTTTGGCAGCTTTTGGCTTGCTTGTGGTGTGCATACGCCCCTGGAACGCACAGGTCAGCAGGCCCATGAAGCTTGGTGTATTTGCGGGCCTCGTGGCCCTGGTGGTTTTGCTCAACTGGGCTGCCATTGCGCACGAGGATGCCTTGCCGGTGTGGTTTGTACTTGGCGAAGGGCTCACCTGGTCCAAGAAAGCACTGGAGTATCTGTACATCCTGATGAACGTGGTGACTGCCGGTGTGTTGCTGCTGCGCATGCGTGCGCCGCAGCCTTTCAATGCGGCATTGCTGTTTGCCGCCGTCATGACGCTCGCTATGAGCGAGTTGTTCTTCACGCTCTACACCACCATGACAGGCGCTTACAACGTGCTGGGGCATATTTACAAGGTGATTGCCTACCTGTTCATCTATCGTGCGGTGGTCGTTGAGAACGTGGAGCTCCCCTATCGAGAGCTGGCCAAGTCACGGCACAGCCTGGAACTGGCGGTGCGCGCTTCGGGTACCGGTTTGTGGAGTTGGGATGCAAGCACAGGGGATACCTATTTTTCCCCGGTCTGGAAAGCGCAACTGGGCTACCAAGACCATGAACTGGTCAACCATTTTTCCACTTGGGAGGAGCTGCTGCACCCCGAAGACTACGCAATCGTGATGCAGCAGGTGCAAGCTTTAACGCAAGGGCCCAGAGATGCCTTGTTCGAAAGCGAATTCCGCCTGCGCCATAAGGATGGCAGCTACCGCTGGATACTGGCGCGCGGCGAGAGACAAAGCGATGCGAGCGGCGCAGCTTTGTGCTTCATGGGTTCACATGTCGATGTCACCGAGCGCAAGCGCTCCGAGGGCCGTTTTCGCAGTGCGGTCAAGGCATCCCCCAATGCCATGATCATGGTGAACGCAGAGGGTACCATTGTGATGACCAATACCCATGCAGAGACGCTATTTGGCTATGCTCCCGGCACGCTGAAAGGCCAGCCGCTGGGCTTACTCATACCGCTGTCCTGTTGGGATGAGCATAAGGCCAACCGCCAGGCGTTCATGCGAGATGCAGCGGAGCGCCAAATGACCAAGGGCCGCAACCTTGCAGCATGCCATTACGACGGTCATGAAATACGGGTAGAGGTGGGACTCACGCCCATTCAGGAAGAGGACGGCAGTTATGTGCTGGTGTCCGTGGTGGACATTACCCAGCGCCTGGAAGATGAAGCGCGCATCAACAAACTGATCTACTACGATGCTCTCACCGGCCTGCCCAACCGCCTGCTGCTGCAAGACCGGGCACGCCACGCACTGGCGATGGCGCAGGGGGGGCAGCGTGTGGCGCTGCTGTTCATGGACCTGGACCACTTCAAGCATGTCAACGATAAGCTGGGGCACTCGGCAGGCGATAAGCTGCTGCAAGAAGTAGGGCAGCGGATTCTGATTTCCCTGCGTGACAACGATACCGTCGCGCGCGTGGGCGGCGATGAATTTGTGATGGTGCTGCCGCAAGTGCAGGAAAACGATGCCGCGCGCTTGGCCCAAAAAATACTCACCACCGTGGCTCAACCCTACCAGCTAGGAGGGCTGGAGTTGATGGTGACGCCCTCTATCGGCATCGCGCTCTACCCTGCTGATGGTCAGGATTTTGAGACCCTATACCGCCACGCTGACACCGCCATGTACCGCGCCAAGCAGGATGGCCGCAATAGATTTTGCTTTTTTGCCGTGGAAATGCAGGAGCGTACCGAGCGTATCCTGCTGCTGGAGAGCGCCATGCACCAGGCGCTGGAGAAGCAGCAGTTCCAGTTGGTTTACCAGCCGCAGTTGACGATAGATGGTCGCCAGGTGGTTGGTGTAGAAGCGCTGCTGCGCTGGAACCATCCAGAAATGGGCAACATCTCGCCCGCCGAATTCGTACCGGTGGCCGAGAGTAATGGTCAGATCATCGCTATCGGTACCTGGGTGCTGCAGACCGCAGTACGCCAGTTGCGCGCTTGGATGGATGCCGGCTTGCCACCCATGGTGATGGCGGTGAACCTGTCTGCCGTCCAGTTTCGCCACTCCAACTTGCCAGCGTTGGTCAGTCAGACGCTAGACGCGGCACAGTTGCCCCCCGAATATCTGGAATTGGAACTCACCGAAAGTGTAGCTATGGACAAGCCGGAAAACGCCATGGCGGTGATGCGCAACCTGCACGAACGTGGGGTGCGCTTGTCAATTGACGACTTTGGCACCGGGTACTCCTCACTAAGCTACCTCAAGCGTTTCAGTGTGTACAAGCTCAAGATCGACCAGTCTTTCGTGCGTGACATCGTGACTGACGCCGATGATCGAGGCATTGTGGCAGCCATTGTGCAAATGGCACACAGCTTGGGCTTAAAGACCATCGCTGAGGGCGTGGAGACGCAGGCGCAGTGCCAATTCTTGGCCGCGCAGGGCTGTGACGAGGTGCAAGGCTACTTCTTCAGCCGCCCGCTGCCTGCAGACCAGATGGCAGCGTTTGTGAGCAAAACCAATTCAAGTTTGTTGCAGCGCAGCTCAGCCTCTTTCATGTAGACCAGTTCGGACAGGGCTTCGCGCGAGCGGTTACCAAAAGGCTGCTTGCGTTCTGGCGCATCAATGCCTTGAAAGCGAACCTTAATTTGCTGGTATGGGTGGGCTGCATCCTGAGTAGGGCAGCGGGCAGAGATGGTGTCGCCGTCACTGATGCCGACGACAAGGCAGAGGAGGGTGGCGGCAAGCATGCCAAAGCATACAGCTAAGGTAGAAAGCAAAAAAGCCCGCAGAAGCGAGCTTTTTTATGAGGGCATGCCCTTTTTGGATTCTGCAAGTTATTGATTTTGCAGTATTTCTGGCGGAAGGGGCGGGATTCGAACCCGCGGTGGGCTATTAACCCACACACGCTTTCCAGGCGTGCGACTTAAACCGCTCATCCACCCTTCCGTGCAACGCAGCAGAGCTATGTTGCTGAAATGAAAACCCAAGCTCAAAAGCTTGGGTTTGGTATCTGGTGCAAGACCGTGGTGTCTTGTAAACAAGCACTAATTGTAACTCAGTTTTAGAGCATGAAATGCAAAACGCTGCTTTTGCGCTGTGCAGCCAGTGCGTGCGACGGTGTTGTTGTGCGGGTGTTCTGGATTTTTTAATAAAAATAGCTTCTAGTGCTTATCCAGCAATCGTTAAAAGCTATGGTTTTTACGAGTTTTAGCCCAGCAGCAAGGCGTCGTCTGCCAATTTTTCACCGCGCACTTTTTCAAACATGTGCAGCAAGTCAGTTACGTCCATCTTGGCACGCTCTGCGCCGCTGACGTCCAGTACCACTTGGCCCTGGTGCAGCATGACGGTGCGCTCACCCACATCCAGTGCTTGGCGCATGCTGTGGGTCACCATCATGGTTGTGAGCTTACTTTCGCGCACGATACGGTCGGTCAGTTGCAGCACAAAGTCTGCGGTGCGGGGGTCCAGTGCGGCAGTGTGCTCGTCGAGCAGCAAGATGCGAGAAGGTTGCAGGGCCGCCATGAGTAAGCTCACGGCTTGGCGCTGTCCGCCCGAGAGCAGGCCAATGCGGTCGGTCAGGCGGTTTTCCAATCCCAGGCCCAAAGTGGCCAAGCGTTCGCGGTACAGCGCACGGTGCTCATTTTTCACAGCACGTGACAGGCCACGCACCGTGCCGCGGCAGTGTGCCAGCGCCATGTTTTCTTCAATGCTCAGGTCTTCGCAGGTGCCTGCCATGGGGTCTTGGAACACGCGGGCCACGCGGTGGGCACGGTCCCAGACGGGTTTGCGTGTCATATCCTCGCCGGCAATCTGGATGCTGCCTTTGTCCACGCTTTGATCGCCAGAAACGGCATTCAAGAAGGTGGATTTACCCGCACCATTGGAGCCAATGACGGTCACAAACTGGCCGTCGGGAATGTTCAACGACAGGCCACGCAAGGCACGGGTTTCAATCGGGGTGCCGGGGTTGAAGGTAAGTTCGAGGTTTTGTGCGCTCAACATAGATTCACAACTTTCTGCAATGGTGGGCGCATCAAGGTTTGCGGCTCAGCTTGCGCTTGAGCTGGGGGATGACAAGGGCGATCGTGACCAGCACAGCGGTGACCAAGTTCAAATCTTGGGCTTTCAGGCCAATGAAGTCGCTGTTCAAAGCCGCGGCAATAAAGAAGCGGTAGACGATGGCGCCGATCACCACGGCCAGCGTGGCCCAAATAATTTTGCGTGAGGGCAGGATCGATTCACCCACGATGACCGCCGCCAAGCCAATGACGATGGTGCCAATCCCCATGGAAATGTCAGAGCCGCCCTGGGTCTGTACAAACATGGCGCCAGCCAGGCCCACTAGTCCGTTGGATACGGCCATGCCCAGCAAAATCATGCAGCCCGTGTTTACGCCTTGGGCGCGCGCCATGCGGGCATTCGAGCCAGTGGCACGAATGGCCAAGCCGCGTTGAGTGGCAAAGAACCAGTCCAGTGCCAGCTTGGCTGCAACCACAATCACCAGCAACAGCAGAGGGCGGAAGACGTAGTCTTCCATGCGCTCGGGCTGGAGCAGGTTGAAGATGGTGGGGTCGTTAATCAGCGGCACGTTGGGGCCGCCCATGATGCGCAGATTGACCGAATACAGTGCAATCATCATCAAGATGGAGGCCAGCAAGTCCATGATCTTGAGCTTGACGTTGAGCCAGCCTGTGACCATGCCTGCTGCAGCGCCTGCTGCGGTGGCTGCCAAGGTGGCTACCCAAGGGTTATAGCCTGCGGCAATCAGTACGGCGCACACGGCGCCGCCCAAAGGAAAGCTGCCATCGACTGTGAGGTCAGGAAAGCGCAGCAAGCGAAAAGAGATATATACACCCAGCGCGACGAGGGCAAAGATCAGGCCAATTTCAATGGCGCCGAGCAGCGAAAACAAAGACATGGAGCAGAAACAGTCGGTTGCTGGGAGGAAACGAAAAAAGGCAGGGCCGATTTATGGGCGCCTGCCTGCATGCACGAGGAGAAATTACTTAACGACTTCTGCTGCGTTTTTCACCAAAGCATCAGAGAGTTTGATGCCTTGCTTTTCCGCGGCGCCAGGGTTCACAAACAGCTCCATCTTGGTGCTGACTTCGGGCTTGATGGTGCCAGGTGCTTCGCCCTTCAGAATGCGAGCGACCATGCGGCCAGTCTGTTCGCCCAGGTCGCGGTAGTTGATGCCGTAGGCTGCCACGGCACCGCGCTTGACGGAGTCGGTGTCCGATGCTACCAGCGGGATTTTGGCGTCCTGGCCGACCTTGACCAGCGATTCGTAGGCCGACACCACGTTGTTGTCAGTGTTGGTATAGATCACGTCTACCTTGCCAATCAGGCTGCGCGCGGCGCTGCCCACGTCCACCGAACGAGGAGCTGCGGCTTCCACCAGCGTCATGCCCAGTGTAGGCAGCAGTTTTTGCAGTTCTTTGACGACGACCACGGAGTTGGCCTCGCCGGGGTTGTAGACCATGCCCACGCGCTTGGCGCCGGGCACAACCTGCTTGACCAGCTCCATCTGCTTGTCCAGGGCCAGCAGGTCAGACACGCCTGTCACGTTGGTTTTGGAGGGCTCCCACGAAGCCATCAACTTGGCGGCCACGGGGTCTGTCACGGCAGAGAACACCACGGGCACGGTCTTGGTGGAGGCCACCACGGCCTGGGCCGAGGGGGTAGCGATAGCGACAATCGCGTCGGGCTTGTCACCCACGAACTTGCGGGCGATCTGGGCCGCAGTGCCGGTGTTGCCTTGGGCACTCTGGTATTGCCACTTCAAGTTCTTGCCCGATTCAAAACCTTCTGCCTTCAGAGCTGCTTGCACGCCGTCACGCACGGCGTCCAGGGCGGGGTGCTCGACGATGGCTGTCACTGCCACGGACTTGTCCGCAGCGTGTGCGCTGGTCATGGAAGCGATAGCCAAAGCGACTGCACCCAAAGGTGCCCAAGACTTGAAATTCATTGCTTTTTCTCCACCGTTGTTATGAGGCCAATATGGCTGTGATCTATGCAAAGAATGGGCCAGATGTGCCACTTTTGCGCCCGTTCTTTGCGCGGATCAAGTCTATAGCAGCGGCTGCGTGCTGCTTTTGCCCTGCACAGGGATATGTGTCAGATTTCCTACAGCACGCAGATTTATTGCGTTGATGTTGGTTTTGATGCGCCTTGTTTGTTTTTTGTGCAGGTGGTAATAAAAAAAGGCTCGCATTGCGAGCCTTTTTTGCAAGATGCATGCAGCGAGGGCTTACATGCCGGAGTAGGTCGGGCCGCCGCCGCCTTCGGGGGTGACCCAGACAATGTTCTGCGTGGGGTCCTTGATGTCGCAGGTCTTGCAATGCACGCAGTTTTGCGCGTTGATTTGCAGGCGCTTGCCACCTTGCTCGGTATCGTCCACAAATTCGTACACCCCGGCAGGGCAGTAGCGGCTTTCAGGGCCAGCGTATTGGGCCAAATTGACCTTCACGGGCACCGAAGCGTCCTTGAGCGTCAAGTGCGCAGGCTGATCTTCACCGTGGTTGGTGCCGCTGATAAAGACGCTGGAGAGGCGGTCAAACGTCAGCTTGCCATCGGGCTTGGGGTATTCGATAGGCTGGCACTCTGCCGCAGGCTTGAGGTAGGCGTGATCAGGCTTGTCGCGGTGCAGCGTCCATGGAATGCAGCCCTTGAGCACAAATTGCTCCAGGCCGTTCATGACGGTGGCGGTGCTCAGGCCCTTCTTGAACCAGGTCTTGAAGTTGCGTGCCTTCCACAACTCGTCGTACAGCCAGCTGTTTTCGAAGGCAGTCTCGTAGGCGTTCAACACATCGCCCTGGCGGCCTGCCACGATGGCTTCGTACGCGGCTTCAGCGGCCAGCATGCCGGTTTTGATGGCAGCGTGGCTGCCCTTGATGCGCGAAGCGTTCAGGAAGCCCGCGTCGCAGCCCACCAGCGCGCCGCCGGGGAAGACGAACTTGGGCAGGCTCAAGATGCCGCCAGCCGTGATGGCCCGCGCGCCGTAAGAGATGCGCTTGGCGGGCTTGATGCCCTTTGCTTCGTCCCCTTCGAGGTAGTAGCGGATGTTGGGGTGGGTTTTCCAACGCTGCATTTCCTCAAACGGCGATAGGTACGGGTTGGCGTAGTCCAGGCCGGTGACAAAGCCCAATGTGACCAAGTTGTCTTCCAGGTGGTAGAGGAAGCCGCCGCCGTAGGTCTTGCTGTCCATGGGCCAGCCGCCGGTGTGCAGCACCATGCCGGGTTTGTGGCGTGCGGGGTCGATTTCCCACAGCTCCTTGATGCCCAGGCCGTAGGCTTGCGGGTCTTTGCCATCGTCCAGCTGGTACTTGGCAATGATTTGCTTGCCCAAGTGGCCGCGCGCACCTTCCGCGAAGATGGTGTATTTGCCGTGCAATTCCATACCCAGCTGGAAGTCGCCCGTGGGTTCGCCATCCTTGCCCACGCCCATGTTGCCGGTGGCAATACCTTTGACGGAGCCATCTTCGTTGTAGAGCACTTCCGCAGCGGCAAAGCCGGGGAAAATTTCTACGCCCAGCGCTTCAGCCTGGTCTGCCAGCCACTTGGTGACGAAACCCAGGCGCACCACGTAGTTGCCTTCGTTGTGGAAACACTTGGGCAGCAGGAAGTTGGGAGTGCGCAGTGAGCCTTTTTCGCTGAAGAAGACCATGGAGTCTTCGGTCACTGGCTGGTTCAGAGGGGCGCCCTTTTCCTTCCAGTCGGGGATGAGTTCGGTCAGTGCGATGGGGTCCATGATGGCGCCCGACAAGGTGTGCGCACCGGGCTCAGAGCCTTTTTCGAGTACCACCACCGAGACGTCTTGGCCTTTTTCTGCCGACAGTTGCTTGAGGCGGATGGCAGTGGCCAAGCCGCCGGGGCCGCCACCAACGATCACCACGTCGTATTCCATGGCCTCGCGGGGGCCGTATTGCGCCAGGATTTCTTCGTTTGTCATCGGGGTGTCTCTCTTGGAAATTTAAAAACCTGAATGGCACGCTCGTGCTGACTGCCACAAATTGCGGCTGATTCTATGCGGGCTCACTGCATCTACCTAAAAACTTGAGGGGTAGATGGCACGATTGGTGGCCTGAATGATGGTTGGAGTCACATCGGTGACGCTGGCTGGGCGTCATCTGTCCTTCACGGGACTGCCTTCAGGTGTGATTTAGACAAGATGTGCCTATTAGTGAAAAAGCAGGAGCCAGGGGCATGAGACTGGAGATTCCAGAGGATAAAAAGCTGGTCTACCAAACCACGTTTGGGGTGAAGTGGGGCGACATGGATGCCATGGGCCATGTCAACAACACGGTGTACTTCAAGTACATGGAGCACGGGCGTATTGAGTGGCTCAGCGAGATTGGCTTTTTGCACCTGCCCAATGGCCAGGCGCCGGTGATCGCGAATGCGTTTTGCAACTTCAAGCGCCAGTTGAAGTACCCCGACACCGTGCTGATGAAGCTGTACGTGAGCAACCCGGCGCGCGTGACCTTTGATGCCTGGACCACGCTGGAGCGCGTGGAGGAGCCGGGCGTGATCTGCGCGGCGGGCGGGGCCACCGTGCTGTGGATTGATACGCAGCGCGAGAAGGCTGCTTCACTTCCAGAAGCGCTTCGCGCTCTGATAGATTGAGCTTCAGATATAAAACGT